>NZ_OY787469.1:308750-617500 GCF_963678835.1 uncultured Desulfuromonas sp.
TGTAATCCAATTGCAGACCGAAGGAGCGCGGCGCGGCATCCTCCACCACTTCGTAGGTTCCCCAGTAAGTGGCGGACTCGCGATAATGGCGATCAAACAGGTTTTTGCACCATAAGGTAACAGTGTAATGTTCCGTCAGATAGCCGCCGCGCACATCAACGGTGGCGTAACCGCCTTCTTGCAGCCGGTTTTCACCGTCGTGATAAAACGAGCTGGTCGCCATGACGTCACCACCGATGAACATGCCATTGCCATGCAAATAAGAGCCGCCGACGCTGGCGGTAAAACGCGGCACGTAGGGCAGATCCTTGCCCGCGTAAAGGTCGTTGCTACGCGTGTCGTCAGCTTTGGCGCGGGTGTAGCCGCCGTTGAAGTAAAGATCGAGGCCCGTTAGCGGATTCAGCGTCAAGCCCAACTCCGCGCCGTAAGAAGCCGCGGCGGCGACATTGGCGATCTCCATGACGCCCATCTGCGTGGCGCTACTGCGACTGACCTGTTTATCGCTCATGTCGATATAGAACAGCGCGGCGCTCAGTCGGCAGCGGGCGGCGGCAAAATCCTGTTTGTAGCCGACTTCGTAACTGATGCTCTCCTCGTCACCATAGAGCAGAGAGTCGCGTGACGTCGCCAGATTGTAATTCACGCCTCCGCAAAGATAGCCTTTGGCGACACTGGCGTAGAGCACGCCGTCGGCGATGCGCTGGTTCCAGGCCAGACGTGGAAGCCACTGGTCAAAGGTCTCGCTGTCCTGGAATGCGGCGTTGCCGGACGCGGTGCGGTAGTCCATGTCCGCATCCAGCTTGGTGCGTTCAACGCGCAGTCCCAGCGCCAGACTACCGGAAGCGGTGACCGGCAGGTTGTAGGTGCCGAACAGGGCGCAGGTCCGGGTGTCGATATCACTGCTACGCCGTTGTTGCATCGCGGTCTTTTCAAACATCACCTCGCTGTCCTGGCGATTGACGAAGAGCCCCAGCAGCCACTGCCCTTCAGGATGCTGCAGACGCAGCTCTTCACTGAAATTGAGGTCGTCGAGATCAAAGGCGGATCGCCCCCTGTCGGCGACGGTGCCGTCAAAATCTTTATCAAAATTCCGCTGGTAGGTGGTCAGACCCGTAATGGAATGGACGGCCAGATCCTCCGAGGGATGATAATCGATGTGCAGGCTGGTGACGCTGCCGCTGTAGTCCTGATCGTAGCGGTCGTTGTAATTGATCGTATAACGTTTGGTGGCCGCGGGACCTTGAGTGTAACGAAACTTGCCTTTGGCATCGACGGCGTCGAGGTACAATGAGGACAGGAAAATTTCCAGCTTCTCAGTGATTGGCGCGCGCAGTTTCAGGTGGACGTCTTTGCGCTCATATTCCCCGGCTTGGTCGTCGTCCGTGGCCAGATTGGTGAAATAGCCGTCAGTTTTTTCCAGCGCGGCCGCGACGGACAGAAACAGCCGGTCTGGCTGTAGCGGACCGCCGACTTCAGCCTGAAGTCGCGCCGTGCCCGAATGATCGTCGCTGTCGTAAAGACCGACCCGCGCAGAGCACGCAGCCCGTGTTTCATTATCGACGGACGCGGTGACGAGATGAATCACACCGGATTCGGTGTTGCTGCCGTAAAGCGTGCCCTGCGGCCCTTTGAGGATCTCCACCCGGCCAAGGTGCAACAACGATGGTTGCTGCATGAAAACCGTCGGCAGCGCCACGCCGTCGATGAAAATTCCAGCCGGGCCCTGCAGGGTGGCCACGAACGGCGAAACGCCGCGAATCATGACGGCATTACCGACGTTGTCCGCCTTGACATGCACATTGGCGGCAAACCGCGACAGATCCTTCAAAGTGTGGATCTCTTTTTCTTCCAGGCTGCCACGACTGAAAACATCCATGCTGATGGGTGTTATATTTTGCGGCTGGGAAAATTTTTGCGCGGTAACCACGATGGTCTCTTCGTCGCCGTCCACGAGAGCCACGGCCGGGGCACTCAACAGAAGTAACAGTAACAGTGCCGAAACGGTATGATGCATGACAAGCCTCCTGTGTTTTTAGCCTGAATCAAGTCCATGGTGTGACGAGCACATGCCCGTATGTTTTGCCCTCCACGGATTCAGATTTAAGATCGGAGGATACGAAAAGGCACGCCGCCGTGACTATCATCCGCTGCACGAAAAGTTGTCTTTGCGGATCGTTATAAATCGGCAACACCCCGTTTTTTGTGAAGACGGCTTTTTAGCGGCGATGACTAAACCCACACGAACCTCAAGAACTTAGCTGTCTAAAACATGACTATTATTGTTTTGTTTATATATAAGAGTGAAACGGTAATAATTGACAGATCTCATACCCAAGGCTAGCCTTTGCAAAGTTGTGGTTAGCAAACGATAATACGGGAAAACGTGTGCTCTATTTTATAACTATTTTTGTCTTCAATAGTTTGCGGAAGAATGTTCCGCTTTTTTCTGAACAAGAGAACCCGCAAGGGAGAAACATCGATCAGGGAGGTGGCGATGAAAACTGAACCGAAAGAGCGTCGTGTTTATGTGGTGGAATGGAAAGAGGCGTACAGCAACGGAATTGATGAGGTTGATGAGCAGCACAAACATCTGTTTTTTCTGGTGAAGTGTCTGAAGCTTGAAACCATTGAGAAAACGTTGGATGAGCTGGCAGACTACGTATTCAGCCACTTTTCCACCGAGCAAAAACTGATGGAGGAGAGTGACTACCCCGATCAAGAACGCCATCGTCAGATTCATGATCAGTTTGTTTCAAACGTGGCGGAATGTATTGCCAACGATGATCCCTGGGATGACGAGCGTCTCCACGAGTTACGCAAGTTTCTCAATAAATGGCTGATCGGCCATATCATGACAGACGACCAGCAGTTTGGTCGCTGGTACAAGCAGTATCAATATCAACAGAACTTTGAAGAATTGCGCTTTTCCGGTGATGATGAACGGGGGTGGTTGAGCCACTTGTTCAAACCGGATTGGGTTTTACGCCTGCTGGGGAAATAGAGGACCGACGATTTCATCAAAGGCGACAAAAACATAAGCAGGCTGGTGCTACAAAACCGGAGGCCCGCAGTCGTAGACATGTTGGCTGCGCAGGAATTCGCCGAACTGGCCGTCGGTTTTAACAATGTGATTGAGTAACCACTCGCGCAGGGATTTATAAAGATCGGAGGAGAGCCCCGTGTAGCCGGTCAGCACTTGTTCCTGGTAGTCACTCACGGTCTTTTTAAAGGCACGGTGGGCCTTGATATGGGCTTCCATCCCAGGATAGCGGTGTTTCAGCATGGCTTCCTCTTCATGCTGGAAATGCTTGCGGATATAAAGATTGAGTGTCGGAAAAAGCGATGTCAGAACCTCATCGCCCTGTTTCTTGCGGATGGCTTCGTACAGTTCATTAAGGGCGTTGACCAGGGCACGGTGTTCCGCATCAAAGGTGGGATTGCCGGTTTCATAGCAGGATTTCCAGGTAATGGTTGCCACTGCGACCTCGTCAGAAATTGGGGTTACGCTGAAGAACATGGTGGCACAGAACAATGAAAAACGTCAATGCGCTGGGTCACACTCTGTGGTCGGACGTGGTAACACTTCGCACAGAGGCTGGTGCAGGTGGCGATTTGGTAAAGGCAATCCTGTGTGCAAGGGGATGTGGCGATAACAACAAAGACATGAAGGTGCCTTGTTGCAGCACCCACCACACCGCTGACAAGTTTAAAGCAAACGGATGTGGTGGGTTGCGAATGAGGCAGCGTTTACCCTTCCCACGCCAGGCTTGGTGCCGAAGGCCCCGCAGCCGCTAAACTGCCGGAAGACAGTTTGAAGTTACTCAGCATTTGCTGTAACTCGATGGCCTGGCTCGAGAGTTCTTCACTGGTCGCAGCACTCTCTTCAGCATTGGCCGTTGTCTGCTGGATGACTTGATCAATCTGTCCCAGAGCTAAATTGATTTGATTGATCCCCTGCGATTGTTCATTGCTGGTTATGGCAATATCCTTGATAAGGCTGGACACTTTTGTGATTGATTCGACAATCTCTGTCAGGGAGGTTGCCGTTGTCTGGGCAATCTGAGAACCGTTGGCTGTTTTGGCGACGGATCCTTCGATCAGCTCAGCGGTTTCACTGGCGGCTTTTGCGCTGCGCGCAGCCAGATTGCGCACCTCTTCAGCGACAACCGCAAAGCCTTTACCGTGCTGCCCGGCTCTGGCTGCTTCAACAGCGGCATTCAGTGCGAGAAGGTTGGTTTGAAACGCGATCTCATCAATGACCTTGATAATTTTACGGATATTTTCCCCGGCGGTATTGATTTCGGCCATAGCCGCCACCATGGAAGACATTTGTTGGTTGCCGCTATCCGCAGCATGACGTGCGTCATTGGCCAGATTGTTGGCCACGTTGGCGTTTTGGGCACTCTGCTCTATTTTACCGCCGATCTCATTCATGGAGCTGTTGATTTCCTCCATAGACGCCGCGGATTGGGTCGCTCCCTGAGAAAGCGATTGCGCCGCGTCAGAAACACTGACACTGCCGGCATTGACCTGCTGTCCGGCACTTTGCAGCTGGGCAAAAACCTTGTTGAGGTCTTCGCCAACCTTCTGGATAGAATTGCGCAAAACATCCTCATTATCGACTGGGCAAACTGAAAAGGTCAGATCACCGGCGGCCAACATCTGCAAAGGGCGAACGACATCCTGCTGCATACTGTCAACAAACTTATCCATAGTTTGGCCCATCAGGCCAATCTCGTCAGTAGTCGTCAATAGAAGTTTCTGGTCGAGGCGGCCTTTTGCCATGTCGTGAAGCATTTGGACAATTTTTTTGAGCGGTTTGTTGATGCTGCTCGAAATAAACCAGGAGACCAATATGGCAATCAAAACAGAAGCGCACACGGTGGCTAGGATCGTTAGTGTCGCGGAGCGGTATTTTGCCTCAGAAGCAAGCTCAGATTGTTTGGCATCAGCGATCAGCACCTCGGTCGATTGGTCGATGAAGTCGCGCATTTTTTCAAACTTTTCCTGAGCGTCACCTAGGCTGAGGGCGATCGCGGCTTCAGGCTGGTCCGCAATCTCTTTGACAACCTGCCTGGACACCGGTTCCCACTCCTTCAGAGCCGCGAGGAACTGACGGTAAAGTTCATGAGCTTTGGAATTTGTCGACAGCTTGGCGAAATGTTCCATACGCTCTTTGACCTGCTTGAGGTTGGTCTCATAATCATCCTGAAGGGTACGGAGCATCTCCTTATCCTGCTGGCCGGCGAAAATCAGCGTCCGCTCAGAGACCAGAAGTTGCTGAAGATCGCGATCGGCCTCAATCAGATTATCCATACTTGGCAGCTCAACACTGTAAAACAGCTTCATGTTGCCAAAAAGAAACGTAGAACTGCTGTAACCGGCAAACCCGGTGACAAGGAGGAGAAAAATCATCAGCGAAAAACCGTAGATCAACTTAGTTCTGATTTTGAGATTGCGTAAAAAATCCATAACCGGCTCCTTGAATTCATTAGTGAGAAAGATCGGAGGATTGAAGGTTCAATCCATTCTGACACAAACGTTGGTCAGACTATTTTAAAAAGCGCTATTTTTAAGGGTGTTACCAAGTTGATCTGCCTTTTTTCCTGTCCGGGATTGGTCTGTCAGACAAAATAATGAAAAGCAACATCCACATTATGATTCCAGTTTACCAATTAATTTAGAAACGTCAGTATTATAGTGGCAATTTATTTTTAACACACTGTATTTATTGGCTTTGTGAGAAATATGGCGAAATTTTAGTTTGAAAATGGTGTCCACAAATGAAACGCAGTGCTCTGTCAATGCTAAAAACGATAAAAGACGTCGATTACGCGCTTTATGCCGCAATGAAAGCAATAGGCGTTCTTGGTATTTTGCTCTCGGGATTGTTTCAAAGCGGGGGTGGAGAAAAACAGTTATCCGTTAAACTGTTCGTAGCCCATAAATGGCCTCCGTCAAACCGAATCCAGCGCTTTGTCAATGCTAAAAATTCGAGTGAATGGCACAGCATCGTGCCATTCACACAAGGCGCGAAATCGCCGAAGTGGCCGCTCCACTTCAAGATTTTGCAACGCAGTGAGAAGGGTGCGAGGCGCAGCCAGACCCGAAGATTTCGTGTTGTCAGAGCACTGCCAGGGAGAACCATGATTGCGGAAACTCTGCTGGCGCAGTCCACCGCGTCAGGGCCTTTTCAACGGCACAAGCCGAAAATTCGATTTCCGTCTTATTTACAAAATCAATCACGTGAAGACCTGTTCTTGATTTTGTCCGCCCGTCCATGGGCTGTTTTTTTGCGAAACGGCCATGACAAAGGCCCTGAACCGACTTTGTCATTACTCTGACGTGACTGAAAGCCCGTCCAAACCGCTGCACGTTCAGCCGACCTTAAAAGAAATTGAAAATTATTATCAAATGTGATCGTCGTCATTGCCTCGGGGCGACAAACTGGTTTACTAAACACCTGTCGGATCGTTCAACAGCCCCCGATTGGAGAAACGCTTTATGCACGTCACAACCCCGATTTCAACCTTGAAGGCCCAGAGTTATGAACTACCCCGCAACATTCTGGTGGAGCATTTCGTGGTCCAGAGCGAATCGAAGTGTTCCATAGAGGTTCGGGGCGATCAGGACCGGATGGGATTTTTTTTCTGCCTGTCCGGACATGACTGCATCACGGTGGAGGGCAGCGGGGAAGTCGTGCATATCCGCAAAGGCGTGTGCGGCGTCTACCGTGAGTCCAAAGGGCTCAACCGCCTCGCGGTCTATGATCCCGCGACCCCCTTTTCTCTGCTCTCCGTCTCCATGCCTCTGGACACCATGGAGAGCCTGTTTCAGCAGGAAGGCTGCCGTCCGCCTCTGTTCGCGGACGAAACGGGATGGGCTGAAGACCGGCCCTACGCCTTTCGCTTCATGTCGGTTCAGCCCCAAATCAACACCGCGGTCTCCCAGATCATCGCTCCGCCGGTAGACAGCGGGCTGTCCCATGTTTACCTCGAAGGCAAAGCGCTGGAAATCGCCAGCCTCATGCTCCAGGACGTCACTTCCGGCTGCCGCGGCCATGGATTCTCCCCCACGTTGAATTCCAGACAAAGCGCCAGCCTCTATCACGCCCGTGAGCTGTTGGCCGACCAACTTCAGGACCCGCCTTCGCTGGCGGAGCTGGCCAGGCAGTGCGGGCTCAACCACAACCTCCTTAACTGCGGTTTTAAGGAACTGTTCGGCCAGACTCCTTACGACTACTTGCGCACCCTGCGCCTGGAAAAAGCCCGAAAACTGCTGGCTTCCGGGGAATGCAATGTCACCGAAGCCTGCCTCGACGTGGGTTACTCCAACCTGAGCCACTTTGCCAAAATGTACCGCAAACAGTTCGGACTCAGCCCGATCAAAGACAAAAAACGCCTCTTTGCCCTGTCATAACGAAAGAGAGGTCATGCGTTTTTTCCATGGCCGCCGGCCAATTGCAGGAGCGGCTTCAGACGCGATTTTTTCAATGCCCTTTTAAATTCACGCATAAATGCGTTCCCGCAGAAGTTTTTCATGAGCCAAAATAGTGCCCTGGATGCTCATTGAAAACGCCCCCCCTAATTCGCGCCGGGTATAATTTGTTGTCGGGCGTGACGGCGATCACTGCTTCAGTGCGGAGAATCGGGCTTACTGTATAAAATCCCGTTTGCATAGAATGGATTGCTGCGCATTCCGTGCTGTTTTGATCAAATGCTGCAGTGAGAATGAATCGATGCCTTTAACTTCCCAACCAATATCCGCTGATCCCGGCGAGAAGTCACTGATCGACAAATATCGCAACTATTATCGTGAAAGAGAGCTGTTTGTCGAAGTGCCTCCAGCTCATCCCGCTCCCTGGCAGCATCTGCGTATGGAGGTGCCGTTCGGCAAAGGTCGGGGTTGGATGGAGAGGATTGAGATCAGCCGCGGTTTGAGCGTCGGCCTGTGTGATTATCATGTCGATGATTACTTTGAAGACGAAGTGGCCGATATCGGTGTGGCGCTCGGTTTTGAGATTATGCTTTCGGGTTATTTTGAACTGTCAAATCCGGGAAGCGATAGGTGCACCTCAATCCGGGGTGGGGAATTATGGCTGCGCCGTGGCGGAACCGGGCATCTGCGCTACCGGCAACGGCCGGACAGCGCCATGCGCGGGGTCGGCATCGAACTGCCGAACGACATGGTCGATGCCTGGCTCGACGGCGCTCCCGACCCTCTGGCCCGGGCCCTGGAGAACTTGATGCGCGGACGAGGAGCGGGTTGCAACCTGTCGACGGAGGCCTGTCTGCTGGCTTATTTTGATCGGAGGCGTTCCGAAATCGGCGAAGACGCCGTGCGTCTGCTGGCGACATCAAGGGATACGTTTTTCGGACAGCTGCAGTTTGAGTCCCGTACCCTGGATTTTTTGACCCGGCTGCTCTCTATGGAGTACTGCCCGGATAAAATCGAACCGCGCGGGCGAGCGCGGCATCAGGCCGCCATTGACGAGGCGGTGGATATTTTGCGCAGCGAATGGGCCGATCCGCCGACCATCGCCGCGCTGGCGCGCCGGGTGGGAATCAACGAGTGCTACCTCAAGGCGCAATTTCGCCGTTACACCGGGTTGTCCGTTGGTGAATTTGTGCGCAAATTACGCATGGAAAGAGCTCTTGAGCTGATCGAATCCGGTAATCACTCCGTTCTTGAAACCGCTTTTTGCGTCGGATATTCCAACCCCAGTCATTTCAGCGCAGCATTCAAGCGTTTTTACGGGCGCTTGCCATCCTTTTATCTCACTAAAAATTGAGAGTGGTCGGCAGGGCTGCACCACAGCGCGACTGAAACGAGGCCGCCGTGAACTCGGTGGAAGCCATAATCAGTTTGCCGCAACGCAGAGAACAGGAGAACTCCATGGTTGGTGAACCTGAACATCGTGTCACGATAGATTCCGCGCGCTGCTACAGCCTGGTTACCGCCGCGGATCAAGAGACCTGCTGCCATGCGATTGCCGACCCGGTTGTCCACTTCGCGTGCGCGCAGCCCTATGTCGAAATCGTTCCCGTGCAGCCGGGGATGCATCTTCATCTGACAAAAGTGCCGGCAAACACGCGACTGGCCGTGGCCTTCGACATTCAAAATGCACCGTTTACTTTTGAGTGCTGGCTGCAAGGCGGTATGGACTACTGCTATACGCGGGGGGATGAGATTTGCGGCAGAGACCAGGGGATGGCAGGTCGGCTTCTTATCGGCTCCGCCGGAAAAGAACAGGGATTTGCCGAAACAATCGGCGGCGACGCCATCGATGTGGTGCAGCTGATGATCGATCCGGCCCTACTGCGGCTCACCCTGGAAAAATCCCTGTGTGGCTGTCGTTTGCACTACCGGGATTATATCTATCAGAACGGCACGCAGCACCGCTTTGCCTCCATCCCCATTCCGAGCGCTATTCTGCCTCTGGCGCAAAGCATCTCCTCCTGCCCCGAAAAAGAGCCTTTTCGCCGACTTATTCTGGCCAACAAGGCGCATGAACTGTTTTATACACTTATCCTGGAACTGTTCCTCGGCCCGTGCGCCCGCAACGGCGCCACCCTCCCACCTCGGGATATTGCCCGATTTTACCGGGTAAAAGAGTTGATCGAGCAGAATCTGCACCCCCCGCTTTCCCACAGCCAGATCGCCAAAGAGGTCGGCATCAACGAATTCAAGCTGAAAACCGGGTTCAAGGAGCTCTTCGGCCAGACCGTTTACGGCTATCTGCTGGAAAAACGGATGGCCAAGGCCAAAGATCTGTTGGAAAACGGCACCAGCAGCGTCAGCGAGGTTGCCTGGGACATCGGTTATACCAATGTCAGTCATTTCATCTCCGTGTTCCGAAAGTTCCACGGCGTAACGCCGGGGAAGTTCCTCGCCTCGGTCCGCCGCAGGCTGGCAAGCCCGGCGTCACGCGCGATATCCTGAACAAACCGCCGTAGCGGCGAAAATCCTCCCGATGGCCGTATTTCTTCTCCGTTTCCAGGTAGTGCGCAAATGCCGAATTCCCTATTCTGAATTGAATTTTAATTTCAATTTGAATCAGTGAGGTCATGGTGGATAAGAGCCTGTGCGTTCACGGATTCAGGTTCAAAAAGGAAAATGGAGAAGACGGATGAAAAAACTGCTGTGCCTGTTTTTAGTGCTGACTTTTGCGTTCACCGGCTATGCCGAGGAAACCACGACCCTGGAAGATCTGACGGTGACCGCAAACAAGGTAGAGGAAGATCCGCAGGATCTGCCCGTCACCCTATCGGTTTTTTCCGATGTGGATATCAACGACAAATCAATCAAGCAAACCGAGGATATCTTCCAGCGCGTACCCAACCTGCATCTGACCAAAATGGGACCCACGGGGGTTTCGCAAAATATCGCTTCCATCCGCGGCATCACCTCTTTCATGACCGGCGGCACGGTTTTCGGTTTTTATGTTGATGATGTTTTCCAGCCGAGTTTCGACGTCAATCTGCTCGACGTGGAGCGAATCGAGGTGCTCCGAGGGCCGCAGGGCACCCTGTACGGTAGAAACGCCGAGGCCGGTGTTATCAACATCATCACCCGTAAGCCGGAAAATCGCTGGAGTGCCGACGCCGGAGTCTCTTACGGCAGTTACGACACCGAGGAGATCTTTGTCGCCGGAAACGGCGCTCTGGTTCCGGACAAGCTGTTTCTCAGGGTCTCCGGTCAATACCGGACCTCGGACGGTTTTTACGAGAATACGGCCACGAGTGACGACGATGTGGATGAGGGCACAAGCCTGGACACCAAGCTGGCGCTCACCTACAAAGCGACGCCGAACCTGACTGCGGATTTGAAGCTGAACTACCAGAAATACGATGCCAACTATGCGGAATTTTCCGCCTTCGACAAAGTACAGGATGGCGATTTCGAGGTTGAGGTCGATAATGAAGGCAACGTGGAACGGGATTTTTGGAGCTCCGCCCTCAAGCTCAGCTACGAACTGGCGTCCGTCAGACTCACGTCGATAACGTCAGCGTTAAAAAACGACTCACGGGCGGACAATGACGTCGACTTTACGTCGGCGGCGATCATGGACCTTCTGACCGGCGAGCAATCGACCATTTACGGCCAGGAGCTGCGGCTCAACTCCACGGATGAGACCTCAGCGCTGCAATGGACTTCCGGCATCTATCTCTACCGGGAAAACACCAAACGCGACATTGACTTCAACATCCATCCTTATGCCGTTTTATCGCGCCAGGATGGAGAAACGGACAAAACGGGCGCCGCCCTCTTCGGCCAGGCCGACTACCGCCTGGGCCGGTTTGTGTTGACCGCCGGCCTGCGCTATGAAAACGAACACCAGGACTTCGATTATCAATGGTCGGGCGGGGATCTTATCGGCTACACGTCAACAACCGGTTCCACGGATGAAGATTTCGACGCCCTGATGCCGAAAGCGGCCGTCAGCTACGCCATCAGCGACACGGTCCAGACCTATGTCAGCGTCTCGCGCGGTTTTAAAAGCGGCGGCTTCAATCTCAGCTCGGAACCGGGGAAATCCTACGATTCGGAATATACCTGGAACTACGAGCTGGGCTTAAAAAGCAAACTGGCGCACAACAGGGTGCGCCTGAACGCGGCGCTCTTCTACATTGACTGGACCGACCTGCAGGTGGAGCAGCCTTCCTATCCCGATTATATCGTCGACAATGCCGCCGAGGCCACCAGCAAAGGGTTTGAACTGGATGTCGACTATCTGCCCGCGCAATGGCTGAAACTCTACGGCAGCTACGGCTACGTCCGTGCAGAATTCGACAAATACACCCTTGACGGTGTCGACTACTCCGACAAGCGCGTCCCCAATGCGCCGACCCACACCTATGCCCTGGGTGCGACCCTGCGTTTGTTGGACAATTGGTTCTGCAACGCAGAAATCAACGGCACGGGTAAAATTTACTACGCTGCCGACAACGACAAAGAGCAGACCTCTTATGAAATCGTCAACGTCAAGGCGGGTTATGAAACGGAACGCTTCGATATTTATGTATGGGCGAAGAACCTGTTCGACGAAGCCTACGCCACCCGCGCTTTTGAGATGAGTGGCCAGTGGTATGCCCGCAGCGGCGCTCCTCTGACCGTGGGCATTGATGTCAATCTGCGCTTTTAACGATGCCTCTTGGCAAAAGGAGTAACGGATCATGAAAACAGGCATTGCAGATCAAACCACAGGTGAAAAAAGTCTGCTCACGCCGGCGACGCGCCGCTGGCCGCCAGGCCGGTCGGGCTCAAGGGGCTCCTGGCCGCCACGCTGATGAACCTGTTGCACGGGGCGGAATACTGGGCCGTTTCTGCTGCTCTGCGGCTCGGGCCGCAGGACGGACTGCTTGAGATCGGCTGCGGCAGCGGTTATTTCCTGCGCAAATACGGCGCGACGACCGCTGCCATTGCCGGACTGGACCATTCGCCGGACATGGTTGATCTGGCGATTCGGCGCAACCGTAAGCGCGTTGCAGCCGATGAATGCGACATCCGTCACGGAGATGCCGCGGCTCTGCCCTGGGAAAACAACAGTTTCACGGCGGTCGCGGCCATTGCCACGTTCCTGTTCTGGCCCGAACCATTGCAGGCGTTGCAAGAGATCCACCGAGTCCTGCGTCCGGGAGGGCGGGTGGCCATCGGTCTGGGCTGGAACGCCGACGACGGGTTGGATCATGCGGCCCACGTGAAAAAGTACGCTATCCGCCTCTATTCGGGCCGCCGGATGGAGCAGCTCTTGACCGAAGCCGGCTTTGAAAACATCTCAATCCACTATTTTAAAGGCTTCATGGAGCCCAAAGGCATGGTCGCTGCGGCAGCGAAACCCGGCGTGGCGCCGTGAAGGCACTATTCGCGCCGACTGCCGTAACACGCCGGTTACCAACGCGATTCCCATCCTCATACCCATGTCGCCGCAGGCATTCGCCTTTATCTGAACATCGACACCCGGCCATAACGGCATTGCCGGAGCACGCGCATGGAGTCATGTCGGGTGCTCCGGCGATTACGCTTAAAACGTGATGCTCGCGCCGATGCCGACACGCAGAGGCGTGATGGGCGTGCCGTAGTAGTTGCCGTTGCCAACATAATCAGTGGCCTGGGAAAAGGCATATTTGTTGGTCAGGTTTTCAGCGAACAGATAGATTTCGTAGCTGTCGCCGGTATAGCCCGCCTTGAGATTGAACAGGGCGTAAGGGCTTTGCTTTTTGCTGTTGGCCCTGTCCCAATAGAGGGTGCCGATCCCCTGAACCTCCGGCCGGACATAAAAATTCCCGAGGAAGTTGTAGTTCAAGGCGAGATGTGCATTGAAATCGGGCACGAACATGACTCTGTTGCCGTTGAAGTCACCGTGGGCCGCATCCGGGAAATCCACGTATTCGGCGTGGACATAGCCCAGCGACCCCGTCAGCAGCAGGTCCTGCGTCAACCGGGCCGTGATCTCGGTTTCAAAGCCGGTCATGCGCACCTCGGGAGCGTTGGTCAAATAGGCGGTGCCGGCGTTGACGTAGACCAGGTCCTGAAAATCGTCATAGGTCGCATAAAAAGCCGAGCTGTTGAACGTCAGCCGATTATTGAACAATTCTGTTTTTAGACCGATTTCATAGGACCAGCTCGTTTCTTTCTTGTATTTCGACTGGGAGGTATTCGAAGCCAGCATGTTCATGCCGCCGCTGCGCCAGCCCTGGGTGATGCCGGCATAGATCATGACCTTGGGCGAAACACGGTAATCAAGTGTCAGTTTGGGAAGAAATTGCGAATCGGATACCGTGTCGTCGGCAAACAGGCCGAGATGGCTTTGGGCTTCCCTCTCCGTCCACTCCTGGCGGCCCCCGGCGGTCAGGCCCAGAGCCTTGTCGAAAAATCGGTATGTCGCCTGACCGAAAAAGGCGTTGCTCATTCCTTCGAGCGTCGAGTCTTTAAAAAAGTTCATCTGCGACGGTGTGGCGGTAAGCGCCCAGCCCAGTTTTTCCTTGCGTTCAAAATCGTTGAAGGAGTAACCGCCCAGCCATTGCAGGTTGGAGGCCTCGTCATCGTCGGATTGTACGCGCAGCTCTTGGGTGAAGGTTTCGGCTCTGTGGTCGATGTAGCCGAGATAGCCGGTCACGGGCGACAGATAGGGGTCAAAATCGAACTCCTGCGTGGCTTTTCTATACGCGGAAACTGAGATGATTTTGAAATCACCGCCATCGTAACTCACTTTCATGTTGGGCGCCCAGGTCTCCACATCGCAGTCCCCTTCCCAGCCCGTATCCGCCTGCCACTCCTCGAAATCCGTACCCACGGCCGCGGCTGCGGCCCGGTTAGTCGGCAGGTAAGTTTCGCTGTAGTCACCGTCGTATTTGCTGTACGCCACCCCCAGGGAGACCTCCCATGGGTCGCTAGGGGTCCAGAGGAGGTCACCTTTCACGCCCGTGGTGCGGTCATCATTATAACGATCTTTCGTCAGTTTGTTTTCAATATAGCCGCCCTGTTTTTTGTGCAGGAACGAAAGCCCGGCGTAGAGCGTATTGTGGACAAGAGGTCCGCTCACACTGCCTCCCGCCTGCCAGGAACCATCCCAGTCCGGACCGGCTGAACCTTCGACGTAGACTTTGCCCCGCGTGGTTTCACCGGGTTTTTTGGTCACAATGTTGATGACGCCGGCGATGCTGTTCAGGCCGTACATGGTGGATTGGGGACCGCGCAGCACCTCGACCCGTTCCACGTCGTAGAGCAGATTGTTGCCCATGGAGTAAAAGTCATCATAAGGAACACCGTCTACCAGCACGGTGACGGTCGGATCGACGTCGGCATCGCCGTTGATGCGACCGCGAATACCGACATAGGTGAAGGTCCCGCTGCCGCCTGCGCTTCCCATATACAGGTTGGGGATAAGACGATTGAGGTCGTACAGTTGACTGACCCGCTCTTCTTCCAGTCGAAGATCATTTAAAACACCGACCGAGAGAGGGGTTTCCTGCACGTTTTCCTCCCGTTTTTGGGCATAAACGGTCATCGTTTCGAGTTGGGTACTCTCTGTCTCCTCGGCCGCGACGATCGCCGGGGTGAAAAATCCAAAATGCACGGCCATGGCAACAGCCACAACCATTCTGGCCAGTGTGATGCGGTACATGTCTACCTCCGATCTGATACGTTTATCCGTTGATGTCATGGGGGCGAAGTTGTTATGCGCGACTGTCGTCTCACGCAACAGCGGACGTGTCCCGCGCCAACGGCCTTGTCTACCATGGCGGTGTCTCGCATTTCTAACGGTCGCCGCACAATTTTCGACGTTTTTTTGTAAAAGGACGCCAAAGAGGGCGTGGATGTACAATATTGTGCCGATTTCGCGGGAGGAGAGCTGCATCAAATGGCTGTTAAAAAACAGCCTGTGGAGCCCATGGACGGGCGACCAAAATCAAGGACAGGTTTCCAAGTCCTTGATTTTGTAAGCGAGACGGAAATCGCATTTGCGGTTTGCGTCATGGAAAAGGCCCCGGATGGGACTTTTTCAACATCCTGCGAGGACTTCAGCATCATTGAAATTGTCTCTTGTCGGAGCGGCTTCAGCCACGAATTCCATCATGAAAAGGGCCAATGACCAGAACAGTTCGCGCACAAATTCGCTCCGACAGGTGGTCACTCCGATAACAAAATTGACTGTGTTCAAGTCCTCGCGTGCTGTCGATGGTAAGAATTCGAGGGCGCGGCACGGCATCGTCGCAGCGTTGAAGCGCTGAAGCCCGAAGCGAAAACGTGGTGTCGCCGTTTGGCCTTTCATCTCTTCCGTCGTCTTGACGCATTTTTCCCGCCACAGGCAGCGTTTTTCCCGGTTTGGGTGGCGCATGTCGGGGAATCTGCTGCAGTGTTAGGTTTTGATGATAATGTCTATCAAAATCAAAAAACACAGCGGGGCTTTTGGAAGGAATTTAAAATTACCATAATCAGGAGGTTGAATTGTTGGATCGAAAAAGTTTGGAAAAACTTCGCGAAAAAAAAAGAGCGGCTGCGGTGCTATTCGGAGTGTTGCTGAGTTTCAGCCTGTTCAGTAGTCCTTTGTGGGCCGACGAAGGTACGGAAGGGACCGATCCTTACGGCACGACGCAGGAGCTGGAATGCATTACGGTCACGGCCAACAAAATCGAGGAGGATGTCACCGACGTACCGCAGAGCATTACCGTGATTGATGAAGAACTCCTCGAGGAAAAAGGGATACGCAATGTGTCCGACCTCATCCGGGAGATACCCAACATGAGCTCCGGTTCCAGCCCCATTGCCAAAAATGTCAGTTTTCGGGGGCTGAATTCCTCATCTTTCACCTACAACAATCCGGTCGTGATCTATGTCGACGGCGTCGCTCACATCGGTGTCGAAGGTTTCGACGCCTCCTTGGTCAACGTCGAGCGCGTCGAGGTGCTGCGCGGTCCGCAGGGAACGATGTACGGTAAGGACGCCATCGGCGCGGTAATCAACATCGTGACCCAAAAAACCGATAACGCCTGGCACGGCAAGGGATTGATTGAATACGGCGATGAGAATTTCGTGCGCGGTGCCTTCAACGTGGGCGGCGCAGTGCGGCAAAATCGCCTCTATCTCGACCTGAATGGTCAATACACGCAGGATGACGGCTGGATTGAGAACGAAAATCCGGACCGAGAGGATGAATTCAACAGGGAAAACGATCGCAGGTTCAACCTCAAGCTGACCGCGACACCCACGGATCGCTTCACGGCACACCTCTCGCTGACCAATGAATACAGCAGGGAATACGGTGTTGACGGCCTTGGTGTGCCCAGCGCAATGGATATCGACGATTTCTCCAGGGATGATGCCGAACATGTTGATTTTGATGTGCTGACCAAACAGACTACGGAAAATAATGCTCAGAGCCTGGCCCTGACCTATGATTTCGATTCATGTACCCTCGATTCCGTAACCACGCACAAAGTTTTGAAATTTGACGCCACCTATGATTCCGATTTTGGCGATAACGCTCTCTATGACGGCCTGACCCAGTTCTGGGATTATGAGGATGAAAACTGGACGCAGGAGCTGCGTTTGTCCAGCGCCGCCGACTATGGTTTTCGCTGGGTGGCCGGTCTGTATTGCGAAGATCAGGATATTGATCAGCCGCGTCTCGGCCAGCAGTTTCCCCTCTATGATTCGACCGGTTCCACGTATCTGGGCGATTTTGAAATGAATTCCGAGTCTCGTTCGGACGCTGAAACATTGGCCGCTTTCGGGCAGATTACCATCCCGCTGGCCGAAACCGTCGAGTTGACGCTGGGCGGTCGCTATCAGCGGATCGAAAAGGAGATCGATCTCTCCATGTACTATCTGCCCGTGGGTGCGTCCGGCCCGTCCATGTTTGACTTTAACGCCGAAAAAGGCTGGAACGCCTTCCTGCCGAAGGCGGCATTGTCCTGGCGGTTGTCCGATAACTGGAGCACCTATGTGTCCTACTCTGAAGGTTATATGCCCGGCGGGTTTAACTATTTTGCCATGGCAGGCAACAAGGAGGACAATAGTTTTGATCCGCAGCGCTCCTTCAATTATGAATGGGGCATCAAGGGCGTGTTTGAACGCGGATCTATTGCGATGAGTGTCTTCTATATGGATATCGAGGATATTCACGTCTATAAAGTCGTCGACATGGGCACCATGTATGTCACGGACAACGCCGAAAAAGCACATTCCCAAGGGGTGGAGCTTGAGGCGACTTACCGGCTTTTCAACGGTCTGGAATTGAGTGTCGCGGCGGGCCTTATTGACGCCGAATATGATGATTACGATACCGGCATCGGCAACTTTGACGGGCAAAACATCGCCTGGACGCCGTCCCACACTCTGCGTGCCGGAGCCGCCTATACGCATCCCAGCGGCTTCTACGCCCGTGTTGATGTCCTGAATCTGGGCAAACAATACTTTTACGACAATGAAAATATGGAATTCCCCAGTCAAGATGATTACACCTTGGTCGACGGCAAAATCGGCTACCGGATCAACGACTGGGATCTCTACGTTTACGGTCGCAATCTGACCGACGAAGAGTATATTACCGGTTTTTCCAGTATGCGCGTGCTTGCCTACGGCGACCCGCGCACCTATGGCGCCGGTCTCCGTTACACCTTCTGATTTTTCTCCATGCTGGCGAGAAAACCGGTTCCTGTCGAGAGGGCGTTCTCAATGAGAACGCCCTCTCGACGTCACTGATTGCAGGCAGATGAACAATAAAAAACGCAACACCGGCTTTGCGCGGCTGATCGAAATTTTCGGGAGCAAAAAGTGGTGGCTAATCAGCGCCATGTTGCCGCCACGAACAGCAGCGCGTCAAGGGCTGGAAGTTCTGAAGCGCAAACCAGTAAAACACCCCTGGCGTGATTCTCGTCATTGAATCCGGCCGGGTGGTGTGTGTATTTTCACCGATGAATCTCTTACAAAAAACCGTCCCAAGCTTTTTTCACGAATCACGTTCGAGTTTTTTATGCGCAACGACCCACGGTGCCCGGAACGGGTGGCCAAAAGGGTCATTTTACGGTGAAATGCCATGGAAACGATTCACTTCGCCCCTCCGCAATTGACGGAAACAGCCGACAGATTCAGGATTGATCTGCCTCAAGCTTGTGGCCGGGGAGGATGTAATCTGGACGTCAGTGTGTTCCGTTCCGGGCTGAAGCTAATTGTGATGAAAACGGAGGCCTCACAGCCGCTACGCATTGAAGGCCGGGCTCCTGAGTCCGTTGCGGGTTTCGGCTTTTGCCTCCACGGAGAGTTTGCGACCCGCTTCGGTTCCTCAACAAGGACGTCTCCCGTCCGAGCGGGCGACAGTGGCTTTTTCACCTTGCCCGTTTGCGCGGATTTTACCGAAGACGTCACATCCGGGCACATGCTCAGGATCTATCTGATGTTGGGGGCCGATTCATTGACGGCTTTCGCGCAGGGTGATGAGGATTATTTTTCGCCACTGCTCACAGCCCTGGGAAAAAAGCAACCCAGCTGCATCGTCCACCCCACAACCGCGCTGATGAACGCCATTTTGCACCAGATTCAGGCCTGTCCCTATCAGGGGAAGACCGGCGCTCTTTATTTGGAAAGCAAGGCCATTGAGCTGCTCTCTCACAAGTTGGAACAATTGTACCCATCCGCAATGCGCCATGACAAGGGGTCATGCGCGCTGAAGGCCGCGGACCGGGAACGTGTGGTTCACGTTGCCGAAATGCTGGTCGCGGATCTGGAGAATCCTCCCGACATGGCACTGTTGGCGCGCTCCGCCGGATTAAGCCGCAGTAAACTGCATCGCTGCTTTCGACAAACCTACGGCGTTTCCCCTTTTGAGTACCTGCGCAACCATCGCCTGCAAACAGCCATGCTGCTTCTGCAGGAAGGCGAAATCAATGTTACGCAAGCGGCGTTAAGCGTTGGTTACACCAATCTGAGCTATTTCGCCAAAGCGTTTAAAGCCATGTTCGGAGTGGCTCCGGGAGAACTCCTCCACCGTTCAGCGTAACGGCCCATGTGAAACTGCAGCGTCAATAAAAAAGACGCCAACGTTAGCCACGCGGCTTGGTTTCTGTTACCCTCCACGCCTCTTGATAATGTATTTCAATATCAACCATTGACACAGAAAGGAATAAAAGGCCCATGGTGTTTTGCGCCATCGTAATGTTACTGCGCAAGAACGGGAGGAGAATGTCCAGGATGTGGAGGACCAACAGATCGAATCCGTCACAGAAATTGCCGAGTTCATGCCCAATCTTATGATTTGCACCCATGCCCCGGAATATACCCTCAACATCGGTGCCCAGTACCGGCGTGGCAACGGTCTTTATTCCCGAGTGGACCTGACCGGTTATGGAGAGATGTTTTTAGATCGGGCGAATGATTATTCGAGGGAGTCCTACGAAATCGTCACCCTGAAGGTCGGCTACGAAACGGAGCATTACGATATCTATCTGTACGGTAACAATATCTTTGCCCTGGTGGTTCTGGGTACGGCCCTACACATGATGGCCGATTATAAAAAAACGCTGGCCGCAATGTCCCGCGTGTTGAAGAAAGAGGGCGTCCTGGTGTGACCGGAATCAATGCGCACTTCGACATACGCTGGCGGCGCATCGCCGAAACCCGCGGACTGCACAGCCTGACGGTCGACGACCTTGGCGCCGCCTGCAGCGCCAATCAACGTGTTTTTACCCGCATCGCGGATCATGGCGGAGTGCTCTATTTTCAAGGGCTAAAACTCGGCCGGGAGCAGAGCCCCCCCCTGACGAAAGGCCGCCTCGGCATGACCGGCACCGTATGCCCCAGTCTCTTTGCTTCTCTTGAAATGATCCGTCTGGTGCTCTGTCAATGCTGAATATTCGGGTGTTTCCCAAACCCTCGCATTATTTCCCTCACGGGGCAGGGATTATCCGTTTCGGGGTAGAGAAGGACGGCGATTTTATCCTATGTATGCGGCAGAAAACGTTTGGCGTTGTTTATTTAACAGGGTGCCCGTCCATGGGCTTCACAGGCCGTTTTTCAACAGCCTGTGAAACGGCACGGTGCGTGGAATCTATTCACATCGAGAAAGAGAGCGGCGGTGATGTTGCAACGTGAAAAATTGATTCTGATGATGCTTCTGGGAATGCTGGTTTTCAGCCCTTTGTCCGGTTTAAGCGCGGAGCTGACCGGCAGGCAGATCATGACCCTGGTGGACGAGTGTCCCGACGGCGAGGATCGCATCAGTCGCATGAAGATGACCCTGATCAACAACCGGGGCCGTGAACGCGTGCGCGAGCTCAAGAGTTTTTCCAAGGATTACGGCAAGGACAAAAAGACGGTCATGGTGTTTGAGGCACCGGCCGATGTGCGCGACACGGCGTTTTTGTCGTGGGAATACGATGATCCGGGCCGTGATGACGAT
This sequence comes from uncultured Desulfuromonas sp., assembly GCF_963678835.1. NCBI lineage: Bacteria > Pseudomonadati > Thermodesulfobacteriota > Desulfuromonadia > Desulfuromonadales > Desulfuromonadaceae > Desulfuromonas > uncultured Desulfuromonas sp. Next base: position 329,650 of record NZ_OY787469.1, read on the forward strand.
AAATGGCTGTATCTGCCAGCGCTGAAAAAAGAGCGCCGCATCAGCGGCTCGGGGAAAAACGATTATTTCATGGGCAGTGATTTCACCTATGACGACATGGGCGACCGCAATGTCGATGAAGACACCCACACCCTGTTGGGCGAGGAGACGGTACAGGGGCACGATTGCTGGAAAATCGAGTCCGTCCCCATCGATCCGGACGATATGTACACGCGCAAGCGACTCTGGGTGAGCAAGGAAGCGCACATGGTGGTCCAGGCCGAATATTACGACAAGGACGGTCTGCTCAAGGTCTATCGGGCACTGGAGATCAGCAAGCAGGGCGGTTTCTGGACCCTGTTCAGATCGGAGATGGACAATGTCTCGCGCAGTCATAAAACCCTGTGGCAGGTTGAATCCGTCACCTATGACAGCGGCCTTGAAGATCGCCTGTTTCGGGTTGCCACCATCCAGCGCGGCGCGATCCGCTGATGGCGTGACCGGTCGATTCGGCACAGTGAGAGCGCTTTTTTCGCGGACAATACGCTCTTTGCCGCTGTTGCTCGGTCTGGGGCTGCTGATCGCCCCTGAGACGGTTCACGCCGTGCGGATCGGATCGACGCCGTTTTCTCTGACCGGTTGGTTCGATGCCGTACAGTCGTTGCGCACCCATGAACCGCACGACAGCCTGACCTCGCGTGCCCGTCTGCGCCTGGAATTGAGCGGAGACTTCGACGCGTTGTATTCCTTCGCCTCCCTGGATGCGGAAAAGAATTGGCAGATCGACCAGGAAACCGGTGTCGATCCGCATGAAATCTGGCTGGAGTACGCGGGTCGGCGCTGGGATGTGCGCGTCGGTCGTCAGATCATCATCTGGGGCAAGGCGGACGGCGTGCAGATCACCGATATCATCTCGCCACCCGATTACACCGAATCGATCAGCCGTGAACTCGATGAGGTCCGGCTGCCCGTGGATGCTCTGAAGGTGCGGTGGCTGGGAGATTATTTCGACACGGAACTGATCTGGATTCCGCTGTTCAAGGCGGCGGTTCAGGCAAAAGGGGATAACCCGTGGACCGTGCGTCAGGAGGTGCCGGACCATATCCATATCACCACGCACGGCGTGGACGAACCGACTACGAATCTGAGAAACAGTGAATTGGCCCTCAAGGTGTCCGGTTATTTTTCCGGTCTGGATGTGGCCGCATCGGTGTTTTACACCTGGGACGATTATGCCGCCTACCACCGCCGGGTTGTCCCTGATGGCGATGATCTGCTGGTGACCTATTTCCCGCGCCATCACCGTCTGACCGTGTTCGGACTGGAATTCTCCCGGCCCTGGTCCGATTTCGTGTTTCGCGGCGAAGCGGCCTGGTATGTCGGGCGCTACTTGGAGCGCGACGACCTCGACGCCGATCCGATCGCCAAGGACGTAGTCAAGTGGCTGGGCGGCGTGGATTGGTCGCCCGGCAATGACTGGAGTGTCATCGGGCAACTGACGGGCGACATCATTATCGATTACGACGCTGCGCTGGCCGATGAACGGCAGACCTGTCTGGCAACCCTGAACCTCTCCAAACAGCTGCTGCGTCAGACGCTGACGCTATCGGCAATGCTCTACTACGATTTGGACGACAATGAATTTTATCATCGTTTCAAAGCCGACTATGCCGTGACGGGTGCCTTTCATCTGATCGGCGGTGCCGACATCTTCAGCTCCGGTGACGGCCGTTTTGGACAATACAAAGGGAATTCGCAGATCTGGATAAAGGCCAAATACAGTTTCTGAGCGGAATGACGACACCTTCCGAAAGAGAGTCGAACTATGTTGAATATTCAAAAAATCAATGCTTGTTTTCACCGCGCGGCGGGAATCCTTCTGCGTTGGCGCTGGCCGGCTCTGCTTTTGTTTGTCGCGTTGCTGGCGGTTTCCGTCGTCGGGCTGACCCGGCTGGAGAGCGACATCGACATGGACAACTGGTTCATGGAGGATGACGCCCTGCTGGCGGTCAAGGATCGTTTCGAGGCCATTTTCGGCAACGATGATTTTTGCGCCGTGCTGGTGGAGGCGGACGATGTTTTTTCCCACCAGGCCCTGAGCGCGATTCGCGAGTTGGGCCGTGAGTTGGAGAAAAAGGTCCCCTATGCCGATGACGTGGTCTCCCTGACCGATTTTGAATACACAACAGGCACCCCGGACGGTCTGGAGATCGGCGAACTTGTTCCCACGCCCGTGCCGACGGACCCGGAAGCTTTGCGGCGCATCCGGGAAAAGGCCTATGCCAAACCGGTGATCCGCGAGCGCATCGTGTCGGCGGACGGCCGCTGCACCTGGATTGTGCTGCGCATGAAAACCATCCCCGATGACTGGCAAAAGGATTACGCGGAAAACCCGGATCTGGCCATCGGTCGCATCGTCAATGAAGTGGCGGCACAGCCGAAATACCATCTTCTCCATCCGAAAACGGCGGGGTTACCCGTTATCGACGTCGAAAAACGGGCGTTTTTCGGCCGGGAAATGCCGCGGCTGTTCGGCTATTCGCTGATTCTGACGGTGGTGCTTCTCGCGGTTGCCCTGCGCAGCGTACGGGGCGTGGTCTTTCCCCTGATCACCGCGGTCAGCGCGATTGTCATTGTACTCGGCATGCAAGGCTTTCTCGGCATCACCAACGACCCGTCCATGATCCTGCTGCCGGTGTTTCTGTCGCTGGCCGTGTCCATCGGTTACTCCATCCATGTGTTTACCGCCTTTAAGAGGTCGTTTTTAAACTCCGGCCAACGCAGAGAAGCGGTGATTTATGCCGTCGAGGAGACGGGGTGGCCGCTACTGTTCAGCGCCTTGACCACGGTGGCGGCGCTGATTTCGTTTGTCTTTATCCCGTTGCGGCCGATCCGTTGGGTGGGCTGCACCGCCGCCTGCCTGGTGGCGGTGACCTATGTGCTGGTGATCATCCTGCTGCCGGCCCTGCTCAGCTTCGGCAAGGACCGGCGACGCGGCGTCACCGAGGGCGAAAAAAGCGGCCGCCTCGAACGCCTGATGCGCTACCTGGGAGACCGGGTACTGCGGCGCCCGCGTCTGACCCTCAGCGTCCTCGGGCTGGTGGTGGTCGTGTGCCTGGTCGGCATCAGCCGTTTCGAGGTTTCCTTTGATATCGTCCGCACCTTCGGCCTCAAGGTGCCCTACGTGAACCGCCTTTATCAGATCGGCCAAACCGAGGTCGGTTCGCTCTATTCCTATGACGTGGCCCTGGAGTTCGATCAACCGGGAGCGGCCAAGGATCCCGACAATTTGCGCAAATTCGAGCAACTGGTCAACGAGGTCAAGGCTCTGCCCCTGACCAAGAAGACGGCATCGCTGCTCGATATCGTCAAGGACATGAATCAGGTGATCCATTCGGGGGACGGCGATTTCTATGCGATTCCGCAAAATCGCGAGATGGTGGCGCAACTGCTGCTGCTCTATGAAAACGCCGGTGGCAGCGAGGCGGAAAAATGGGTTGACTACGATTACCAGCGCTTGCGGCTGATGGTGGAGGTGGACGATTACAATTCCGCCGAAGCCGCCCGCGAATTGCGCCTCATCCAGCAGCGCGGCAAGGCGTTGTTTCCAGACGCGCAGGTCATGCTCATCGGCAGCATCTCACAGTTCACGGTGATGCAGGATTACGTCACCTGGGGCCAGATCAAGTCGTTTTTTATCGCTCTGGGCGTGATCGCCGTGCTCATGTCCCTGGTGTTCGGCAGCATCAGGACCGGGCTGATCGGCATGATTCCCAATGTCGCGACGGCACTGGTGGTCGGCGGCATCATGGGTTTTGCCCATATCCCCCTGGATATGATGACGGTGACCATTATCCCCATGCTGTTGGGCCTGGCCGTGGATGACACCATCCATTTCATCAATCACAGCCAGCTGGAGTTCGCCCGCAGCGGCAGTTACCGGGAAACCACCCGCCGTGTTTTCGTCAGCGTGGGAACCGCCCTGTTTCTGACCTCGTTGGTGCTGACCCTGAATTTTTCCGTCTATCTGGTTTCGTACGCCAGGGTGTTCATCCATATGGGCGTTCTCATTGCCGCGGGTATTCTGGCGGCGCTGGCCGCGGATTATTTCGTCACCCCCGTGCTGTTGCGGCTGTTTCGCCCTTTTGGCCAAGAAACGACCGGCAACGCGGACAACCGCACAGGACACATCGCTTAAACCGGCCGTAGCGCTTAGCGCTGTACGGCGATCTTCCATCCTTATTCGAAAAAGGAGAATCCAATTGAAACGCATCGGTTTGTTTTTGACAGTGTTTTTGTTCGCCATGACCTCCATGGCAAACGCCCATTCCGTCTGGATCAACAGTTTTGAGTCCCATGCCCACGGCGCACACCATTCCATGGTTTCGCTCGGCTGGGGGCATGCTCTGCCCATGGACGATATCCTCAACTCGCCCAACGGCCGGATCGCCATTGCCGACTTCACCCTTTACGATCCCGCCATGAACAAAACGGATCTGATCAAGCCACCGTTCAAGGTGGAGGAACCGACGGCGTCCACCGCCGATATCGATCTGTACGCCGCGGATCTTGCCACCCAGAAAATCGCCCTGAATCCAAAAAGCAAAGACGGCGTATACCAGTTGAGCGCGGTGTCCGTTCCGACGTTTTACACCCAGTATATTGACAAAAAAGGGCGAGAACGGATGGAATTGAAGCCGAAAAACGAGGTGGATGGCATCAAGAAGGTGCTGATGGCGGTCAAATTTCAGGCCTTTGCCAAATCCTATCTCACCAAAGGGACCTGGGTTGCCCCGCAGCCCCTCGGCCACGGGTTGGAAATCATTCCCCGCACCGATTTGAGCAATCTGCACGTCGGTGATCTGGTCGAGGTGGACGTCCTGTTTTACGGCCAGCCACTCACGGCAACAGCCAAGAGCATCGAATACATCACCGCGCACAGCAGCAGCTTCGGCCAGAGCGACGGGTTTGCGCTGTTTTCCTACCTAATGAACGGCCGGGCGCAGTTCAGGGTGCAGAGTGCCGGGCAGTGGATGATCAGTGTCGACCACAAGGACGACGTCACCGCGGACGGCCCGCTGAAGGAGCTCGTCGGCAAAGCCGATCAAGTCTACCACGGCGCCAGCCTGACGTTTAACGTGCAGTAAAAAGAAAGCTCGTGCAAAAAAGCCGTCACGGCCTTTTTGCACGAGCCTTAAGGATGAACGATTAACAAAGCCTGCTCCGGCTTGCGGGGCAGTTGCCAATGGCTTCACTGACTCAGATGTCACCTCAGTCGTCATCCCCGCCCAGATGGAGATGACGACAAACTTTTTACCTGCGTGCCTTGCCGTCACGGCCCTTTCCGCCTTCTCGCGACGCCTCCGGATGAACGGCGTCCGCGCCAAATCGGCACGCTATGTTTCATCCACAACATCTTTCGATCCATTTTTTTAAAGAAACGTCAAAAAATGTGCGGCGACCGTTAGAACGCCTGGTCATGGCCATGGTAGACAAGGCCAACCAAAACGGAATGCGCCGTATTCAACCGCCGCAGGTGATCCTTATGCCACAGGCAAAAACGCTAAAACGGCGATGATCTAGCCCGATGCAATACGTTCGCCATTCCGTCAATACAGAAGACCTATTAACGTATCTGACCGGAGGTAGAAATGTACCGTATCACCCTGGCAAAAACGGTTGCTACCGTTGCCATGACCTTGGGACTCGCCGTGTCGGCCATGGCCGACACGGAAGAAGTCGACACTCTGGAGCTGGAGACGATGACCGTCACCGCCGCGCCGCAAGAAGAGCAAAACACCATAGGCTTAAACGCCGGCCTGAATGCCGCCGACATTGAGCGACGCGGGGCTAGTCACATGAGCGATCTGATTGACCAGATTTCCGGTACCTCGGTCAACAACCTCTACAGCCGCCCGGAAATCTCCGTCGGGGTGCAGGGAATTTCCGGGCACGGACGGGTCACCCAGACCCTCGAAGGCATCAAGCAGAATTTCACCGCCTTTACCCGCGATATCGGGCAGACCGGCTCCATCTTTGTCCAGTCGCAGTTTTTAAAAAACATCGACGTCACCCGGGGCGGCGGCGCCGGTACCGCCGGCATGGGCGGCCTGGGCAGTTCGGTGAATTTCAGCTACCTGGATCTGGAGGATATTCTGCGTCCGGGGAAAAAGATCGGCGGCCTGATCCGGGGCGCCACTGGAATCAGCAAATACGCCAATGGCCGGGAACCCACCGGCTCCGTGTTCCTCGGCGGTCGTACCGACCACTGGGATGTCATGGTGGGCGCGGCGCGAAGCAAGAACGATCCCTATCGCATCGGCAACAATTTCAGCACAAGCGATATGAAGCGTGACGCCTATGCGAACAATCTGGATTTTGCCGCTATGCTACAGCTTGATGGGGGTAAGATTGTTTCCACCTTGGATGAAGGAGTGATGAGGGAATATAGGCTTAAAGGCATGGGCGGCGTGGGCGCCTACGTTGAAAAAAACCAATTCAGCGCTCGCCAGTTAAAGTGGCTGGAAGAGGCGGCCGATGCTCCCCTGCTGGGGACGCAGAAAGAGGAAGACGCTCAGATGCTGCGCCTGCGCCACTATTTCAACGATGCCAACGACCAGCGCCTGGAGCTGTTTGCCACAGCCAATTCCGCGGAGTACGAGACCGACCAGCAGCCGACCATCTGGGTCAATGAGGATGGTTCGTCCCGCTGGCACGACTACCCCTGGTCGGTAAAGGCGGAGCTGGACAGCACGGTTGTCAGCCTCAAATACGGCGGTAATTTTTCCGACTGGCTGAACCCGCAGGCACAGATTTTTTACGAACAGCAAGAGCGCAAGCAACGCTGGACGGGTCTTGCGTCAGGCAGCGCGAAGGATCAACCGTTGCACTATTTCGTTGATATCGGCTCCACCGGCCTGAAGATCGACAATGCCGGCCATTTTCACACGGCCCTGACCGGGCCGCTCCGGCTGGATGTCGGGCTGGAACTGCGCCACTCGGATAAAAAAGTCGACAGCCTGACGGAAACTGAATACTTCGTACAGGAGCAGCAGGCCAACGGGCATGACCTCCACGACCTGCAGTGGGATCCGGATTCGCGCACCGACACGGCGGGCCTGGCCCTGAGCCTGAGCACGGAGGGTGACGGCCCCTGGCAGAGCAGTGTCGGCGCGGGCTGCCAGCGTGTTTGGATGACGGTCAAGGATCCGATATTTGAGACCGGCAATATCAAGCCGGGCGGGGGGACACTTTATGCTGCCGGGTATTATTTCCCCCAGTTTCTGGCGCAAGGCTATCCGTTTTCTCAGGCTCTGCAAATGGCGAGTGAGGCCGCCACGCAATCATCGCACTCTGTTCTCATTGATCCCGATGCAGATGCTACGGTCGCCGAACCGGGCGATCAGAAATATCGATGGGACCTGAAATCCGCGCATTTTGACACCCAATATACGCTGGCGAACACCGGGCTGACGCCCTACGTGCGGGTCGGCTACAGCGAGCGCGCCCCCACCAGCGGCGAGATGTACATCAATGGCGCCTGGCTGAAAACCTACTTTAGTCCTAACCCCGATCTGGAGCCGGAGGAAAACCTGGCCTTTCAGGCCGGGGTCAACTACCAGCGGGAATCCTTGTTGTCCGGCAATGACCGGCTCGACATCGGCGTGAACTACTACCGCAACCGTATTCGCAACTACATCACCTACGGACCGATTCGCGAGTTGGATGGCGATGACGCCGCCCCGTTTGAGATGGGTGCCAACGCAGCGCACATGAATGACCTGGAGGACTTCATTCGTCACGGCGTTGAGCTGAATCTGAACTATCACCACCCCCTGTTTTATGTGCGGGCCAACCTGACGCTGCCGATCCGCCGCGACAACAAAATCTGCTCCTGGGAATCGCCCAGCGGTAGAAACTATCACAAGGTCGTAAATCCTGACGGGTCGGTCACTTATACCCCGTACGAGGGCAAGGGCAAACGGGTCTGCTATTCCTCCTGGGACTGGATGCAGACCGGGGAGATCGAGCCGGTCCGCGGCAGTTTGACCGCGGCGCTGACCCCTTTGGAGGGCAACCTGGAGGTGGGCGGCACCCTGCACTACCGCGGTAAGCAGCGGGCGGTCTTCTGGTACGATCCGGACCTCGTTGGGAACCACGATGCGGAGGAGAACTCGGCAGCGGACTTGCCGGACCACAGCGATTTTGTCGATATCTCGCTGTGGCCCAAGGTCATCAAGGTCGATCTGTTCGTCAATTACCACATCAACGACCGGCTCAAGGCGGGCCTCTACCTGGCCAATCTGACCGACCAAATGGAAGCGACCACCACCACCTTTGGTTACAACTTCTATCCGGGGCGGACCTTGACTGCCTCGCTGGAATACCGCTTCTAGCGTGTCTGGGCGCGACTCCCCGTTAAGGGGAGTTTGTCGCCGTTCTTTTGTATTGCTGTACGTGTTTTGCCTCATTGATGCGGGTCGCCCGACCACGCGGGAAGCCGTCTCGGATCGGCCCGGAGGTGAGGGATTGACGGTGTGCGACCATTCTTTATTTTTTTAGTCAAAAAAGGAGACTCCATTGAAACGTTTTGTCTTGTTTGCAACAGGTCTTTTTCTTGCGCTGACCTCCATGGCGAGCGCCCATTCCGTGTGGATCAACAGTTTTGAGTCCCATGCCCACGGCTCACACCATTCCATGGTTTCGCTGGGCTGGGGGCATGCTCTGCCCATGGATGACATTCTCAATTCGCCCAACGGCCGCATCGCCATTGGGGAATTCACCCTTTACGATCCGGCCATGAACAAAACGGATCTGATCAAGCCGCCGTGCAAGGTGGAGCAAGCAACGGCATCCACCAGCGATATCGATCTGTACGCCGCGGATCTCGCCACCCAGAAAATTGCCTTGAAACCGCAAAGCAGTGCTGGCGTTTACCAGTTGAGCGCGGTTTCCGTGCCGTCTTTTTATACCCAGTATGTCGATAAAAAGGGGCGGCAGAGGATGGCTTTGAAGCCGAAAAACGAGGTGGATGATATTGACAAGGTGTTGATGGCGGTCAAATTTCAGGCGTTTGCCAAGTCCTATCTCACCAACGGCGCCTGGACCGATCCGCAACCCCTCGGCCACGGGTTGGAAATCATTCCCCGCACCGATTTGAGCAATCTGCACGTCGGTGATCTGGTCGAGGTGGATGTGCTGTTTTACGGCCAACCGCTGACGGCAACGGCGAAGAGCATCGAATACATCACCGCGCACAGCCGCAGCTTCGGCCAGAGCGACGGGTTTGCGCTGTTTTCCTATCTGATGAACGGCCGGGCGCAGTTTCGGGTGCAAAGCGCCGGGCAGTGGATGATCAGCGTCAACCACAAGGACGACGTCACTGCGGGCGGCCCGCTGAAGGATCTGGTCGGCAAGGCCGACCAGGTTTACCACGGTGCCAGCCTGACATTTAATGTGAACTAGTACATCAGCATATTTGAAATTGTCGTTTGTAGGAGCGGCTTCAGCCGCGAAGATCCAAGCTTTGAAAAGCAACAATTCAAAACTATTCGCGAATAAATTCGCTCCTACAGGTGGTCTCTGCGATGACAAAATTGAGTGTGTTCAAATTCTAGGGGCGCGTTGACCTCCAATATGGCGGTGCGCACGGGCAGATCAGGTGTTCACGCCCTGCGCACCGCAACACACTCGGCTGTCCTTCCACGACGGTTCTCTCGTGTCCTGTTTGGTTCGTTGTTTGTATGAATTCTGAGTCATTTTTTCTGTTGTAAGGCGTGCCGCCGCAGGCCTGGCCGAAGCCAAGCCGAGAAGGCAGAACGGAGACAGCGGTAAAAAGGGCCAGAATTGGACGAAAGAACGAACCAAACAGGACACTCGCTAAAGTGACGATTGAAAAAAGGAGCGTAATCCATGGAAAAAGTGCGTATCACCGACAGCATTTCGGAAACCCTGTTCATCAATATTCCCATGAAGGCCGGCGAGCACGCCCGCCTTGACGGGATTCTCAAAGATCCCTTTTCCGCCCAGCTCGTCAAGAGGCTGGATTATGATTTTTCACGCTTCGCATCCGCCCCCCTGTCGCGTATCGGCGTGGTGGTGCGGGCGCGTTATTTTGACGAAGAGAGCATGGCTTTCCTGAACGCAAACAAAGGGAAAAACCTGATCGTTGTCCATGTGGGGGCGGGTTTGGATACCCGGTTTTTGCGCATCGACGGTGCAGGGCAGCCGGCTGTTTTTTACGAACTGGATCTGCCCGATGTCATTGATCTACGCGAAAAGGTTCTACCGCCGTTGGAAAACGAGCATCTGATCAGGGCGTCCATGTTTGAGACGGACTGGATGGACGATTTGAGCGCCCGGCATCCGGACGGACATTTTCTCTTTGTTATTGAGGGGATTTGCATGTACTTCCCCGAGGCGAAGCTCAGGCAGTTTTTTCGGGATCTGGCGCAGCGGTTTTCCGGAGAGATCCTGTGCGACCTGCTCAATGTCTGGATGAGCAAAAATTCGAAGAAACACGATGTCCTGAAAAAAATGGAGGCTGAATTCGCCTTTGGCATCGACGACGAAAAGCGCATAGAGCAGTGGCATCCGCGCCTTCATTATGTGAAAACCGCGTTGATTATGAAACAGCATCCCGCCAGATGGGGGTTTTTCATCAGCCACTTTTTTGCGAATTTGCCGTTTATCAAAAAATCGTCCAAAATGGTAACCTACCGGCTGGAATAAGCGGACCTGTTTGCGTTGAAACGACGTCTGCACGGGGGCCATTTCGCCTGCAGAGCGCCGCACCGCGAGAACAAGCTGTTGCAAACAGCCTGCTAAGGCACTGACACAATGGGTGATCTTCGGCAACCCGTGCTCCAGAGAAACATCGCTGAACATCGTTTGTTGATTGTGGTCTTTTTTCGCGCCTTTTTTCGCGTATAAATATCTCCTGTACATTCAGGAGGTTGTCTGTAGAGAGTCTTGTCAACAACCTGCCAGTACCTCAACCTATTCTGGCTGTTGACAAACAGGCTCCCCGAGCCCAAGGACGGGCGAGCCAAAAACAAGGAGAGGTTTAACTCCTTGTTTTTGTAAGTGAAGCAAAACCGCGTTTTTGCGAAACGGCCATGACAAAGTCCCTGGATGGACTTTGTCATCAAACAGAATAGGCGCGGCCCCAGCCGCGCCTATTTTCGCAACCGTCGCAACGATTTCCGCTATCGGATGGGCACCCACAACGACTGCATGAAACAAACTGGCGCGCCGGACAATGGCTGTACGGCTCCATAAAATTATCGATAAACAATAATTTATTATTGATCTACGATATTTTTGGTGTATTTTACTTAAAACTGGATCCTGAGTCAGCGACGGACCACGCGCCTTGCTTCAGGTAAAAATCACACCGAGAGGAGTACACCATGGACAATTTGGACAAAATAAAAAAAATCAGTAAAAATTTCGAGGTGCTGTGTTCGGCCCTGCTGGTCTGCGTACCGCTTTATTATCTCGTGTTCTGGGTTTTTATTAATGTCCTGCCCACAAGTTTCATCACGGTCAACACTGCCGTCGTGCCCCTTGTCGACAATGAAGTGTCTCCCGCTTTGCAGATGGCAGGGTTCGTCGCTAGCCTGTTACCCCTGTCGGCACTGACCTATATCCTTCTGAAGGTCCGCCGCCTGTTCGGCCACTACAAACAGGGGGAAATTTTCTCCTTTAGCCATGTCGAACTGTTCAAGAAAACCGCCTGGGGACTTGTTTTTTGGGTTGTTTTTTCGATGATCTACGATTCAGCCAAAAGCATTATTTTTTCCTTCGGCAACCCACCGGGAAGCCGTGTGGTGACCGTTGGATTTGGCTCCTCAGAAATCACAACCTTGATAACCGCTGGCATGGTGTTGATGATCGCCTGGGTGATGGATGAAGGGCGCCTGCTCCATGAAGAAACAACGTTGACAATTTAGGGGATGACAATGGCGATTATCATCAATCTGGACGTCATCATGGCGCAGCGGAAAATGAAATCAACAGATCTGGCAAAAATGATCGGAATCACGGAACAAAACCTGTCTATTCTTAAAACGGGAAAGGCCAAAGCGATCCGGTTCTCGACGCTGGAGGCCATTTGTCGCCATCTGCAATGCCAGCCCGGAGAAATTCTTGAATACCGTCGAGAAGACTAACAGGCTGTAGGGCCCATGGACGAGCTCACAGCATCAGGGACAGGCTTTCAAATCCTTGATGTTGTGAGCAAGACGGAAATCGCATTTCGGCTTGCATGGTTGGAAAGTCCCCGGACGGGACTTTTTCAACCTCTTGTCAAATGGGCATCTAAATTTTCGGGTTCACGTTTGAACTCTCCTGGTGTGATCCCGTAACTTTTTCTGAAAGCCGCGATGAAATGGCTGACATTGCTGTAGCCAACGGCATACGCTGTTTCTGCAACGCCTTTTTTATCCCGTCGTAACAAGTCAATCGCTTTTTCCATCCGATATTGTCGAAGGTAGCTGTACACGGTTGTCCCGAATTCCCGTTTGAAGCCCTGTTTGAGTTTCAGGGTGTTGATTCCAACCTGGCGCGAAAGCTGATCGATCGTCGGCGGTGTCTCCATATTGCGTATCAGAAGTTCGCGGGCGGTGAAAATGTTCTGCCGGTCTTTGGCTGATAATTGAGCGGTCGATGGATAGCCGCTTTGCTCCATCAGTTGAAACAATTTGAGGCAAAGTAATTCATTGGCTTTGGCCTGGAGAAAGCATTTGCCGACTTGCCCCTCCTGATTCGCGTTTAACGTTGCCGTTGCCGCACAGAGCATGGCGGGTGTCAATCCTGAAAAGAACCGGGAATCATTGGGTTGCGGTTTGTCACGAAATAAAATATCGCAAAAACTCTGTGGCAGTCGACCTTCATCACCCATGACACACTCTTTAAGACGCGATTCACCAATCTGAATACAAACGCTGGAATAGGTAATCCCAGGCGGAATAGAAAACACTCCTGTCAAGTGTGAGCCAGACTTGAGCCTGATACTGGAAGACCCGGAACCGGGATGGAGGGTAACCCCACCGACATTCGTGTTTGTGTCTCTCAATTCAACAACACCGCTCCCAGCAAGAATAAAATTAAAAACAATAGGGCTGTTTTCAATCCTGTAATTAATGGTTATCCCGCTGTCACTGTGGAGATGCAGAAAACTGATGGCAAGTTCCCGGTCCAGCGGTATATGGCGGAACCCTTGGGTCAGGAGGGGGCCGGTGCTGTAGCGATACGCATCGTCCTGTTGGCAGGAATTGTAAAGAGATGCGTGATTTCGGGCGCTGTGGCAGGAAAAAGTTGATTTTTTGTAGTTTTGCGAACAGGGCATTGGGTTTCCTTGTGATTTTTCATTGGTCTGTCTTAGCGCCAAATTCGTTGTCTATCAAACTGTTGAACCGCCTGTGGAACCCATGGATATGTGACTAAAATCGCATTTTCGTCGTTGAAAACCTCTGGATGGGATGTATTCAATCTCCCGCTATACCCGGAGCCGTAACTTTTATGCCCCTGGCGGTAGCATTGCTGACCCACCCCTTGTCTGAAATTGATAATCAAGTTTAAATTCATCCAAAACAGTAGGGCCATCTTACCAATTAGTCAAATAAATCTCGTAGGGAGGAAAAAGGATGAAGTGGATAATCGTGTTTTTGTTGCTCATGGTAACAGGTACCGTTTCTGTTTCCTGGGCGGCAACAGAAACGGATAACGGTCAGCCGACAATGGTTGGAGATATTGTCGTCACGGCCGAGAAGAGAGAGAAACCCGTACAGGATGTGCCGGCCAGCATTACGGCCTTCTCTCAGTTTCAACTGGAAGACGCGGGCATTGCTGATGTGCAGGATGTCGCCAGTCTGAGTCCCAATGTTCACATGAAACAGGGAGCAAGTACCAATTTAGTGATTATCAGGGGAATCTCCAACGATGCGGATTTTATCCATTCAACGACAGGACTCTATGTCGACGATATCGCATACTCCCTGAATTTTATGCATAATCCCGATCTTTTTGACATTGAGCGCATTGAGGTTCTGCGTGGGCCGCAAGGAACGCTCTATGGAAGAAACAGTGAATCCGGCGTGATCAATATTATTACCCGCCAGCCGGGCAACGATGTTGCCGGGAAAGTGTTTGCGGAAATTGGTGCCTATGATCCCGATCACGGTACGTCCATGAGCTATCGGGGCGGAATGTCTCTGAGTGGTCCCATTGTCGAGAATACATTATTTCTGGGGTTGGTGGGTGAATATGAAACCTCTGACGGTTACATCAAAAACAGCTATACGGGCAGCGACGAGGCCGGGGAAATTGAGCATAAAAACGGTCGCCTCAGTGCCCGGTGGCTGCCCTCCAAACAGCTTGAAATTGTGTTGAGTGCCGACATTCTCGATGTCAGAGACGGGAATGGAAACAAGCGCTTTTCCGAAGGACGATGGGCGAGCGCAACACATGAGATCGTCTATGACACCAACCATAATGTCATCGACACAAAGGGCAATGGTCAGACCCTTAAAATGGACTACCACACAGATGATATCAGAGTGCTCTCCATCACCGGCAGGCGTTTTTATGAAAACCAGATGCTGCGGGATAGTAACCTGACCCCCATCGATGCCGGTGTGAATGATCTGTATTATTCAAGCGATCTGATCAGTCAGGAAGTCAGGGTCATGTCGGCCGATGACGGTTCCCGGTTGCAATGGCTGGGTGGGTTATATCTCTTCAAGGAAACAAACGATACAGATCTGGACATGCCCACACTCGCCACCATTCGCAACAGTGATGTGGAGACCTATGGATATGCTTTGTTTGGCGAGGAAACCCTGACGCTCGGCAAGCGCCTTCATCTGACTGCGGGGCTCCGAATCGGCTTTGAAGACCTGGAAGCTGAAATGCACTATACCGAGTCCAGCAGCACAACATTCAAAAAATCCTTTGACGAGACCGTCGTTCTGCCAAAGTTCTCTATCGCGTACGATCTGACCCCGGATTTTCTGACCTATCTCACCGTGGCAAGAGGTTACAACAGCGGTGGTTTTAACACCGCCTACGCAACTTCCGCCGACAATTTTGCCTACGATGCAGAATACACATGGAACTATGAGGCGGGGATCAAATCAGCCTGGTTTAATCGTCGGCTGACGGCCAACCTGGCGCTGTTTTACATTGCCATCGATGACAAGCAAGTTGCGCAATACGATAGCGCATCGGATTCCACACATATTCTCAACGCTGCTGAAGCCAATTCTCTCGGGTTTGAATTTGAACTGCGTTTGAAACCGGCTGCCGGTTTTGATCTGTTTGCCGGCGTTGGTTACACCAGGGTTGTTTTTGATCAATGGCAAAACAATGGTGAGGATTATGCGGACAAGGAGTTTCCCAATGCTCCGGAAGTGACCGCAATGCTCGGCGTGCAATACCGAAGCAATTCAGGACTTTTTGGCCGAATCTCTCTGAACAGGAGCAGCGGCTACTACAGTGATGCAGCAAACACCCAGAAGCTGGACGGGCGAACGCTCGTCAATTTGCGTGTCGGATATGAAACCGAGAGTTATGACATCAAGCTCTGGTGCAAAAATCTGTTTAACGAGGAATACCAGACCATGGGGTTTGCCAGACGGTTCGATCAAGTTGTCGATGGTGCCCCGAGAATGTTCGGCATCACGTTAACGCGCTATCTCTAACAGGATGTTGAAAACGCCCTGTTCATGGTTTGTTTTTTAACTGCAAAAGTAGAAGGAGTTACCCCATGAAGACTTTATCCTTGATGTTGCTGATGTTTGTTTTGACGTGTTCACAAAGCTGGGCGCATTCGTTTTGGATCAATACGTTTTTCTCTCAGGGTCATCAATCCCCACATGTCATGGCCTCTTTGGGCTGGGGACACAGCTTGCCCATGGATGACATTCTGACCTCCACCAACGGGCGAGTGGCGGTGGATTCTTTTGCACTGATCGACCCAACCGGCGCTCTCGTGCCATTGCGTCATCCGGATTTTTTTGTCAGTTCTCCTGAACAGTCCACACCGAATGTGGATGTGTATGCGGCCGACCTGGCCGTGCATAAAATTGCGTTGAAAAAGGAAAGTACCCAGGGTGTTTACCAATTCAGCGCGGTAACAAAGCCCTCGTACTATGTGCAATATATCGATAGCAAAGGGCGCAAACGGCTGAAAATGAAACCATTGGACGAGGTGAAGGATGTTGCCCAAACATTGATGGCCGTAAAATATCAGGCCTATGCAAAATCGATGGTCACCCATGGCGATTGGAACACTCCGGAGCCTCTTGGCCATAGCTTGGAGATTGTGCCTCGTAGCGATCTCAGTCATGTCAAAGTCGGAGATCTGATTGAGGTTGAAGTCCTATTTTATGGTAAGCCACTGAACTCTTCGCCGAAAAGCAAGGAATTCATGACAGCACAAAGCACTGGTTTTGGTCAGCAGGATGGCTTTGCCCTTTATTCAAAACTGAAAAAAGGCAGAGCCCAATTTCGTGTGCAAAGCCCGGGGCAATGGCTTATTAACGTTGGGCATAAGGACGATGTTACCGAGGACGGTCCGCTTCGTGAGCTTTTTGGCAAAGCACACCAGCTGTACCAGTCGGCAAGTCTGACCTTTACTGTTTCTGGATCATGAAACTGCTGATGGTTTATTTCTCCCCAACAGGGAACACCCGTCACGTGACACACGCGGTCGCGGACAGGTGCGCTCAGTTGGGGAGTAACATCACCCTCTGGGACATTACGTCGCCAGCGCAACGCCGAGAAAACGTTGACCCCGCAGCTTTCGACGCTTTTGTCTTCGGATTTCCGGTTCACTCCTTGCGAGCTCCTCGACTGGTTCGGCAATGGTTGCGCACGTGGCAGGGTGACAAAAAACGCTGTGCCATGTTTTTCACCTATGGCGGTTTCTCCGTGCATCCGGCGCATTATTCGACCGGGCGGATTCTTGAACAGCAGGGATTCAGCGTCGTTGCCTCGGCCCAGTTTCCCAGCGCCCACACGTACAATCTTGGCGGATGGGAGGCTTTGGCACATCGACCGGACAGCGAGGATCTGCAGGCGGCACGCCGCTATGCCGATGCCGTGTATCCACGCTTACTGGGAACCGATACCGCACTGCCGTCTGCTTTTGAGCAAGGGGACTACACGACAAAGCAATTAGATCACTTTGAAGACTTTCGCTACCGAATTGTCACCCAGCTGCCGACACGCTCAGGTGGAGAATGCTGCCTGTGTCGGCAGTGCGAAAAGGTTTGTCCCGCCGGGGTTTTTGCCGCTGAACCCGGCGAGGTGATTGGATCAGGATGTCTTGCTTGCCTGGCCTGTGTAGCGGTTTGTCCGGATCAAGTGCTGCATATCAATGATACGCGTGCCACCTGGCAAAAAAAGCTGCGCATGGGACAAACCAGTGCCTCAGCACTTAACCGACAAAAGGCTGTTTTTTATCTATAGAAGGACAAAATGGATGCTGCCTACCGTTTTTATGTTGGCGAGTTCGTTTGTTACACCCTTTGTGACGGGGAGCATACCTACGGACAACCCGCTGATCTCTTGTTTCCGCAAGCACCAGCCTCTCAACTGAAAAGAGAACTTTACGCTCAAGGGATCACGGACGCGAGAAGTTGGGAATCCTGGACCAGCACCTACAGTTGCTTACTGGTGCAAGCAGACGATCATAACGTGTTGATTGATAGTGGAGCGGGTGATTTTCTGCCGACGGCAGGCCGTTTGATTGCAAATTTGCATACCATTGGAATTGAACCGGAACAGATTGACGATGTGCTGCTTTCCCATGCTCATCCCGATCATATTGGTGCGGCCCAGTGCTTTACAAGAGCACGTATTATTCTAAACCGCGAAGAGTGGCGATTTTGGACCGGCAATCCGCAACTTCCACGTCTGCCGATTGAATTCAGAGAACAGTTATTAACCATGATCGTTCCAAAACTGCACTCCTTGCAGGACCGGGTTGAATTGATCTCCCCGTGCCAACAGATTCTTCCCGGAATAGAGGCTTTGGATGCGGCCGGGCACACCCCCGGCCATATGGCGTTTTCCATTAAATCGCAAGGCGAGGAGCTGCTCTATATCGGCGACGCCATCTTGCATTTGATTCACATCAACCAGCCACGCTGGAGTGCACGTGTCGATGTTGTTCCGCAACAAGCGGTAAAAACACGGCAAAAACTTCTCCAGTATGCCGCTGCAGCTCCGGCAACAATTTTCGGTTTTCATTTCCCTTTCCCCGGAATACGGCAGATCCCGCGCAATGATGGACGGTTACAACAGAGCTAACCGCATCCGGCTAGCTGTTGAAAATGCGATCTCCTTCTTGCTCACACAATCCTGCAGTACCTGTTCAAACAGCGTATGGATCAAAGCACTTATACTGTGAAAATGGAAAAACAGCGATCCCCTTGCCACTCCTGACTGGCCGGCAATCTGTGCGGTGGAAACAGGATCCAGACCGTGTTGTGAAAAAAGCTGCAGGGCGGTCGCCAGTAACCGTTGTCGTTTATGTTCCTTCCCGGTGCGTGTCATCGCAGTGTCGATTCAGAAAAAGGCCATCATGCGCTGGTAGGTAGCCCGCTGCCGGTGCAAGCTGAGGGAAAACAGCTTTTGCATGAAGCGGTTTGCCAGCCTGGGCTGATCGTACAACAACTGGTCGAAGGCGCTGGGTTCCATAAACAGGGCTTCAATGTCGGAAACACACTGGGCGGTGTAGAGGCTCGGTTCGCGAAGAAACAGGGACTCTTCACCGAAAACCGACAGAGGACCAATCACCGCGTGCACAATGGGCATGCGGTAATCTGGTCGGCGCGAGGAGAGTTTGACGTAACCCGAGCTAAGCAGAAACATGCGTCTCTCCACCGTGTCACCCTCCTGCCACAGGATCTCTTCAGCAGCAAAGGTCGTTTTTTTAAAGTGACGGGCCAGCAGGTGACTTTCGCTGGTGGAGAAATGTTTTTCAAACATCGCGGCAATCTGTGGCGAAGGCCAGATGGGACGCCCCCGGCTGCCGTTGGCAGCATCGGGGAGGTCGTGATCGGAAAACCGTGACATGAGCAGCTCCTGTTATTCGGCGAGGATACGTCCTGAGGTTGAAGCGACCATCTCCAAGGCCAACAGATAGTTGATGCGGCTCTGGGCGACGCTTGCCGATGCTTTAACCAGGTCGGTCTGCGACTCATTAAGCCGGGTAAGGGTGGCGACCCCGGCTCGGTACGCCTGTTCTGTGTGGCTGCGAATCTTATAGGTCAACTCAAAGGTCTGTTGCTGTTTTCTGAAAATAGCCAGGGCCGCTTGAGCTTGATCAAGCGATTGGCGCAGCTGTGACTGAATTTCCAGTTCCATCTGACGGCGTTGGGCCTTAAGCTGGCTGATTTGGGCGTCGATTTCACGGCGTTGGCCGGTGCGCTGTCCCCCCTCGAACAGGTCCCAGTTCAGGTTGAGCCCCGCATAGGTATCGTGCTCAGTCTGATCCGTGCTGGCTTGATCTTCTGCTTTGTTCCACGATGAGCCGCCGACCAGATGCACACTGGGGTAAAAAGTGGCCTTGACAGTGCGATCCTGTTGCTGCAGGGCCTGCAACTGACGATCAATGGCCTGCAGATCAGAGCGGTATTCATAGGCATAGGCGTTTTCCGTGGCAAAATCATAGGGCATCTCGGCCAGCACATCACGTTCGGCGCGTTGTGGCAGCCGGGTGTCGCCCTGATTGAGCCCCATCAGTTCGGCAAGGGCGGCACAAGCCACTTTAAAGCGTTCGTCGGCGCTGAGGAAATCAGACTCGGCCTGGAGCGCTCGCACCGAAAAGTTGAGCATCTCCGCCTCGGGGATGGCTCCGGCCAGCCAGCGTTTTTTCGATTCATCTTCAAGGATGCGGTTGAACTTGCGGTTTTCCTGAGCAACCACCATCTCCTCCAGAGCCATTTGTGCCTGATAATAGGCGCGTGACACTGCTTTGAGCAGCAGGCGGGTGGTTTCAATTTGCAACTGTTGTTGCTGCTCGATCCGGTAGCGTGACTGGAGAATAGTGGCCTCGCGGGCAAAGCCGTCAAACACCAGCCAGCTCAGTTCGACAGCGGCACTGTGTTGGACGAAACTGTCGTGGGCGCGTACCTCCGGCTGCCAGTCGAGTTGCTGAACACCATCGTGATAAAATGAACTTCCCCGTGCGGTCAGGCGCGGCGACCAGGCCGAGGTTGCCTGCTTGAGGACGGCAACGGCGGCCTCGATACGGGCGGTTGCTTGTTCCTGCGACGGGCTGTTTTGCCGGGCGATGGCATGGGCCTGTTTCAGAGTCAGATCCCCTTGGGGGATGGCCCAGCTCGCCGTCTCCGGCGTTGTTGGCTGAGCCGCAGCCGGAAGGGTCAATGCCAGCAAAACAAAGCTGACAATGAGGAGTGAAATAGAGCCTTTTGCCAAAAGCCAGGGACGGCTTGTTGCACGAGCCTCGATAAAAGATTTATGCCTGATCATGGGACACCTCGGGGGTAATTTTATAAACCAGCGTGTAAACCACCGGTACAATGACCAGTGTTAAAAAGGTCGCTATCAGCAGGCCACCCATGATGGTGGCGGCCATGGACGCATAGAAGGGATTGGTGATCAGCGGCGCCATGCCGAGAATGGTGGTGCCGGAGGCCATCAGTACCGGCCGCAGACGATTCACGGTTGAATCGACCACCGCTTCATAGGCAGGCATGCCCGCTTTCAATTCAAGCTCAATCTGGTCGATGAGCACAATGGCGTTTTTGATCAGCATGCCCGACAGGCCGAGAAAACCGAGGATCGACATGAAACCAAACGGCAGTCCGGTTACCATCAGTCCCAAGACCACGCCGATCAGCGACAGCGGTACCGTCAGCAGAATGATCAGCGGTCGCCGGAACGAGTCAAACAGCCAGACGACGATGAGGAACATGCCGAGAAAGCACAGTGGGAACACCTGACGTAACGGTCCCTGCGCTTCTTCGGAATCTTCAAATTCACCACCCCACTCCATGGTGTACCCGGGCGGCAGTGTGATGTTGCTGATCTGTGGCAGGATGCTCAGACGCAGTGCATCCGGCGTCACACCGACGGCGTTACACTGCACGGTGATGGTTCGTTCGCGGTCGCGGCGTTGGATGAGCGGATCTTCCCACTCCGGTTCGATGGCGGTTACCACCTGACGCAGCGGAATGGTGCGTTGATGAAGATCACTCCACACCTGGATATTCTCCATATCTTCGACACTGGCGCGATCCTGAGCCGGGGCGCGAAAAATGATCGGCAGCAGCTCATCGTCTTCACGGTAGATGCCCACCACTTTGCCATTGAAGTTGCCCTGTATCGCCTCCATCAGGTTGTTACGACTGATACCGGCAAAACGTCCCTGTGTTTCGGAATAATGGGGCCGGATAATGGGTACCTGCTGGCGCCAGTCGGTGCGGATATCACGCGCCTGATGACTGTCACGGTAAATCTGCTGCGCCTGTTCGGCGAGGTTCTTCAGGACGGTGGTATCGGGACCGCGAAAACGCACCTCCACCTTAAACGGAATGCCGGGGCCATCCATAATTCGGCTGGCATAGGGTTCCGCCTGGGGGAATTCGCGGTGCATGTAGCTTTCCACCGTGCTCATCAATTCCGGGATTTTCCGGTAATTATCGACTTCCACCACAATTTGGCCATAGCTGGTGTTGGCATCTTCATAATCGTAGGAGAGGATGAAGCGCAGTCCCCCTTCGCCGACAAAGCTGGTGGTGTTTTTAACGCCGTCAAGGGTGGTGAGGTAGCGCTCCATGGTGCGCAGATCCTCAGAAGTTTCATCGATGTGAGTGCCTTGAGGGTTCCAGAAGTTGACGTAGAAATAGCGCTGCGACGAATTGGGGAAGAACGCTTTGTCAAGAAATTGGAACGACCAGATGGCGGCGACCAGCAACGCGACCGTGCCCAACACCACCAGCCAGCGGTGGGCCATGCACAGGTTCAGCGAACGGCGGAAAATTTGATACATGGGCCGATCATGCAGACCCACTTCCTGGTTTTTGGCCGGCTTGAGAAACCACACACAAAGC
Organism: uncultured Desulfuromonas sp.; assembly: GCF_963678835.1. Lineage (NCBI taxonomy): Bacteria > Pseudomonadati > Thermodesulfobacteriota > Desulfuromonadia > Desulfuromonadales > Desulfuromonadaceae > Desulfuromonas > uncultured Desulfuromonas sp. The sequence continues at coordinate 351,717 of NZ_OY787469.1, forward strand.
AGCGGGGTGACACTGATTGCCAGCACCCAGCTCAGCAACAGCGACAACGCCATGACATCAAACAGACTGCGGCAGAATTCACCGACGTTACCGGGAGAAAATCCAATGGCGGTAAAGGCGAGAATGGCGACAAAGGTGGCGCCGAGCAGCGGCCATTTGGTCGCTTGCACCGCATCCTCAGCGGCCTTTTCCACCCCCTTGCCCTGCTCCATTCCCATCTGGGTGCTGTCACAAATGACGATGGCATTGTCCACTAACATGCCGAGGGCCAGGATCAAAGCACCGAGTGAGATTTTTTGCAGCGTGATGTCCATCACGTACATGCCGGTCAGGGTGCCGAGGATAGTCAGCAGCAGAACCGATCCGATCAACAAGCCGCTGCGCCACCCCATGAACAGCATCAACAGCACAATAACGATGACCACGGCTTCAACCAGATTGGCGATAAACAGGTCGATGGCTTCGGTGACGATATTGCTCTGGTAATAGATGGTATGCAGGGTGATGCCGTCCGGGATGCTGTCCTTGAGCTGGGCCAGTTTCGCATCGACGGATTCGCCCATGGTGATAACGTTGCCGCCATCAAGGGTCGAAATGCCCAGGCCGATAGCCGGTTGACCATCGAAGCGCATCAGGTTGTGGGGCGGTTCAATGTAGCCACGGTAGATGCGGGCGACATCACTGAGCCGGACCGTGCCGTTGGCGCTGCCGAGCAACAGTTCGGAGATGATCTGAACATTATCAATACCGCCGGTGGGGACAATGCGGATGTATTTTTTACCGACCTTAACCTTGCCGCTCTCCTGCACCAGATTTTTTGATTGCAGGGTCTGGTAAATTTGCGTCGGGGTGATACCGAGCCGGGCCAACTGCGAAGGATTGTATTCAACGTAAATGACTTCCTGGCGGGTGCCCCACAGGGCAATTTTGGCCACATCGTCGCACAGCAGCAGCTCGTTTTTCAGATACTCAGCAGTATCTTTGAGCTCGGCGTAACTTTTGTTTTCGCCGGTCAAAGCGAACAACACGCCGTAGACATCGCCAAAATCGTCATTGACAACCGGCGCGGCGCATCCCGGCGGCAGTTGGTTGCGGACATCGCCGACCTTGCGGCGCAACTCGTCCCAGATCTGCGGCAACTGATGTGAATGGAAGGTATCCTTCATGTCGACATAGACCAGCGACAGTCCGGCCTTGGAGGTGGAATAAATCTCCTTGACCTGGCCCATGGACTGAATGGCCTCTTCAATGACGTCGGTGACCTCCTCCTCCACTTCCAGCGGGCTGGCTCCGGGATAGGCGGTGACGACCAGAGCCGTCTTGATGGTAAAGGTCGGGTTTTCCAATCGACCGAGTTTCTGAAAGGCGAGGATTCCCGAACCGATGACCATAATGGTCATGACGATCATCATGGTTCGTTTTCTCAGAGCGATTAACGGCGACGACATGGGCTACATCCTTTCCAGTTGTTGAGCCATCGCTCTGACATGCATTCCCTCGGTCAGCTTGTCGCTGCCCGCCATGACGATCCACTCGTTTTCATCCAGCCCGGATAACAGTTGAACTTGATTCTTGCCGGTCAGTGAGCCGAGTTCCACAGCGCGTTTCAGCACCTGACTGGTGGCATCGTCATAGACCCAGACATACGTGTCGTGGCCTGTGGTGGAGAACACTGCATCGGTCGGAATAATCAGTTGCGTTTTGTACCCTTCAGGAGGGGAGGTCCAGTAAACGTCCGCCGTCATGCCCGGCAGGATCTGGCAACCCGCCGGGGGCGTGAAGCGAAAGGTCAGGGTGTAGGTACGGGTGACTTCGTCGGCCCGTGCCGTCCACTCTTTGAGGTAGATGGTAAAGCGCTGGTCCGGTGCCGAGGTGAACCGCACTTCCGCCGGAAGATTTTTGGCCAGCGGATATTTGACGATTTCGTTTTCCGGCAGATGAATTTCCACTTCAAGAGTGGCAATGTCCTGAATAGCGATCACCACTTGACCGGGTTCGATCATCTCGTAATTTTCAACCTTCTGCTCAATCACCATGCCGTCATAGGGCGCTTTGAGGGTGGTGTCCTCCAGCTGGTGGCAGGCGATCTGCAGTTCGGCCTTGAGGCTCTGTTCCATCGCGACCGCCCGGTCATAGGCACTTTTGGCGCGGTCGTAATCGGCCTTGGCGTTGACCTGCTGTTGAAACAGGGTGACGGCACGGTCGTAATCCTGCTTGCTGTGTTCCAAATCGGAGCGGGCTGCGGCCAGCTGGGCGTTGAGCACGGCAATGCGGTCTTTGAAATCACGCGGATCGACCTGCATCAGCCGTTGCCCTTTGCGGATCGTTTCGCCCGGCTCGACATCAATGGCCACCAGTGGGCCGCCGACACGGAAGGCCAGTTGAGTTTGCTGGCTGGCCTTGATAATGCCGGGATAGCGACGCTCGGCAGTCTTTTGCAAAGGTTCCACTTGCTGGATCAGGATCTGTTGCGTGGCGCTCTTCGCGTTAGCATGCCCGGCAGGGAAATCGGCCTGCGCAGCCAGACACAGGCTGGCGGTTGCGGCGATGAGACAAATGAAAATCAGTTGCAGGATCGGGTGCTTTATGGACAGGGCTTTCATGGGGGACTCCTCAATTACACAAGGGGAAGATCAAAGAACTTTTGTTTCTGACTGATCAGGATATTTTCTAGATAAGTAATGTATTCCTGGTTGTACCCAGGTTGCTTCAGTTCACTGAGTACAGCGGTCTGGTAGTCGGCCAAAACAATCAAAGGTGATTGGATTGTCAGGGTGTGAGCATACGCCTGTTCGTACGACAGGTTTGGATCGATATGTTGAAACAGTTCCACGGTAAATTGGTTCTCCGGTGTGATGACGCGGTGGCTGAACATGTCCCTTAGGATTCCAGGCTGTTGCATCACCTGGTAAATCACTTGGCGGTGCCACTCGGGTGCCTGCTCTGAAAAGATCAGTTGGCTCATCCGCTCAACAACGCGGCGGATAGCAATGGCCTGATCGGTGCGGTTGGTCAGGTCAAGGGTGGCCAGTTCTTTTTCCAGCGGAACAGCTTCCCAGCGTTGAATGACCTCGTTAATCACTTCGGCGAATAGGCCCTCCTTATTACCGAAATGGTAGTGGATGGTGCCGATATTTTCTTTGGCCAGGGAGGCAATCGTCCGCACGGGAACATTGGACAGGCCGAGCTCGGCAATCAGCTGACCGGCGGCTTCAATCAAGGCGTTTTTTGTGATTTCACTGCTGCTATAGGTTGCCATCAGGGTCTCCGCATGCGTTTGAGGAAGTGTTCTGCACGGATCGAATTTAAACAAGTGACCATATTTAGTCAAATGTTTAAATTTGGTCGTCGGGCTCCGCTTGGACCTCTCGCAGCATGCCCCCTGTAATCTTTGCCAGTTAGGCCCGTCTGAGTTTTAAGAAAATATAGCTGGAAATCGCGCCAAGAATGAGACTCCCACCAGCCAGCGTCGCCGCCGGGGGAATTTCGTTGAATAACAGGAAGGCCCACGACGTAGAAAACACGGACATGCTCATGCTGATCATGGCGGCTTCCGCAGCAAGGATGTAACGGGTGGAAACGCCGGTCAAAACCCGGCCAAAGGGAGCGGAGAGCAACCCCATGGCGGCCATGATCAGCCAGGTTCCCGGAGTCAGGCTGGCGACATCGGCAAAGGGCAGGAGGACTGCGGCCAGCCAGACTCCGGCAATGCCCACCACGGCGATGCGGCTCATTTTTGTGTAGTGGCGTTGATAGGTCCCGTTCAGAGCCAGGAAGATCACACACAGCAGTGCCAACGAATCTCCAAACAGGTTGACCGATTCGAGGGAACCTGAAATCACCACGGCAATGCCGCCAACCACCATGATGATGGCCAGCCACAGGGATTTGTCCGCCGTCTCCTTGAGAAATAACCAACTAAAAATCGCCGTCAGAACCGGACGACTGGCCATGATGATCACGGTATTAGCCACGGCTGTAAATTTGATGCTGAGGATAAAGCAGCATGCACTGTCGAACATCAGCAAGCCAGAGATGACAACGGGCCAGCCATCCTCTTTCAATGTGCCGACCACCCCACGTTGATCGCTGATCTGAAGCATGACAGACATGGAAATGACGGTGAACAGACCAAATAAAAAGACCGTATTCACCCCATCAGTGCCTGATAAACGAACAAAAACGGAATCAAAACTGATTAAAAGAGTTCCCACCAGAGCCGAGAGAATCCCTTTGGTGCGTGCCTCTGCGGCAGCGATTTTTGGGAGGGCGATGGTTGTCATAACATTCTCCTTGTGTAAAATGAGACTGACTAGTATGTTTTTTCACAGTAGGAGAGAAGGTCGACCACGTCAATAAAAATCATACCAGCAAGTATGATATTAAATGGAAAAATTAAGGACGCGTGCATGAAGAAAATCGAACAGAACAAAATACAAAAGCGGGACAGGATTTTAAAGGCCGCTCAGGAGACGTTTCAGGCCAGTGGTTTTATTGGTGCCAGCATGGATCGCATTGCAGAAAAAGCCGGTGTGACCAAGCAGACGGTCTACCGCTATTTCACCACCAAAGAGGAATTATTTAAAGCGACTCTGGAGGCCCAGCGTCGGCTCGCCAAAGAAAGCTTTCTCGATGCGTTGCAGTTGTCTGACACCCGTCAGGCTTTAACCACCTTTGCCGCCGGGTTTATCAAACGGCATCTGTCCAGAGAACACCTGGCCAATGTTCGTCTGCTGGTGGCGGAAGGGCCGAGTGTGCCGGAGATGACCCGGGCGTTTTACGCCTTCGGTTCAGAGAAGACCCAGGACAGCCTTGTCCGGTTTATCGAGGATCGTTTTGACCGCAAAGATGCCGTCGATGAAATTCAGGCGTTTGTCAGTATGTTGATTTCTCTGCGTATGCCGGTGCTCACCGGGCTGCGTGAACCACTCAGCGAGGAAGAGATCACCAGGCACGCGGATAAGACCGTGCGGATGTTTTTGAAGTTGCTGGATGCCACGATTTAACCGCAGGCCGGGAAGAGGCGTTTATGAATGAGCACTTGCACGGTCTGCTACCGAGGGGGGGGGTGGTGACCACGGTGGAATGTGCCGAGCTCAAGTACCGGTTGGCCCAACAGACGTTTGCGCGCACGCCGTTGGCGGCGCGTATTGAAGCGATTCATGGTGATGCCGGGGAGATTCTCATCGAAACGGCCGATGCAGTCTATGATCGGATCTTACTTGATTCAGAGCGCAGCGCGTATCCTGGCTGGTGGCCCGATGTGAAACGGATTCTGCACCCCGGCGGTTTGCGGGTGGTGGATAACGCCCTGTCCCATGTTGGGCTGATGTCACCGTTGAAAGCGCTTGTCGATGCTGATAGCGAATTTACCACCTGTCTGGTGGCGGTGGACAAAGAGGAATCTTGGGCAACCTGTTCCGGCTGAGATGGAAAAAAATTTCTCAAAAAAGCAATATCGGTCAGGATTTGACCGTTGCGTTCGATTAGAGTCCTACCTGACCGCTGAGAAGAAAACGCCAAACAAGAGGATCGCATGTCGCTTTCTGAACAGATCAATCGTGTCTGCACCTATATCGTTCAACATCTCGATGAGGATTTGACCCTCGACCAGTTGAGCCGGGTTGCCGCTGTCTCGAAATTCCATCTGCACCGTGTGTTTACGGCGCAGACCGGAATGACACTGTTCAAATTCATCCAGTTGTCCCGGTTGCGCAAGGCTTCGTACCAATTGGCTTTTAAGGACATGAAGATTATCGACATTGCCCTCGATGCCGGATATGAAAGCCCTGAAGCGTTTGCCCGATCCTTTAAAAAGACGTTTGGCCGCACCCCTTCTCAATTCAGGAATCAACCACAATGGCTGGAATGGCAGCTGATGCAGAATCAGCTGATCCAGCCGGGAGAACGGGAAATGAGCGTAACAATTGTGGACGTTAAGGAAACCAAAGTCGCCGTACTTGAGCACTGGGGCGCCCCGGCGCGGGTGATGGAAAGTGTCGAACGGTTTATCCAATGGCGTAAGGAGACCGGCCTGTCGCCGATAAAGACCAGCCAGTCGTTTGGCGTGCCGTTTCGCGATCCGAACACCGCACCGCCTGAAGAGTTTCGTTTTGATATCTGCGGCTCCATCGATGCGGATGTCCCGGCCAATGACTACGGGGTCAAAACGGGCTTCATCCCGGCAGGACGCTGTGCCATGCTGCGCCATTACGGCAGCCGCGATACCATTTCAGACAGTGTGTATTCCCTGTATCGGCAATGGTTGCCGGACAGTGGCGAGGAGTTGCGCGATTACCCCTGTTACTTTCGCTATGTGAATCTGCTGCCCGAGGTTGATGAGTGTGATCTGATCACGGAGATCTATCTGCCGATCAAGTAATGCCGGGTTCATGCGAGGTGACAGACTTGCTGCGGAGTGAGTCGGGCTTGCGAGTAGGCAACGCGTTTCAATAAAAAAGTCGCCTGGAAAAGAGCATCACAGCCTTTTGGCCTGGCGACTTTTTTCGGATTACGCGGCATGCGGTGGGGATAAATTTACCCCTGCAGCAGGCCGAGAACCGTTTTCGCTGATTGATTCGCCTGGGCCTGCATGGCGATACCGGCTTGTTGGAGAATCCGGTTACGGGTCATGGCAGAGGCTTCTTCAGCCATGTCGGCATCAGCAACACGAGAATTCGCCGCCGTCATATTTTCCGCCACATCACCAAGATTTTCTATCGCCGACTCGAAGCGCCCCTGGATAGCACCAAGTTCGCCGCGGGTGCCGGAAACCCGGCTCAATGCGTCATCAATGGCAGCCAACGACGATTGGGCGCCTTCTTGGCTCAGGACATTTAATGCTGCCGTGCCCAGATCCTGCTGGGTGGCACCCTCGATCTGAACGGTGATCTGTTCGCCGGCATCAGCCCCGACCTGAAAGCTCATTGCAGATTCAGACAGATCGCCATTGAGAAGTTTCTGGCCATTGAACGCGGTGGTCCCGGCAATGCGGTCCAGTTCGGACTGAAGCTGAGAGAATTCGGCGTTCATCGACGCCCGGTCGCTATCGTTGTAGATGCCGTTAGCCGACTGCACGGCAAGTTCGCGCATGCGCTGCAGCAGTGTTGAGCTTTCGCCCAGTGCGCCGTCAGCCGTTTGGGCCAGCGAGTAACCGTCGTTGGCGTTACGGATCGCCTGGTTGATGCCACGCACCTGAGAGTTGAAACGATCAGAGATGGCCAATCCCGCCGCATCATCCTGAGCACTGTTGATCCGTGATCCGCTGGAGATGCGCTCCATCGATTTATTGAGGTTCTGCTGAGTCTGGACAAGATTGCGACTGCTGAGTGATGGTCCATTGATTGTGTTTGCCATAGGACACCTCCTGGAGGGTCGCCAAGTCATGATGTTACGCTTTTAGTGAGACTTTAAATTTAGCATAAATGATCTGTATGTCAAATTTACCACCATGATAACTGGTTGTTTTTGCGCTGAAAGTCAATGATTCCCACCGCCTTTCAGCGCAGAGTATGTCGTCTTTTTAAAAGTGTCGTCCAGCGAATCGTTGCTCGTTATGGCTGTGATTCATCAAACTTGCGCAAGGTCTCCTGCGAAGGCTTGGGCGTGATCAAGCTGACCAGAATCACAGCGAGAAACGCCAGAATAAACCCCGGCAGCAATTCAAAGAGATATTCCCCCTCAATCTGCACATAGTTTTTCACCACAAAAATAGTCACCGCCCCGACAACCATACCGGCAAGGGCACCGTAACGCGTGGTGCCGCGCCAGACCAGCGACAACAGGATGACCGGGCCGAAGGCTGCGCCGAAACCGCTCCAGGCATAGCCGACCATGCCGAGAATCGTGCCACTGCTGGTAGAGGTGATGATGTACGCCAGCAGGGCAAACCCGACAATGCCGAAACGGCTGATCCACGCCTTGCGGCCGGGGCTGAAGTGTTTAAACAGGGGCAGGTCTTCGGTCAGAGTTGACGACAGGACCAGCAGTTGCGAGTCGGCCGTCGACATGACCGCTGCCAAAACCGCCGCCAGGACAACACCCGAGAATACCGGATGAAACAGAGCGCTGACCAGAGCAAGGAAGATCCGTTCCTTGTTGCCGTCCGGTCCCGAGACGCCGGGCAATGGAACCAGCTCATTGTAGGCAATGCCGCTCAGGCCGATCACAACGGAAAGAGTCAGGCATAAAATCATCCAGCTCATGCCGATCCGTCGTGCCTTGGACACGCTGGCCACCTTATCAATACCGATAAAACGCGCCAGAATGTGGGGCTGGCCGAAATAACCGACTCCCCAGGCCATCAGAGACGCGCCAGTGAGCCAGGTGGTCTGATAATCAAACGCCTTGGGGTTGGCTGCCGTAATATCGACTCCCGTGCCGGATACGGCAAAAAACGCCAGCAAGGCACAGAATGTCAAGGACGCCAACATCAGCAGACCCTGGATCAAATCGGTCCAGCACACGGCGAGGTAACCACCGAGAAACGTGTAGGAAACCACCACCAGCGTTGTGACCGTCAGCGCCATCTGTTCTGTGGCGCCAAAACTGTGGGCAAACAGCAGGGTGCCGCCCTTAAGGCCCGAGGCGACATAGAGGGTGAAAAAGATCAGAATCACTACCGCCGAAATGGTTTTGATCGTATGCGAGGAATCATCAAAGCGGTTGGACAGGTAGGTCGGCAGGGTGACCGCATTGAGCTTTTCCGTATAGGCACGCAGCCGTGGGGCCACGATATACCAGTTAGCGTAGGCACCCAGAGACAGCCCCAAAGAGATCCACAGCCCCTCAACCAGGCCCGAAGCAAAAACAGCCCCCGGCAGCCCGAGCAACAGCCAACTGCTCATATCTGATGCACCGGCGCTGATTGCCGAGGTTGCCGGGCCCAAGGTGCGGCCACCGATAATAAAGTCCTCGTTGCTTTTCGTCTTTTTCATGGAGAGATAGCCGATAGTCAGCATGAGCATCAGGTACAGACTAAATTCAATGGCGGTCAGCATCATGTGTTTTCCTTTTAAACCTGTCGTGCGAGGACGTTTGGAGAATTAATCGTTTCTTGGGAAAAGTGCATTGTATCATCGGGAAAACCGATAAATGGAGGCAACCATAGCAAGTTTCAAAAATGGGTGCAAGGAGGTGCCGAACCGGCTGTTGTGAAAAACAGACTGTGGAGCCTATAGACGGGCGACCAAAATCAAGGCCAGATTTTCAAGTGCTTGATTTTTGTGAGCAAGACGAAAATCGCATTATCGGCTTGCGTCGTTGGAGAGTCCCAATTATGAACGCTACAGGCTTAACACGGGACGCTGCCCAGTGGATAGGTCTCTGGAAAAACGAGACGGAGAGATAAGACGGTTATCAACGCTTTGCGCCGCCGGTAATGATTGACTCGATTTGCCGAGCTAAAGGATGGCACGCCGGGAGCCTATCCATCCAGGCCAAGGAAAAAGTATGCTGGTTGTTCACCCTTGTGAAGGGTCGATTAAAAGGATGTCGTCTGCCGGGCGAATGCCGGCGACCTTCGCTTTGAACTCCTGGCCCAACAAAAAAGCCGGATGCCCCTGCGCCAGCCACGACAAATCACGACGCCGTAACTGGATCAACGCCTCATCAATGCTGGAACAAACCGGCCAGCCCCACAACTCAAAAAGCCGTGGCACCTGCTCAATCGCCTCAGCAACTGGATACACCTGACCAAGGGCATGGATGCACCGCAACGTCTTCAAGCCGTCAAACCATTCATGAAACGCCCGCAGCCGCCGTTCAGTATGGTCATGCGTCCCGCACAATTGTTGCCAACGTTCGGCAAAGCCTTCCTCAAGCAAAAAGCTCTGCAACCCTGCATCAATCATCATGGCCCGTTGCACCAACTGCTGGGCGGTTTCTCGTGGATGGCTCATCACACTCTGCAGCCAGCCATGAACAATGGCATAGGTTTGCGGATGGTAGAGCTTCTGCAAACCATGCTCCGCACCGGCGGCAATCACCTGGCCGGTGCCGAACGGCGTACGCCGGGAAGTTCGCGAAGAGGGCCAGACCACGGTTCCTTCAATCACGCCAACGCCCGAGGTCTTGGCCACCTGCTGGAGAAAATAAAAATCTTCACCGGCCTGCCGACAGTTCATCCCCCCGGCTTTGACATAGGCCTCTGCAGTGGTGACCATGGTACTGCCGATGGCGTGATAGGCATAGGGGGATCCGGCCCAGGCCAATCCCTGGCGATGGCAGCGCAGGTAGAGTTCATAGGCGATCATTGCCTGACGCTGTGGCGCACCCTCGGGTAATGGATGGCAGTAGGGGAGTACCGCGCCACCGCTGTGGTCGGCAAAATAGTGCTGCAGACACGTCAGATAAGTGTCTTCGACCCGACAATCAGCATCAAGATGCACCAGCAGACCAGCATCGCCCAGATGAGGGAGAACCAGGTCGCACCCCAGTTTGCGCGCCATGCCGACGCCACCGCGTTTGCGGGGCAAACAGCGCCCCGTGCTGGTGGCATCCACCCAGGCGACGGGGTGCGGGTCAAAACGACCGGAACGCAACTGTTCCAGATCCCTGAGATTAACCGCCAGTTGTTGCGGGTCACTGTCTTCACGACCATTGACGACCACAACAATCAGCCAGTCCTCGGGCCAACCACCCTTTTGAACCAGCAGATGTCGAATCGTCGTCCAGAGCGTCTCTCCTTCCGCCAGAGCCGGAATCACCACGGCTCCGCAATAATTCTCCGTTATCGGACCCTCTATCACCCAAGGCCCCGAACAGGACTGACGCTGCAGATATCGTTGTTGGGCTTTCTGTATGGTCATTTTCCTGATCTCTTTCCGGTGTCGCACACCTTTTGCCATCTCGGTTGTATCACAAGTGCCTGTTCGGCAACCATCTTTGAAAAACTTTCCCTTTTACCCCTGCCGTATACGTATTATCTTTTCTCTATCCCTTTCAATCGCGGAGATTTCATGGCTGAAAAAACCAACACCACCGTTCGTCTGTTTGGCAACCTGCACACCCTGCGTCGTGAACGTGGTCTGCCGCCTGTGGCTGAAGTCTTCTTGCCGGAAGAGGGAATGGCAGCGATCGACCTCGCCAACAAACTTGATCTGCCACTTGACCGCATTGAGGGCGTCTTCTGCAACCATCTTGCCTACGGTCTTGACCATCGACTGCATCCCGGCGATGAAGTTGCCTTTATTCCCACCGGTGTGCCCGGACCTCACCGTTTCATGCTCGGCATTCACGCCGCCGGTAAGGGGCATCTCAAATCCTCCGACTGAGGCATTGCCCCACATCAGTCGCCCCTGTATACTCCATAGATTCTTTGCGCAGGTTCAATCTGTTTATCTGCAAACGTCTCTTGATGCTATGGAGTGTCGTCATGTCTGATCGTGTTCCCGTCAGTGAACTGTCCCGTCGCCTTGAACGATTTCGCCAACTGATGGACCAGCACCAACCTGACTGGGAGCTGGCCGCTATTTTCGGCAAAATCAACCATTATTACTTTACCGGCACCATGCAGGATGGTGTGTTGCTGATCCCGCGGGATGCCGATGCCACCTACTGGGTGCGGCGCAGTTTTCAACGCGCCACCGAAGAATCCGCTTTTGCCGACATCCGTCCCATGGGCAGTTTCCGTGATGCGGCAGAAACCTTTTCGACCATGCCGAAAACCCTGCATGTGGAGATGGAGCTGTTGCCACTGGCCGGTTTTGAGCGTTTTAAGAAACATTTCCCTGTTGAGCAGGCACGCCCCGTCGATGGCATCATCGCCCGAGTCCGTGCGGTAAAGAGTCCTTTCGAACTTGATCTGATGCGTGAATCCGGTCGCATTCACCAACGCGTCCTTGAACAGCGTGTTCCCGAGCTGCTCAAGCTCGGCATCTCCGAAGCCGAGTTTGCCAGCCAGCTCTATCCAGTGATGGTGGAGGAAGGACACCACGGCATTGCCCGCTTCAGCATGTTTGAAACGGAGATCCTTTTGGGACAAATCGGTTTCGGCGAAAGCTCTATCTATCCAACATCCTTTGACGGCCCCGGTGGCAACTATGGCATGAATCCAGCGGTTCCCCTCCTCGGCAGCCGAGATCGTCGCCTTAAACGGGGCGACTTGGTGTTTGTCGATATTGGCTGCGGCGTGAACGGCTACCATACCGATAAAACCATGACCTACCTGTTTGGCACCAGCGCTACAGATGAAATGCGCGCCAGTCATGACCGGTGTGTGGAGATTCAGAATGAAGTCGCCAGACGCATGGTGCCCGGAGCAATTCCGTCACAGATTTATACCGAGGTTATCGCCACTCTTGACGACGAGTTCCTTCGAAATTTCATGGGCTACGGTGACCGCCAAGCACGGTTTCTCGCCCACGGCATTGGTCTGTACATCGATGAATATCCTGTTATTGCCAAGGGCTTTGACGAGCCACTGGAAGAAGGAATGGTCATGGCCATCGAACCGAAGCGGGGCATTGAGCATGTGGGTATGGTCGGCATTGAAAATACCTTTATTGTCACGCCGTCCGGTGGCGAATGCATCACCGGTGATCATCCCGGACTAATGGACGTTCCCTGTTACGAATAACCCTGCCCGATGAGACCGGATCAAACTCTGGTGCTCTGTCTTTGAAACTGTGGCAGAGCACCAGAGGATCCTCATCTAAAACATACCCCGCCCATCAGATTCGCACCAACCCCAGCGCCCTTCGGATTCTCTTTAGCCATTCGCTTACACCATGAGGTCGGTAAAACTCGCTGAAAATCATTGCGCTTGGTGCTGCTGAACAGGAGAGCTGGGCTGCTGAATTACACACGACTGAAGGGCGGGCACCGTCCCGCCCGTTTTATCGGGGCCACACCAGAGATAGAGCACGACTTAAGATTGTTATCAACGTTTTACGCCAAAGCTGATGCGTTGCACGATTCGTCGACCTAAAGGGCGGCGAGCCGGATCTGCAAAGCATCACGGAAACAGACCCATTGTCGGTTGATCTGAGGTTCAGGAGGTGTTCAAGCTGGTTTTTGCATCCTTTTGAGCGGCCAGTCAAAAGGATGTCGGCTGCCGGGACGAGACCCGGCGACCTTGGCTTTGATCTTGAGATTCAGTGGTTCGTAATACGAAACTGATTGCTCTGGCAAACTTCATCCGTTCGCGATGGTGGTACCCACGTGACGCGGGCTTCCGCGCCCGCACGTCGGACCCCTTTTGCGTCGACAAAAGGGGCGCAAAATCGACTCCCGTCATTGCACCCTGCGGGTTCCCTCACTCCATTCTCTTACATCGCGATGTCGGCAAAACTCGCTGACGCTCAGACAGGTTGCCGACAACCATCGCGCTGACGTTCATTGCGTTCGGTGCTGCTGAACGGGAGGGCTGGGCTGCTTAATAACACACGACTGCAGGGCGGGCACCGTCCCGCCCATTTGATCGGTACCACACCAGTGATAGAGCGCGACTTAAGGTTGTTATCAACGTTTTACGCCAAAGATAATGCGTTGCACGATTCGCCGACCTAAAGGGCGGCGAGCCGAATCTGTGACGCAACACGGAAACAGACTCAGTGTCGGTTGATCTGAGGGCCAGGAGGTGTTCAGGCTGGTTTTTGCATCCTTTTGAGCGGCCAGTCAAAAGGATGTCGCCTGCCGGGGCGAGTCCCGGCGACCTTGACTTTGATCTTGAGATTCAGTGGTTCGTAATACGCAACGAATCGCACCGGCGAACTTCATCCGTTCGCGAAGGTGGTACCCACGTGACGCGGGCTGCCGCGCCCGCACGTCGGGCCACTTTTGCGTCGACAAAAGTGGCGCAAAATCGACTCCCAAGGGGTTGTCATCAATCAGCCTTCACGGAGTTGTTGCGGATCTTTTTCACGTCAGCCGCGTTATCGGTCGTCGCCATAGAACGACTATAGCTCCTCCCTCTGCCTTGCTGACGCAAAAAATCTCACGCAACACCTCTCGTTCATCTGATCAATAACAACCCCATTGCGCCCTTACGGGTTCCCTCTCTACGTTCACTAACACCGTGATGTCGGCAAAACTCGCCCAGTCGGCATCAGTCCTCAAACAGGTTGCCGACGACCATCACGGTGACCGTTCTCTTCGTTCGGCGCTGCTGAACGGGAGGGCTTGGCTGCTCAATAACACACCACTGAAGGGCGGGCACCGTCCCGCCCGTTTGATTGGTGCCACACCAGAGATAGAGCACGACTTAAGATTGTTATCAACGTTTTACGCCAAAGATGATGAGTTGCACGATTCGCCGACCTAAAGGGCGGCGAGCCGAATCCGTGAAGCATAACGGAAACAGACTCAGTGCAGGTTGATCCAGGTTCAGGAGGTGGTCAAGCTGGTTTTTGCATCCTTTTGAGCGGCCAGTCAAAAGGATGTCGGCTGCCGGGACGAATCCCGGCGGTCTTGACCTTGACTTTGATCTTCAGTGGTTCGCCATTCGAAACTGATCGCTCTGGCGAACTTCATCCGTTCGTGATGTTGGTACCCACGTGACGCGGGCTTCCGCGCCCGCACGTCGGGCCACTTTTGCGTCGACAAAAGTGGCGCAAAATCGACTCCCGTCATTGCACCCTATCGGGTTCCCTCACTCCATTCTCTTACATCGCAATGTCGGCAAAACTCGCTACCGCTCAAACAGGTTGCCGACGACCATCGCGATGACCGTTCTCTTCGTTCGGCGCTGCTGAACGGGAGGGCTTGGCTGCTCAATAACACACCACTGAAGGGCGGGCACCGTCCCGCCCGTTTAACCGGTGCCACACCAGAGGTAGAGCGCGACTTAAGATTGTCATCAACATTTTACGCCAGAGATGATGAGTTGCATGATTCGTCGACCTAAAGGGCGACGAGCCGGATCTGTGACGCATGACGGAAATAGACCCATTGTCGGTTGATCCAGATTCAGGAGGTGTTCAAGCTGGTTTTTGCATACTTTTGAGCGGCCAGTCAAAAGGATGTCGGCTGCCGGGACGAGACCCGGCGACTTTGACCTTGATCTTGAATTTATGTGGTTTGAACTGCAAAACTGAACGCACCGGCGAGCTCTCTCACGCATTCTCTTGTGGCCACTCTCGGCAAAAACCACTAACGCTCATTGCGTTCACTACTTGACAAATTCTCCTTGAAATCGTTGTGTTTAACAGGTTTTGAATTATGCTGAAAAATAAGACTTCCGGCAGGAGCGCGTGTTGAACAAAAAACTGACCCAAGAGAACCGCCAGCAGATTCATCGTCTGGTCCGCAATCACAACTCTGAACTGATCAAGCAATGCGTCGGCTATGCTCAGGACCTGATCAGCACAGCGCGGGACAACACCCTGTTCCCGACGGTGACACGACTCGTCCATCAGGTTGATCACGATTTCGATTCAGACAAGCATTCTGTCTGCGAAGGGTTTGAGCCGGAATTTGTTCACTGGTGCTACAATCAGGGTTTGGAACACGCGGATCTGTTGCGGATTCTCAAATTTTTGCGCGACAGCTATCTGTCGCTGTGTTCTTCAGTGGAACTGCGCGCTGTCATACGCGGCTATTTTGACGACCTTGAACTGTCGATGTGCCGTTTGTGGTGCCAGGTTCCGGCCCTGCAACGGCAAACCAATCCATCGCCACTGCTTGAAGCAGCTGACTATCCACTCTTCTACAACAGTCACTCAATGATGATGCTCATCAATCCCGACGACGGCAGCATTGTCGAAGCCAACCAGGCCGCCTGCCTGTTTTATGGTTACAACCATGACCAGCTGACTCAGCGGTCCCTGTTCGATCTCAATGTCGATACTCACCTGGCGATTCAGGACAAGATCAACCAAGCCTATACCGGTGCCACCCCATGCTACCGGGTCAGACATCAACTGGCCGATGGTGAAATCCGTACGATAGAAGTAATCAGCGGTCCAATCACCCTCTCCGACCGGACCCTGCTCTACTCGATCATTCACGATATCAATGAACGTGTTCAGATTGAAGACCATCTGCGCAAAATCACTACCGCTGTGGAACACAGTCCCGCCTCGATAATCATCACCGACCGCGATGGTCATATTGAATATGTCAATCAGAGCTTCACCCATATCACCGGCTACACTGCCGAAGATGTGCTTGGTGAAAATCCGCGCGTGCTGCGGGCCCGGCCTCGGCCACCGGCGGAAACGCGCCAGATGTGGCAAACCATTCTCGATGGCAAAATCTGGCGGGGTCTGTTCAACAACCGGCGCAAGAACGGTGAAGCCTATTGGGAAAAAGCGGCTATTGCTCCAGTGCTGGACCACCAGCGTCAGATCAGCCATTTTGTCGCTATCAAAGAGGATATTACCCGGCAAAAAGCTCTAGAAGAAAAGATCTGGCACCAGGCCCATCATGATTCACTGACGGACCTGCCCAACCGGGTCTTGTTTTATCAGTATCTCGCAGACGTGGTGCTACACGCCCAACGTCAGGATATTGGTGCAGCACTGATGTTTGTTGACCTGGATTGTTTTAAAGAGGTCAATGATTCTTTGGGACATGACTATGGCGACCTGCTGTTGCAACAGGTGGCTAAACGCCTGAAAAACAGTGTGCGGCAGACGGATCAGGTCGCCCGCATCGGTGGCGATGAATTCACGGTGCTGCTCTGCCATACCAGCGACAATCAGGCAATCCTCAGCGTGGCTGAAAAAATCCTTAATCAGCTCAACCGCCCGTTCGATCTCAACGGTCATCAGGCCCAAATTTCCGGATCAATCGGTATTGCCCGGGTCTGTAAGGGACATACCACGGAAACGTTGGTGCGTCAGGCCGATCATGCCATGTTTGCCGCTAAAAAAGCCGGCCGCAATCAGATCATCATGGCACCGCCTTTGCCTGAGTCCTCCTGAAATCACCCGACTCCAAAAAAAACAGGCCACCCCGTAAAGGGTGGCCTCGCAACAATCCCCACACTTCCAACCGGGAGGATCAAAAAAGCGGGATTGTTGTTTTTCTTATCACGCCAAAATCAGACGGCTTGTGCCAGTGGCTCCACCTGCGACGGGAAGCACACCCTGTTGGCCGACACGTTGTTCAGTCTGGTGGTGAAGCAATCGGCATGGCTGTCGCCAACAACCAGAAGATCATGGTTGTCCAGGTGGCGAATCGCCTCTTCGAGAGGACTTTGCTCATCGACAATCTTCACAACCACCGGCACACCGTAACCGTTGGCTTTATTAATCTGCTGCATCAATTCCTCTTTGCTGAACAGGTAGTTGCGTTGACACGCTTCTTTGCAGCATGCACCGTTACTGTGCAGCAACAGGAGCTCGCTTTCATGACGATAGGCCAGCTCCAGAGCGGTACTCAGCGCCTCGGCATCTCGGTCCGGGTGGGTGTAGTTTACAACAATTGTTTCACAATCCATGGTTCCCTCCTCTGCATGGCACACTGTGCGCCGTGATAACGTCGTATCTGTTGCAGCAACGTCACCGCTCCGCCATTGAAACGGTGTCAGTCGCTCCCGGAAATCCCGGCACGACAACAAACAATCTGTAGTGACATGTCATAGCAACGACAGTGCCACGTTGTTATAAAATCTCTGAACGCTAATATTTCAATGTGTTTACAGCATATTTCCACCAAAGGCATTCGATGGGTTCTGACCACTCCATGCCTTGCCCTGAGTTGCATTCTGACACAGAGTGTATCAGGCAATGGAACAGATTGGCTAAACACGCTGAACGGGGGCCGTGCGGCATCTCGTCGTTGCACCATACCGCCGGCCCCTGCTTTATCCGTGTCATGCGTGATCGGTTAATCGACCAGCAGATCTTCTTCGTCGTACTCTTCATCAAGCACGGCTTCCGTTTGCGGCGCCTCTGCCACGGCCTGCTTGGCACGCAGGGTCAGCGACAATCCGGCACCCACCAACAGCATGATTCCTGCCGCTTCAAATGACAGATCAAAACTGCCGGTTTTCACCACCATCATCTGAGACAGCCGCACCAGGACAAAGGCGCCGACGCCCCAGGCACTGAACAGCAAACCGTAATTCATGCCGAGATTCTTCGCGCCCCACAGATCTTTGGCGAATGACGGGAATAACGACAGGTTGGTGCCGTAGTTAAACACCATAAAACTGACCAGCAGCACAACCAGAATCGGACTGCTGTCACTGCCGCCCAGAACCGGCACGGCAGCAAACATCAATGCTGCCTGGAACATCAGCATAAAGGTCAAAGTGTTGGCGCGTCCAACCTTGTCGGAAACCACCCCGGCGATTAAACGACCGGCGGCATTGCCCACCGACATAATGGCCACGACAAGAAAGGCCATTTCGCCCATGGACGCTTTGGCCAGCCCTTTGGCACTACCGATCACCATCAACCCGGCACCCGCGCCGATAAAGAAGCAGGTCCACAGGATATAAAACTTGGGCGTTTTGAGCATTTGTGCCGCTGTCATATCCACACTGCTGCTCTTGGCCGCACTGGCCGCAACCTCGGCGCCCTGCGGGACAAAACCTTCCGGAGGATTACTGATCAACAAGCCAAGCAGACTGACAACAATCGCAAAGGCAATCCCGAAAATCAGCATGGACTGCTGTAACCCCTGGGTGGCCAGCAGATGTTTGGCCAGCGGCGCGATGTAGATGGACGCCAGCCCGAAGCCGGACACAACCGTACCCGCGATCAGGCCGGTCTTGGCCGGGGAGAACCACTTTAAGGCCGGTGGTGTCGTCGCTGAATAGCCAAATCCAATGCCCATCCCGGCCATGACGCCAAAACCGAGGATCCAGGCCCAGTAGTTGGTTGTCTGGGAGATCCACACAAAGCCCGCACCAACCAGCAGACCACCGACAATACAGGTGAGACGTGGACCAAACTTCTGCTGCAATTTACCGGCAATGATCATCGATACGGCAAACGCCAGACAGGCGACGGCATAGGGATCGTTGATTGAAGCTTTATCCCAGGTAAAAGCACCGGGGCCGCCTGCGGCAATGGAGTCGGCGATGGCCCCTTTAAAAATACTCCAGGTATAAAGAATTCCCAGGGCGAGGTTGATGCCGGTCGCGGCAAGCACCACGGTGAGTCCTTTGTTTTTGATCTGATCCGTCATGGTCGTGTTCTCCTGTGTGTAATTAAAACTCTCATTGTATTGAGCTGTCATCGCACGAAGCTGAACGGTACTCGGCCACTTGACGCTGAAGGGGGGGACCCTCCGCACTGCCTTATGATGAGCTCTCTGTGTTTCCTTCGGTATGGCGGGTGGTGTCATCAGCGACGGCTTGGACGGGCAGGTGTCCTGTACGTTTGCGAGGAGTTGATAGTTGGAACACTCGCGATAGCGTCCGTTGCAATAAGTGATGATCATCATGACGTCATGGCTGGAAATATGCTCCACGCCGACATCACAGGCTTCGTCATCTTTGCGAAAATAGGGACACATCTCTTTGTTGTTCATAACCACTCCACCGTCATCGGTCGCTGTGGCGTTTCCGCCGTTCCACACAGAAGTAGCAACCTGTATACCAAGAGGAGGGTGCGTGGCATGTTTTCTTAAAATATAAATGAATACAAGCACTTAACCAAAAAAGCGCCTGTACACAAAACGCAGATATTCCCGTTTATCTCAATGGCTTCGCAGATTTGCAAAACCATAAGAAAGGCCGTAACAACAGTTGCGGTCAGGCAACGCCCGATCAGTTGTGGCAGGCCACCAGCTTAACCTCCCCAAATAACTGGGGAATGAAATGGTTATTCACGATATTATAAAACTTTGTTTTGCAATTATGTCGGTGCAGGAAGCTTTTTTTGCAGAAATGCAAAAAGCGTTTATCAGGGGATCAAGGCGCTGTCAAAAAGTTGATGAGCAACTTTAAAAAGGTAGGTATGTTCAAGAGTTACACCAAAAGGAACCAGAAGGAGCAGACTGAGAACCATCAAGACCGCGATGCCCACCACCCAACTGAGCAACTGCAGGTCAATGCGGTTGGCATGATCTTCATCCTGTTCAGACTGGCCGGCACGAATCCTCCTGGCAACCTTTTTCATCATCCGTCCCGAGCTGAGAAAAAAAACCGCTGCCAGGGCGAACTGTGGCAGAACTTCGACTGAAAACTGCCCGGAAGACAGCATGATCGCATAGAAACCCATGGCACAAAGGCCAAACAGTGTCATGAGTTTACTGAGTTTTGTGTACATGGAACCTCCCGGATAATCGGCATGTTGCCGCCACGTTTTCGTGACAACTATAACGAGATTCATCCAGGCAGGCAAATCTTGTTGATTATTTTTCGACAATGGCGTTCCCGTTGCCATGCAGACCATTGAAATCAATCAAACAAACCTTGTTTTATAATATTTATCAAATGTGAGAGGCGTGCGCCCCGTTCAACATTATGTCAAACGGGGCGCATGTCGTTCACGATGCAGCAACGCCCTATAAAACCGGGCCGCCTGCTATGGGTTACAGCTGAATCAGGGCATTTTCCGCCGCGACCATCAGTTGATACATCACCGGTGATGCGGTCAGCAATGGGTGGGTCGCGTACTGCATGAGGGACAGGTCATTCGCAGTCAGTTGCGCCTGAACCGCCACAGCAATGGCGTTGGCCAACTCGGCGGAACTGTCACCACCGCAAACATGGCCACCGAGTAAGCGACCGGTTTGACGCTCAAAAATCAGTTTCACACGCATGTCGGCAATGGCATTGGGTAGTGAACCGGGATGCATGTTGGAGGCCACGGCTTCGCCGATGACAACGTCGAGTTTCTGCTGCTTAGCGGCTTGGGTGGTCACCCCAGCTGCGGCAATACTGCGCGTTCCCACTTTTGTTGCAAAGGCACCCAAGGCGCCAAGTGTTTCACGCTGTGTGTCGGCATAGAGGTTGGACGCAGCGATGGTCCCTTCGGATGCGGCAATCGACGCCAGGCGAATGGCACTGGGCTCCCCATTGAAAAACGAGAATTTTTCCGCGCAGTCGCCGGCGGCATAGATCGCCGGATCACTGGTTTGTAACGTGCGTGACACCTTGACACCGCCCCGTGCATCACAGGCAATACCTGAACGCTCGGCCAGCTCAATATTCGGTGCCGCACCGATACCGATCACCACCACATCGGCATCCAGCTGTCGGCCATCAGCCAACTCAACGGTCCGCACACCTGAATCACCGTGAATCGCCTTGACCTGGCAATTGGTCATCACTTCGACCCCTTCACGTTCCAGCTCTTTTTCGGCCACCACACAATACTCCTCCTCACAGGCCGTCATCAGGCAGTGAGGAAGCATTTCCACCAGACGGATATGGGCAGGGCGCGATTCCATGCGGGCAATCTGCTCGGCCATCTCCACTCCGATAAATCCGCCACCGATCACCACGACATTCTGCGCCGGATTAAGGGCATCAAGAATGGTCTGCAAGTGGGCAGGGTCTTTGTGGATACAGAACACATTGGTTAAATCAACGCCGTCAATCGGCGGTAAAAACGGTTTGGACCCGGTACTGAGAATGAGCTTATCGTAGCCAAGTGTCTCACCGTCATCAAATTCCACAACCTTGTTATCACGATCAATCACGTTAACGTGTTTGGTGATGATATTTACACCGGCATCACGAAACTGGTTATCGGGGACGATGTTTTTATTCACCGCGCCCAACGTGCCATACACATACGGAATTCCACACGGCACAACGGTTTGAGTTACGTTGCGGATCAGGCTGATCCGTTTTTCAGGATAACGTCTCATCAGGGTGGTTGCAGCGGCCAGGCCAGCAGCTGAGCCACCGATAATCGCCACATCAGTTGTATTCATTGTGTTCCCTCCATGGTTGATTTCAGCGCCTGCTAACAGACTCTCAGTCCTTTTTTCTGACAGTCCGGACACAGGGCAAAGATGCGTAAACTGTGCGATTCCAACTGATAGCCGCGCTCTTCTGTAACGAGGCGGCAACTGTCGCAAATCTGCTTTTTTTCAACATCGGTCACTTTACCGCAACCGGTGCAGACCAAATGATCGTAAGCGCGAAATTTTCCGCATAAACTGTATAAATTGCTGCGATGATCCGAGGGCGACAGGCTGATGGTCCGCAGCAATCCCGATTCAAGCAGCAACTGCAACGTCCGGTAAATAGTGGCTTTGGACGTTTTCACCTCGTGCTGCTTGAGATGAAACAGCAGTCCGTCGACATCAAAGGGCTTCTCAAAGTCGACTATCGCCTGAAAAATCCTGTCGCGTTCACGGGTAAACTTCAGCCCGCGCTGTTGCAAAAATTGTTTAAACTGATCAAGAGCTTCCATAGTTTCTCCAATTGAGAACGAGTCTCAGTCGCATAAGTGTTTTACGCCGTTGCCGATGCTCTGTCAAGAGGGTAAGGTTAAATCGTGTCTTAAACGCTTTGACCACCTGGCGTGGATGTGGGTTGAAATCCCTGTAGCCGCCTGTAACTGTTTCGTTTTCCCGGCAAGGAGACTGACGATGTTTCAACGACTTTTGTTGATCAGTTATGCGATCATCTGGCTGCTTCTGGCCATCCAGCCACGCTATCGCGACGATTGGTTGCTGGAAAATCTCCTGGTGTTTGCGGCTCTGCCGGTTCTGTTCTGGCTCCATCGCCGCCGACCCTTCTCCAAGAGTGCCGCCGGACTGCTCTGGATTTTTTTTGTCCTCCATGCTATCGGCGCCCACTACACCTACGCACAGATGCCCTGGCTCAACGCGCTGGCTGATCATTTCAGTTGGCAGCGCAACCATTATGATCGGCTGGTTCATTTTTTGTTTGGTCTGTTGCTGTTTCGCCCCCTACAGGAACAACTGGCTGCAACATTCCATCGGTCAACACCGCGGCTGGTGGTCACACTGTTGATTCTGTTCAGCGCTTCTGGAGTCTATGAGATTGTCGAATGGCTGGCCACGGAATGGACCCATCCGGAATTGGGGATTGCGTTTCTCGGTACACAAGGGGATCAATGGGATGCGCAGAAGGACATGGTTCTCGCCCATCTCGGCGCGCTGCTGGCTGCCTGGATTGAGCTCCACCGTTATGAAAAAAAGGCCGCCTGATCAGCGCTTGTCCGGCGGGGATTGGCGACAGTCATCGGTGAAACGCTCGCGGCAAAACTGACTGCACTGCGCCACCGGCAGAGGCCGACTGATGAGATAACCCTGACCGAACTGACAGCCACGCTGCTGCAAATAATCGAGCTGCTCCTGCTGTTCAATGCCTTCAGCCACAACCATCAGGTCCATTTTGCCGGCCAGCGCCAAGGTCGACTCGGCAATGGCCGCATCACTGGCGTCGGTGAGCAGATCGTCGACAAAGGATTTATCGATCTTAAGACTGCAAATGGGAAACTTTTTGAGATAACTCAGGGACGAATAGCCGGTGCCGAAATCATCGATCGCCAGTCGAACGCCCAGTTTCTTAAGCCGCATCATGGTGTCAATCGACGACTGGATATCGTACATCAACAGGCTCTCGGTAATCTCCAGCTCAAGCCACTGCGTCGGCACGCCGGTCTGCTCAAGAACCTTTTCAACACAGTGAACCAGATCGTAATGGTGGAACTGACGCGCTGAGATATTCACCGCCACCCGCAGCTGACGCCCATGTTCTTCATTCCATATCCGGATCTGCCGACAGGCACTGCGCAGAATCCATTCTCCCATCGACACAATCAGTCCGGTCTCCTCGGCCAAGGGGATAAACTCCAACGGCGACACCAAACCGCGTTCCGGATGATTCCAGCGCAACAACGCCTCAAAACCGACAATGCAGTTACTCTGCAGATCCTGTTGCGGTTGGTAGTACAACTCCAACTGGTCACGGCTCAGGGCATGACGCAGATCGTTCTCCAGCAGCAGCAGTTCGTGGGTTTTCAGGTTCATACTGCGCTCATAAAATTTATAGGTATTGCGACCGGCATCTTTGGCCTTGAACATGGCGATATCCGCGCATTTGATCAATTCATCCGGTTCGCGGGCATCCACCGGCGCCACGGTAATGCCGATACTGGCGGAGACATGTAGCGAATAATCATCGATCTGAAACGGTTGCGACAGCGCGTCGATCACGCGTTGAGCCGTGTCGGCCCCGACGACCGGTGTCACACAGTTAAACATCAGGATAGCGAATTCATCGCCGCCCAGCCGAGCAAGAAGATCATCTGCGGCAATCAGTCCCCCGGCACGACGCGCCACAGCCTGAAGCAGCTTGTCGCCGATGCTGTGGCCAAGGGAATCGTTGATATTCTTAAACCGGTCAAGGTCAATAAACAACAGACTCAGATACTGACCATGCCCGACAGCTTCGCCAACGGAGGTTTCGAGCACTTCGGTAAAACGTAATCGGTTGGGCAACTGAGTCAGAGGATCGTGAAATGCCAGATAACTGAGTTGCTCACGGTGTTCGGCCAGAGCTTCGTCCGTCTTGAGACGCTCCAGCTCGGTGGCGGCACGCGCTGCAACAATGGACAAAACCTCGCGGGCATCCGGTGGCAGATGCATGCGTTGGCGAGAAAAGCCATTAAGCACACCAACCACTTTCTGCTCGGAATTGACCAATGGAACGCCAAAGTAACTCTCAATACCCATCTGCTTGAAATCAACATTCTCGGGAAACAGTTCACGTACCCCGGACGGATAAAAGCACACCTCATTGCGCAGCACCTTCTCGCACGGCGTACCCGCTAACGGATAGGAGTAGTCATCGCGATAATAACCGAGAAACAGCTTTGAAAGGCATTCGACATGGCCGCCGTCGTTGAGGACACCGATAAGAGCGCCATCCATCTCAAAATAGAGGCACAATTCCCGAAGAATCTTCTCAAAGCATGATTTTCCCGTTGAGCCAACCGTACTGGTCACCAGAGCGTTAAGAGCACGCTGAGCCTGTTTGCGATCGGTGATATTGCGTGCCACGCACACCAACATCTGTTGATCATCCAAATGTAACGGCTGCAGATTGATCTCAAAAGGCACTTTACGCCCCTGTTTTGTTACCATGGTCGTTTCAACCAAACCGGGAACGAGCTGATCACCCTCCATTGAAATGTAACGAATATGGTCGCGCAGCGCAGAACTGTCGATGGCGCTGTCGATATCCATCGGCGTCATCTGCAGAAATTCAGCGCGCGAATAGCCGAGTTGATCGCTGGCAACACCATTAACCTCGACAAAGTTGCCAACCTTCTGGTTCTCATCAATCTCGCACATGAACACCGCATCGTTGACGTTGTCAAACAACGCCTGAAAACGGTCGCGCTCACGGGATAATTCCGTTTCGCGCTCTTGAATAGCCCGGCCCAAGACACGAACATGCTTTGCCAGGGCTTTAGCCTCGGCAAAGCCGCTGACATCCACCGAGGTATCCCACTTGCCGCGAGCCATCTCCTTGACACAGGTTTCGAGTTGCGTCATCGGTTGAGACAGGCGACGGGCCACGGCAAATGCCACCAGCAAAGAGAGGACAATACAGCTGACACCACCGAAAAAAAACAGTTTCTGCAGATAACTGATCTCGGCATAGGCCTGGTGTTTCGGCTGCGCCACCAACACCAGCCAGCCGGTCTCGGGAATAATCAGCACATTGCCGATATATTCATCACCGTTCCATAAATAGTTGTAGCGTCCTTCAACGCCCCGTAATCCCTTCTGCACCGGCTCCATGGCACTCAAATCACTGTGCTGGGATATCTGTGGGCCACCACTGCTGAACAACACCCGGCCATTGCGGCCAATCACGGCAATCTCAGCGGTGGAATCCGTGGGCAGATGACTGGTGAGCGCAGTGAGACGGTTGAGATTGAGGTAGGCAAACAGCTGATACTGATGAAACGGCTGACACAGTGCCACTGCGGGTTCCCCGGTGACAATCGACGACACCACACTCGACCAGGAGATGCTGCGTTGCGCCTTACTGTGTTTTACTTCGTCACTGTTGGACAAATCGTAACCGACAAAGGTTTGTCGTTGCGTCTCCAGGGCATTGGGCAAGCCGGCATACAAAACAATATCGCGATGATCGAGAATAAAAATCGCCTCGATAATTTCCGAACGGTTGACGACACTTTGTAAACGATTATTCAATCCGACATCACTACGAAAATCGTAGGTGGATAATCCGGTGGTCATGTGACGCAGGGTGGATTCGGGCTTGTCGATGATAAATTGAATGGCGGTACGAATGTTTTCAGCCTTTTGTATAAGCTGATGATCAAGCTGATCGCGGGTGCTGTCGAGGATAAAGGTCACGCTGAACAAGCCCACAATAAACATGGGCAGGCAGGACACCAGAAGAAAGCGCCACAGCAGTGATACTTTAAACGTATTGACAACCATGGTGTCCTCACAGGAAGAGGCGGCATGAAAAAGTTTGCTTCAGGGCCATGAGTACGCCGAAAAGCATGATATGAAATTAATCCTATCTCCTGTTTATATCATAGAATCTTATCATTATGCAGTCCTTCTTCATCAAGCAGCTGATCCAGAGCAAACGTCAGCGCCAAAATGTCGGCGACTCCGCCCATGGTCAGGTTCAACTGACGATAATGGTGGTTGCGCTGCACCAGCCAGTCCTCCACTTCGCCCCCGGCAGCCAGGCGCTTTTCCAGGACGATACCATCATGGCGGACCACTGTGGCACCGTGCATTCCCACCCGGTGATAGCTGGTGGTATCTTCAACCACTTGCATCAGCCGTCCCATCAGAGCCAGCGCTGCGCGTGTTTCATCCATCCCCTGATTGCGGTAGCTCCGATAACAGGGCAACCCCTGTTCAAACAGGGCCGGCAGCCCGTCAAGACACTCTCCGACAATCCCCGTGCAACCATAGAGTTGCCGGCAAGCCGTGCCATGGCTGCTCTGGCGACCATCGGCAAAAAGCCGGCGACTCAATTGACGGATATTATGGCGCAGATCGCCACCACATCGCAGGGCGAGCAAAACCAGGCCGCTGAGAAACACATACCCTTTGTGCGTATTGGTGCCGCAATGGATCATCATCCGTTCTTCGGCAGCCAGACCGATGGCACGAACCGCCTCAGAATCAAAGGGGCAGAGCGGAATGGCCATGAGCTCATGATAATACAGCGGCAGCAGGTCAATGGACTGCTGCATGACAATCAGGTTGAGGTCGTCATGGGAGCCGTTGTCAAACACATCGACCAGACCCGGCTTGGGCGTCAGCAGCAGCTCACGGCGCGCACCGCGGCAAAACGCCTCACTGAGCCGATCATCGGGTAAAGTTTTGCAGATGGTGGTAAGCGGCGCGTATAACGGCATCCTGATCATGACGTTCACTCCTTATACAGTCCGTGGCATTGGCTTCACACAACAAACAGGGGCGGGCCGGGTAACCCAACGCCTGGCGATGGATCTGGCCACTGAGCGCACCGTAAACATCAATATCGAGCAGCCGGGCAAACGGGCGTGACAGTTCAACATCAATCGCCACCTGTTTGCAGCGGATTGCCTCCTGCGAGCTGATCAGTAAGCTGTACACTCCGGCCCGATCACAGCTGTGCAGCACCGTCACCGCTTGCAACGATTCCTCAAGTTGCGTCTGCGCCCAGGCCACCAGGGCATCACAGCCATCGGGCGCCTTGTCGGCTCCGGGAATATTGGTGGCAATCTGAATCACTGCGGCATGGCCCGATTGGACAAAGCGATCAATCTCCCATTGACGCTGTTCACGGGCATCGAGCAGGTCACGCCTTAATCCGTCGCACACAATCGATGATGGTTCCGTCTCGATATTCAATGACTGCAATAACATCATCCTCGAACTCCACAGGCTTGGGTTGACCGGTCAGGGCAAGAATCTCTTTCTGTAATTGGCGAATATCCTTGACTGGAAGATGGCGTTTCTCCAGTTCGCGGCGCAGATCATCGTGGCGTTCATTGACGGCAATACCGCGCTCGGTGACAATGACATCAATGGTCTCTCCCGGCGTGGTGATTGTCGTCACCGCATCACGTACAATCGGCAGCCGGCCACGAATGGACGGCACGGTAATCACCGACAATTTGGCTCCGGCAGCGGTATCACTGTGGCCGCCGGTGTTGTGCAGCAGGTAGCCGTTGGACTCGGTATTGACATTGACGTTAAAGTCCACATCCACCTCGGTGGCACCGAGCATTACCACATCGAGCTGGTTGACCACCGCCCCCCGATTGAACGGGTTGGCGTACATGTCCGCATCGATCTCAACATGGCCGGGATGACGGCCGATGGACTGCACGGCCTGCAAATCAAAGCACTGCACATCAAACAAACTGCGGAACAGATCGTGTTCGAGCATGTCGACAAAATAGCCGGTGATACCACCACTGCCGAAGCTGCCTTTGATCTTCCCGGCCAGCATCTTGTCGCGCACCTGCTCGGCCACAGCGAGGCTGGTGCCACCACTGCCGGTCTGAAAGGAAAAACCATCTTTGAGTAGACCCGACGCTTCAATCACCTCGGCCGCATAACCGGCAATCATCAGCCCGATGGGATCGGTGGTGGTGCGGGTGGTGGTGGAGACGATTTTCTGCGGATCACCAAGGCGCTCCACTTCCACCACATAGTCCACCTGGGTCTGGGCAATGGAGATCGGCGCGACCGGGTAGGGCTGCAGATTGTCGGTCACGGCAATCACGGTTTGAGCACAGTCGGCATCTACCTTGGCATAGCCGAGAGAACCGCAAGCCGACGGCCCGGAAAAACCATTGATATTGCCGTAACAGTCGCAACAGGGTGCGGCAATAAACGCCACATCCACCTGCACTTCGCCACTCATCAGGGCGCGTGCCCGGCCACCATGGGTACGTACCGTGATGGGGCAGGTAATCTCCCCTTTGCTGGCCAGCTCACCGATTAAACCATTAACGCCACATTCAAACGCGGCAATGGTGCCGTCGTGAACATAGGGCAGCAATTCGGCATGCACCGGATGGATCGAGCTGGAAGCGATGACAATATCGCGCAAGCCCAAAGCGTGAATGGCCCGCACCACCATGCCAAGCAGGGCATCGCCGTTACGCAAATGGTGGTGGGTGGCAATGCACATGCCGCTCTGGAGTCCGGCGGCTTCAATGGCCTCGGTCAGTGAAGCGATCACTTTACTCTGGCCGGGGTTGATCCGTCGTAACGGACGACTGGCCCGTTGCTGGTCGGGTTGCCGTGAAAACGGGTCCTGATAGGGCTGACAACTCCGGCCGTGAAACGACTCCGGAATCCAGCGTCCCATACTAGTGCGCGCCATAGATCACCTCATCATCGAGTTCATACTCCAACAAGCCCTGAGACACGGCGGTTTTGATCATCCGCGCCGCCCGCTTGACCACCGGGGCATCGACCATTTTGCCGTCAAGGGAGATCACCCCGGTGCCCATTTCCCGCGCCCGGACAATCGCTTCAATCACTTGTAAGGCGTAATTGATCTCCCCCTGTTTTGGTGCAAACACCTCATGCACCACGCCAATCTGGCGGGGATTGACCAAAGACTTGCCGGTAAAGCCGAGATTCTTGATCAATTGCACTTCATGGCGAAAGCTGTCCATGTCGCCGACATCGGCAAAGATGGTGTCAATCGCCTGAATGCCGGCAGCCTTGGCGGCCCACAACACCCGGGCCCGAGCATGGAACAGCTCTTCGCCCCCTTTGGTGCGCTCGATCTCCATACTGGCGGTGTAATCTTCGGCGCCAAACGCCAGAGCAATCACCCGCGATGAGCAGCGGGCGATTTTGATGGCATTGATCACGCCCAGAGCGCTCTCAATCGAGGGGATCACTTTAAACGTGCCAATGGTGACCCCGAGTTCCTCTTCCATCTCGGTAAGCAGGGTATCGAGCCGCTCGACAATCTCCGGGGTATCGGCCTTGGGCAGGCGAATCCCGTCCGGCCGTGACGGCAACACCTGACGCAAGTCGTCATGGCCCCATGGCGTATCCAGCGCATTGATGCGCACAAACACCTCTTTATTGCGCTGCCCATAGGAGGCAATAAAACGGCTGACAAGAATGCGCGCGGCGTCTTTTTCGTTGAGCGGCACCGCGTCTTCAAGATCGACAAACACCGCATCACAAGGGAACAACGGCACGTTCTGCAACATCGACGGCATATTGCCCGGCACATAGAGCAAAGAGCGCCGCAGGGAAAGCTCATCCTTCATGGCTTAATCCTCCAGATAGATGGTCGAAATCCCACCACTTTGCGACATGTGACGCTCAACGCCCGCACCGTGAAATTCACTGAGGATAATTTCACAACTGGCAAACACCCGCGCATCAAACAGATGACCACCGATCACTTCACCGGAGGAGCGCGACATGAGAATATGCACGTGGCAATCACATTGTTCCTGGTCGTTGGGCACCATATTGCCCTCCAGCCCGAGCAACTCGAGCGGACCCTCGACATCGTGAACCGTCATGCGCGCCTCGGTGATCGGCAACTTGGCGCCGGCTTTGATGCCACGAAAGGTCACCTGGGTCACCGAACCGACCGCCGAAAGGATCACCGCACTGCGGACACCCGCTTCAGCCGCAAAACGGCGCAGAGAGTCCACCAGCCATTCGCCCTGAGAAATCTTGACCAAAAAGCGACGCCCACCGGAACATTCTTTAAACCATATATTTTCCATTATTTTTCTCCCTGCGCCCGGCGGATCGCTGCTTCGATACGAGCATCAATGGCGTAATCCAACGCGCCGCGGTCACTGACCCGCATCTTGACCTGCATCACACCAAGTTCCTCTAATTTATCCTCAATCCGTTGACGGATCAGGTGTTCAAACTGTTTGAGAACCGTCGATTCGATCTCAATGACCAGTGTGTCAGCCGGTTCAACAAACACCATCAGGTCACTCGACTGCATTGTTCCAGCCTGGGCTTTACAACAAATATTCATCAGTGCCTCCCGGCCACCGGGCCCAGCCCGTTAAATGCGTCAGATTCCAGGTAATGCAACGTGGTCGACGGCACCAGTTTCTCCAGTGTGTTGATCGCACGTTGTTGCAACAGTTCGCGCACGGTTGACGCACTGATCGCGCCACCACTGGTGGTTGTACGCGGCACTTCAACAACGTCAATCCCCAATGTGGGCAGAATTTTCTGCAACGCCTGGTTGTAACGCCGGGTCACGGCACAATAGGGCTCACTGCCGATAAAACGGCGGCAGATGGTAAAGCGGGGCGCCAACTGACGGGCAAACAGTACGGCATCAAGCTGATGCTGCTGCGCTTCAACCAGAGCACTGTCGCGCAGGAAATAACCGGGAAAAGTGATAGCGCTGACCGCATAGGGGCCGCTGGGCAAAACCTCGACATTATCCAGATCAGCAACACCCCGGCACACCAGATCGTAACGCACCGCAAAGGGAAAACTGGAACACTCCTCTTCGACCACAAACACATAAAGTCGGTCCACTTGCTGAGCCGCGGTCTCAATCAGATAGCGATGGCCAAGGGTAAACGGATTGGCATTGACCACCACGGCACCGTTGTTGCCGGGATGACGCGCGTGTTGATGGCGCTCAACGTAGGCGCTCAGCCCCGGACCATATTCCAATAGCGCCACCTGGTCGGACAGGCACAGCAGACGAAAATTGACCGCTTCAAAACTCAGGGTATGTTGCGGGCGGGTGACGACAAAGAAGGTTTCGACACCGGTCTCAAAGCCACTTTTTACCAGGGCTCCAACCAGCTGACCAAACATCGGACTGTTCTGCTCGGCAGGATCGATGGCGATCATTTTCAGCAAAGCCTGCTGACGGGCACCACATGCCACAATCCGGCCACGGGTATCCCACACCGCCAGCAAATCATCATATACCGGCTCATAGTCGAGATCGAACCGCGCTAGAAACTGTGCCACCGCACCGCGCTGTTCGTCCGTCACCACCTGTTGAACCATAGGTTATTCTCCCTTGAATGGGTTCTGCCCCTCACATGTGCTACCAACAGCACAGGAGGTGTGCCGCAACAAAGGAATTGCAATAAAGACGCCTGATTTATCCAACCGGAACAAAACCAGAATTATCCCTATATTTTCAATAAGTTAAAGAGATTTTCGCAAAAAACGCTCTGCTGGGGTTACTCAAAGCGAATTTTCTCGCCGACACAGAGCGTCCCAATTTCGCACACCTGCGTCCCAAGATATGGCAGTGCCACTGGAAATAGCGGTGCCTTCAACAGCTCACAGGGGGGGATTCCACTCGTCGAAGGCAATTGGTACCTTTTTTGCTGTTTAACTGTTTATCCCCTTTTATCGGCTGACTATTGAGCATGCCAGTAACGGTGAAAAGCGCCTTATGCCTTATAACCTACTGAAAGGAATGACAATGTTTGCAGCCGCCCCCAACAGATTACGCCCGATCCTGATTGGTTTTGCCACGTTGGCCGGCGTGGCCGCACTGGTGTATATCACCTACGGATTCGGCTTCCTTCCACAGCTTAGCCACCTGGAACAGGAGGTGGCCTTTCATCATTGCGAGCAGGTTCAAACCCATGTCGAGGTTGAATTGGATGCGCTGAGTGCCCTGGCAAAGGACTACACCAGTGTGGACGCCTCCCAGGATGAAACAAACCGCGCCGAACGGTCGTGGTCGCGGCACCTGACCCAGGAGATGCTGCACCACCACGGCCTTGATGAAGTGGTGGTCTATGATAAGCGGGGAACGTTATTGTTTAACCGGAGTAATGCCCAACGCGGCAATCATGACAGCGAACTGTGCCGCACGGCATTCAATCTCACCCAGCTCAGCGCTCGGCCCGCCATCAGCGGTCTGCTGCACAGCGAGCAGGGCATCAGTCTGGTTGCAACCCGTACCGTAAGCACGGATCACCCCGACCATGGCGGCGATACCGTAATCTTGTGCCGTCGACTCTCTCCGCAGGTGATCGCGGACTGGTCACGTCGACTGCACCTCGACATTGACCTGACCGATTTGACAGAGATCACCCACAACAATCCCCAACAGCTCCGCAGGCTCCTGCAGCAGGCTCAAGAGCCGCACGTGACAGTCAACACGACGTTTTTAGAAGCAAATACCCTGCTTTTCGACATCGGCAAAACCCCAATTGCCCTGGTCCGAGTCAAAGCCCCTCGGCAATCCTCTATGGCGTCTCACACGACATCGGTGATGGCTCTGCTGGTGATGAGTCTTCTGCTGAGCGCCATCATCCTTATGACGGCACGGGTGTTTTCGCGCCGGGCGCAACAACCGTTCTCTGATCTGGCCATTCAGATTCGCAACCATCGCCAACACCATCAGCTCGAGCCGCTGTGTGAACAGCAAGGCACCACTGAGCTGGCCCGGCAAATCAACGGACTGCTTGACGACCTCAACGAATGCCGCCAAAGTCAGATCCATACACAAATCACGACCAACCTGCTCAAACAGGTGGTCCCATGCGCGATTTTCACCGTCGACCACCGTCGTGTCATCACCAGCTGGAATGATCGCGCGGAACAACTCACTGGCTACCAAGCCGATGAAATGATCGGCAGCTCCTGTTACCGCTTTGCCCTGTCCCCCTGTCATCGCCAGTGCGGACTGTTTAATCAGCAGATCGATAAGCCGGTGATGGACCGGGAATGTACCATTCGTCACAAAAACGGCACTCTGCTCACCATCAGTAAAAATGCCAACCTGTTGCGTGACAATCAGGGCGAGGTGATCGGCGGCGTTGAATGCTTTGTCGATATGACCCATCACAAACGCGATGAACAGGCGTTGCAGTGGGAGGTTTCCCTCAACAGTCGTTTGGCCAGCCTGTCCCATGCCATTGTCCAGCAACACGCCGATCAGCATGAAGTCGCCCGACAATTGCTCAGCCATGCCCGCAATCTCACCGGCAGCCGCCATGGCTTTATCGCTGCGATCAATCCCGGCGGCAGCCAATCCTTATGGGACTGCACCTCGCTGTTTGAGGAGTTTTACGGCAACAACAGCGCCACCATTCCAGCGGCAGCAGCGGGACGCGGCTCCCTGTTGCACGCGGTGTACAATCGCAAGACCGGTGTCTACTTTAACGGGTTGGAACGTCTCAACGTTGCGCATCTGGCTGGGGGGATTCAGAAACCGTTGCGCCACTTTATGGCGGTGCCGGTGGATGATGGTGAGCGCATCGTCGGTCAGGTGGCGCTCGCCAACAATGACGAGGGCTACTCGGTGCGTGATCTGCAGGCCATTGAGCAGCTGGCTGAGCTGTTCGCCGTTTACCTGGCCCAGAAACCGACTCCAGCACAAACCGCCTGAGATGGCATGCCCACGGCGTGCTGAGAGGTTTCTCTTGCCTTGAGGTTCAACAGGTTTCATACTGAAGCGGTTATGAACACCTCGCTGCAAATTATCAAAAACGGCCTGCTGCTGTGTCTGTTTGCCTTGCTGTTGGCCTACTTCAAAGGGCCGAGCCTGCTCTACGGCAGCCTGTCGTTTATTCTGATTGCCACCTACCACCTGGTGACGGACCAGCGCTTCACCGCTGAACAACTGGCGGATTCCGGACTGATGACACTCCACCTCGCCCTTTATCTGCTGTTGTGTACCTTGCTGATCTGGGCCACGACCGGCGAAGAGGAGAGCCATTACTGGATCATTTACTTCCTGCCCATTGTTGTTGCCGGAACCAACCTGACGCTGCTCCACACCTTGGGCACCTGTTTGTTTTCATCGCTGTTTTATCTGGTTCTGATCCCCAGCGCTATCTGGAAAAACCCTGTTGAACTGGCGGATGACCTGCCGGAATTCCTTATTTCCTGCGTGACGTTTTTTATTGTCGGCATTCTCATCCACGGCTTCGCGGAGCAACATCGCCGGCAACTGAAACAGCAAAAACATCTCAATGATCTGCTGCTCGACAACCGCAACGCCCTGCAAAGCTCTCTGCGCAAACTGGAAGCGGCCGAAGAGACCCTACGCCGCAAAGACCGCCTGGCCGCCTTGGGGGAGATGTCCGCAGGACTGGCTCATGAAATCCGCAACCCGCTGGGCATCATTGCCTCCTCAGCACAACTGCTGCAGAGTCAGCTTAAAAATGCCAACACCGGGCAACTGGATCTGCTTGATGTCATCCGCGAGGAGAGCACGCGCCTCAACGATCTGGTGACAACATTTCTCCGTTTTGGCCGCCCCGGCGAACCCCGACTCAAATCACAGCAGCTGGAATCTCTGATCCAGAAAACCGTCGAACAGCTGCGCCCCATTGCCGAGCAACATCAGGTTGCTCTCAACTTCACACCGGACCACCCGACAATAATGCTCCATGTCGATGCGGACATGATTCAACAGCTGCTGCTCAACCTGTTACTCAATGCCATCGAGGCCTGCCCGCAACAGGGAAAGGTCACGATTGAAGCCCTGTGCAAAGAAGGTCAGGCGCACATCGACATCACGGACACCGGTAGCGGTATCTCCCAAGACATTTTGCCGAATATCTTCAATCCTTTTTTTACCACCAAGGATCACGGCACCGGTCTGGGACTGGCCACGGCACACAATATTGCCCAGAGTCACGGTGGTGATATCCATGTCACCAGCCAGCCCGGGCGCGGCAGCCGCTTCCGTGTCACCCTGCCCCTGGAGACCCATTAGATGGCACATATTCTCATCGTCGACGACGAAAAAAACTATCGCATTGTTCTCGGCCAATTACTCGAAGGGGCCGGCCATCATGTGACCAGTGCCGACAATCCTTATGCGGCTCTGGACATTCTGGCCCGGGAACAGGTTGATCTGATTGTTTCGGATCTGAAAATGCCGCGCATGAGCGGTCTCGATCTTCTGCGCCATGTCAATGACGAGATCGGTCCCTTGCCGTTTATCATGTTGACGGCCTTTGCCACGGTAGAGACGGCCTTGGAGGCCATGAAGATTGGGGCCTTTGACTATCTGCTCAAGCCGTTTGATAACGAGGAGATTCTGCTCACCGTCGACAAAGCGCTGGACTATTCCAAACTGCAGAACGAAAACTGGTTGCTGCGCCGCGAGCTGGAGCAAAATCGCGACCGCACCCTGGTTGGCAACAGTCCGGCCATGGAAACCCTGCGCAACCAGATCGCCCAGGTGGCACCAGCCAAAACCTCCATTCTCATCACCGGAGAAAGCGGCACCGGCAAGGAGCTGGTCGCCCAGGCATTGCACCGACTCAGCCCGCGCGGTAACAAGGCGCTGGTCTCCATCAACTGCGCTGCCTTTGCCGAAAACCTGTTGGAAAGCGAACTGTTCGGCCACGAACGTGGTGCCTTTACCGGGGCTCTGGAGCGAAAGAAAGGGCTGATGGAAGTGTCGGACGGCGGCACGCTGTTTTTGGATGAAATCGGCGAATTCCCCCTCAATCTGCAACCGAAATTACTCCGTGTCCTGCAGGAAAAAACCTTCCGTCGGGTCGGTGGAACGGCCGAGATCAGCAGCGACGTCCGCATCATCGCCGCCACGCATCGTAACCTGGAACAGATGATCACAGAGGGGACATTTCGCGAAGACCTGTATTACCGCCTCAATGTGGTGTCTCTACATCTGCCGCCACTGCGTCATCGCCGCGAGGATATCCCGTTACTTTCACAGCTGTTTCTCGAACGTCTTTCCCGCGACATGGGTTGCCCGCTGCCACAGCTGTCGTCGCAGGCGCAGCACGACCTGTATCACTACAATTGGCCCGGCAATGTCCGCGAGCTGCAGAACATTCTCGAACGTGGTCTGCTGTTCTGCGACGGTCCCACTCTTGAACAAAACCATCTGCCACAACAATTCCACTGCCAAGCACCACAACGAAACAGTTGCCCAGAAACAGCAGCAATGCCGCTCGAGAAGCCACTTCCCGAGCACCTGGAAACCATTGAACAGAAACTGATCCAGGCCGCCCTCATTGAGGCACGCGGCGTCCAGGCCAAAGCGGCGGAACTGCTCGGGATCAGTCGCAGCAACCTGCAGTACAAACTGAAAAAATACCACCTTGTCTGACCGACCTGGGGCTGTAAAAATTTTTATCTATAGAACGCTCAAACCGAACTTCTTGTACAAATTTTTATACAAATCGACCACTAAAAAAACATTTTCCCTTTAATTTACAACACCTTACAA
Source organism: uncultured Desulfuromonas sp. (assembly GCF_963678835.1). NCBI lineage: Bacteria > Pseudomonadati > Thermodesulfobacteriota > Desulfuromonadia > Desulfuromonadales > Desulfuromonadaceae > Desulfuromonas > uncultured Desulfuromonas sp. The sequence goes on from NZ_OY787469.1 coordinate 388,747, forward strand.
ACCGGCAAACTCTTTGCAAAATAGAGTCATGATCGCAATCGGGCACGTTTCATGATTCACCTCATTTTGCAAAGGATTTCCACATGTATGAATTGGCTTCGACCGCGTCCGCGGTTACAAAGGTCAAAACTGAGCAGGATCATCGCCAACGCATCAAACACAGCCTCGACAAGGCTGAAAAATACTCTTCGCGTAAGCTGCACAAACATGCGGCTGAAATGGCTCTGCTCTCACGAGCCGTCGATCACCTTTCCCCCATGCCGCACACCTGGCTCGATGCCCCGTGCGGTGTTGGCCGGGCCACCATTTTACTGGCACATCGTGGACTCGATGTCACTGGAGTCGATCTGGGCGAAGGAGCGCTGCACGTGGCCCAGCAGGCTGTGGCGCGCCAAGGCCTGAACGCGCGGGTCGAAAAAGCGGATTTGCTTGACCTGCCTTACTCTGACCAGCAGTTTGACGGGCTGCTGTGTTTTCGCCTGATCCACCATCTGCCCACACCGCAGCATCGCCGCGAGATTATCGACGAGCTGTGCCGGGTCACGCACGATACCGTGCTGATCTCCTACCTGAGTCCCTGGTCACCAACCAGCGCCAAACGGGCTCTGCGATACCGTTTAACCGGATGCAAATCGGTGCAGAACATCACCCCCTTGACGGAATTGAAAAAACACTTTTCCGCCAACGGCTTCACCCTGATCAAAGACCTGGCACAACTACCGTTGGTGCATTCCCTGCACCTGGCTGTGTTTAAACGCCTCAATAAGTAAGAGTGATGCGTCGTTTTTATTTTCATCATCTTGCAATCCCGCTGGCCCTGCTTTTCGTCCTGTTCTACCTGTTTGATGGACGGGGCTGGGATCTGCTGTGCAGCGATGCGTACTTTAACGCCAGCCAAGGTCTGTGGCCGTATAAACACCGTTGGTGGGCCAATGAATTACTTCACGACGGTGGCCGTCATCTGATCGTGGTCATTGCCGCAACCGACCTGCTTCTTTTTGCGTTGTCGTTTTCCCACCATTCGTACTGGCGCCAGGCGCGCCGCGTCAGTGGCTACCTGTTGTTATGTATCGCGCTGGGAACGGGTTTGACCGCTATCGGTAAAAAAATCACCCACCGCCACTGCCCCAAGCACTACCAGCGCTATGGCGGCACAATTCCGTACCAGCCCATTCTGGCACTGAACAACAAACGGCAGGCGACAACCAAAGGCGGTCCCGGACATTGTTTTCCAGCCGGACACGCCTCCGGCGCTTTTTCCCTCATCGGCCTGTATTTTATCGGCCAGCGCCATTCGCGGTCGTTCGCCATGGCCGGACTGTCCTTCAGCATGATTCTTGGAATTCTGTTCACATTCGGCCAGCTGGTCCGTGGCGCTCATTTTATTTCACACAGCATTGCCACACTGATCCTGTGCTGGACGATTGCCGTTCTGTTCGCCCCGCTGGTGGTAAACCCCGCTGAACGTCCTCTGCCCACGAAAAATTAGGAAAAACGATGAACCGTTGCCTGAAACTCAAAGTGCGCGGCAAGCGCCTGACCCGTCAGTTTATTTCCCACGAGAGCCGCTTTATCCTCAAGTGGTATCTGGTGCTGTTAGGCGTGTTTGGCTTGCAGCGAGCAGCTCTATTGGTCTACAACCATTCGCTGACAAAAGGTGTCGATACCACAACATTGCTCAACAGTTTTGTGGTTGGGTTGCGATTTGATCTGGCGACAGCGACCTATCTGCTGGCACCGTTATTTCTGCTGTTGGTTTCCTGCTATCGCAGCCGACGCATGCTCAGCTGGCTGATGCCGTTGTTGCTGGCAATCCTCATTATCGGCGGGATTGCCGAGTTAAACTTTTATCGTGAATTTGAAAGTCGTTACAACAGCCTGGTGTTCGAATACCTCAGCCATCCTTTTACCGTCGGCGGCATGGTATGGGACGGCTATCCGGTTGTACGCCATCTGCTGGTTGCAGCCTTGGTTTTTGGCACCTTATGGCCTATTCATCGCCGCATTCTGCGCTCACTGCGCCAAACACCTGCACCGCCGCTGGCGATTCGTGATCGCCTCGGGCGCACCATGGGCAACACTCTGTTCATCGTTTTGATGGTGTTTGCCATGCGCGGCGGATTCCAGCATGAGCCGCTGCGTTGGGGCGACGCGTTCTTTTCCGAACAGCCTTTTGCCAATCATCTGGCTCTCAATGGCATGTTCACTCTGGGGCGCACGGCCTGGGACCAGATCTACAGCACTCAGGAATCCTGGACTGCGGCCATGAAGGATGAAGAGGCGCTCAAGGCCACCCGCCAACTGGTCCTGACCCAGCGCGACACCCTGCAGCAGCCCGATATTTTCCCCCTGCTGCGTCAGTCGCAAAACCCTGCGCCATTACAGCCGGTCTCTGATCGCCCCCCCAATGTTGTGGTTATCCTGATGGAAAGCTTTGCCGGGCGGATGGTCGGGGCTCTCGGCCAAGCCGCGCCGATCACGCCGGACTTTGACCAGTTGGCCAAACAGGGTGTGCTGTTCACCCGCGCGTTTTCCAACGGCACCCACACCCATCAGGGGGTCTACGCCAGCATGGCATCATGGCCTAACCTGCCCGGTTATGAGTACCTGATGAAGATGATGGAAGCCAACCAGGCCATGTCCTGTCTTCCGGAACTTCTCAAGCGACGGGGCTACCAGACTCTGTTTCTCTATAATGGTGAATTTTCCTGGGACAATAAGGAAGGATTTTTCCGCCAGCACGGTATGGAGGAGTTCATCGGCCGGGATGATTATGTCAATCCCTATTTTGTCGACCCGGTGTGGGGTGTTTCCGATATTGATGTGTTTCGTCGCGCCAACGCGGAGTTCCGTGAGCGGGCCAAGAAGGGACCGTTCTGCGCCACCATTCTGACCCTGTCGAATCATTCTCCGTTCAATCTGCCTGATCCTCTGCCTTTCACAGCGGTTGACGCCCCGGCAGGCCAGGAAGGGCGCTACAACGCCATGCGTTTTTCCGACTGGAGCCTGGGAGAATTTTTCCGACTGGCCCGTCAGGAGGATTATTTCGACAACACGCTGTTTGTCATCACCGGCGACCACGGCTTTGCCAGCGCACCGATGGTCACCAGCATGAATCTGTCGCGTTTTCATGTGCCACTGTTGTTTTACGCGCCAGCGATGTTGGCTCCGCAAACACGAACCACGGTCGCCAGCCAGGTCGATATTGTTCCCAGCATCCTTGGCCTGCTCTCTGAAAACACGCGGCATCAGAGCTGGGGTCGCAATCTTTTCGCTCTGCCGGAAGGTGATGGTGGTTTTGCCATGATCAAACCGTCGGGTGGCGAGGAGCGGGTTGCCCTGATCGAGGATAATTATCTGCTGCAGATCGCGCCGAAAGAGAAGCCGCGCCTTTATCGTTATCAGCTCGGCAGCCAGCCATCATCAAGCAAAGATCTTGCTGCAGAGCAAGCGTCTCGAGTCACCAGAATGAGCCATCAGGTTGAGGCGTATGTTGAAACAGCGATCCTGTCGCTGCGCCAACGGATCGTCGGCGTTCCACAGCGCCAACCGTCACCAACCGCAATCGCAACCCGGCCCGCAGAGTTGCCGGCGCGGCAAGTCGCTCGCCAATAAGTGCTGCTATCCGCTCTTCGCCTTCCATTACACGGGTGATGGTCTGAACCTCATTTCAGACCATCACCATTCCCCATGCAGATAACGACATCTTTGTCGAAACCAACAAGTTTCGTCGAAGAACTCCGTTAAACCGACACGTCATTGATATTTATAACCATCTGAAAAAACAGTATTTTTATCTTTTTTTCAAGTTGGCACACCGGTTGCTCATGTCTGAGGGTACAGCGCTGAAACCCCAACCTCTAACGTGAAAGGACATAGCAATGACTGTGATGAATTCTGTAAAAATCGTTTCTGCTGTCGTACTGATGATGGCAATCACCTCTCTGCCCTATACCGCTGATGCCAGCTCCCGCTTCCGTGGCGAAAGTGCCGGAACCGGCCTCTACTTGGTGGATACCGATGGTGACGGTATCGGCGATACCCGTCCGGAACCCGGTACCGGCATGGGTGCCAACGCAACCAATTTTGTCGATGCTGATGGTGATGGTGTGTGCGACACCTATGCAGCAGGTGGTCAGCAACTGCTCGACGGCTCGGGTGTTCCTGAAGATGCTCTGCAGCTTCAAACCCAGGAGCGGATCCGTCTGCGGACCCAATCCGGCCGTTAATCGCACAGCCGTTCCTCTCCGACGGGAGAGGAACGGCTTCTTTTCACCCCCAAATCGAAAGAGCCCCCTATGAAGCTGACCACACGTATTTGTCTCGTACTATGTGTCGTCCTGTTACCGACACTGTGCCTAGCAGACTCCACAGAAACTAACTGGCCCGAAGCCGTGCAACAATCACCGGAGACCAGTTGGGTCCATGGTGTCTCGGCACGCATCACCTATATGTGGCTGGATGAGACCGAATATCTCGAAGAAATTGACGATGATATCTATCGCTGGAAAGAGCGTAACCTGATGGTTCAGGTGGACAAAGCCCTTGGTAAAGCCCGGTTTGGACTCGGCTATATTGATGGCACCATCAAACAGGAAAACGAACTCTTTAACGATACCGATTTCGCCCTGACCCGCAAGGCACCCTTTGCCAATTTTGACTATCAGTGGTCTCCCCATCTGCTCACCCGAGCCCGGTTGCGCTACGAGCAATTCAGCGACGACGGCAATTCCGGTTTTTACCAAGTGGGCGATGACGAGGAGTTGTGGACCGGCTATGCCGTGGTCAGTTATCTCAATCAACAGTGGTGGGTGAATGTCAGCTATGCCCGCGAGCGCGATCCGGAACCGATCTACGATGCCGCCAGTGACCGCGTTGAACTCGATATTACTGCTCAGGCCCTGACCGGCACCACTTTTGGTTGGGTGTGGACACCACAATGGGAAACCTCGGCCGGTATCTACTATGAAAGTTATGGCTCTGATCGTCCGGACCAGTTCAACTACACCGGCCAGGTGACCCATCAACCTGCCTGGTTCACGCCACTACGCGCCTCTCTGGGGGTCGGTTATTACACCGAAGAAAAAGATACCCTGATCAACCTAACGCTGAATTATCGCCATAAAATTGCTGAAGGTGTCGATTTCCAGCTAGAGTATCAACTTGAATACTCCGATGACGAGCAATCGCTACTCAATCAGGGTCAGGCGGTGATCCGCTACAGTTTTGCTGAGCACTGGAGTCTGGTAATACTGGGAGAATACAGTCGTGAATCAGGGGATGACAAAGATACCACCCTGTTTGCGGCGGGCAGTTTGGAGTACCGATTCGATTCGTAATTTTCTAGCTGTCCTGTTGTAAAAAGGGCAGCGCAGCCGATGGAAGGGCGACCAGAATGGTCGGCTTCGTTTACAACCCGGCGATTGTGCAAGGTTTTGGAAATCCTCCTGAGAACCGGTAAGGGCCGGTGACTTACGTCACCGGCCCTTTTTATCGTCCGTCAGCAAGCCAGCGCCTGCCGCACTTATTTCAGGTCCTCTTTATTGAGCTTGTATTTGGTCATTTTATAGCGCAGTACCCGCTCGCTGATGCCAAGAGCCTCGGCAGCACGGGTCTGTACCCCATGATACTGGCGCAGGGTCTCGAGCAACATCTGCCGCTCCACCGCTTCCACCCGTTCGGTCAACAGCCCGGAGTTGTTTTCCGGTTGGGGCTGTTGCAACAAGTGAGCGGGCAAATCAACCCGGCGAATCACGGGACTGCGCACCAGGGTGGCCAGGCGTTGAATCAGATGCTCCAGCTCACGGACATTACCGGGATAATCGTATTTGATCAAGGCATCCAGGGCTGCAGGTTCAATCTGAATCGGTCGCAGCGCATATTGTTCAAGAAAGTTTTCCACCAGCATGGGAATATCTTCACGGCGCTGGCGCAATGGCGGAATCTGCATTTCAAACACGTTCAACCGATAATAGAGATCTTCGCGAAACGTCCCTTCCTGAACCATTTTAGGTAGATCACAGTTGGTTGCAACCAACACCCGTGCATCCACTTCGCGCTCCAGCTCAGCGCCGACAGGACAGATCTTTTTTTCCTGCAGAGCACGCAACAGTTTGGCCTGCAGGGCCAGTGGCAATTCACCGATCTCATCGAGAAACAGGGTGCCGCCCTGGGCAGCCTCAAAACGTCCGCTGCGACGCGATGTCGCGCCGGTGAACGATCCTTTTTCATGTCCAAACAGCTCGGACTCAAACAGATTGTCCGGCAGAGCAGCACAGTTTACCTCGACAAACGGGCCATGGCTCCGTTCGCTGAGCTGATGGAGCAGGCGGGCAATACGCTCTTTTCCGGTGCCGGTTTCGCCATGAATCAACACGGTCCACGGGCTGCGCGCCACCCGGCGCACCAGTGATAACAGATGTTGCATGGCTTCGCTGCTTGCCGCCACCGGCAACGGCAGTTCCTCGTCTTCAAGGTCCTGCTCCATCTCACTGAGATCTTGCTCGACAAACTGTTGTTGCTCGCAACGTTCAATAAGCTGAGCGAGCTCAGTAAGATCCACCGGCTTTTCAAGAAAGTCACTGGCACCAAGTTTCATCACCTTGACCGCCGTTTCCACCGAACCAAAGGCAGTGATCAGGATCACTCGCAACAACGGATTTGATTCCCGCAGCCGCTCCAGTACTTCATCCCCATTCAAACCGGGCATACATAAATCCATCAATACCAGACTGATCGGGTAACGGGCACACAGCTCCAAAGCCTCTTCGCCGTTGGAGGCGGTCAGAACTTTGTAACCGCGCTTATGCAGAAAACCCTGCAGCATTTCCCGTTGCACTTGTTCATCATCAACGACAAGGATGGTCATATTTTTCTCTTCAGGGGGAGTTGGACCAACGCCCGGAAACAGTCATTTTCGACAATCGACAATGTGATCTGCCCACCGTGAGCGACGGCAATCTTGCGTACCAGGGTCAAGCCGAGTCCGGTTTGTCGGTCCTTGGTTGTAAAATAGGGTTCAAGCAGATTGTTGAGATCACCACTGATGTCATGAGTGCGATTTTCAATACTCAGTTTGGCCTGCCCCTGTTCCGTCAGCAGGCTGACACTGACAAAGCCGCCGCGCGGTTGCGCCTCCAGGGCATTTTTGAGCAGATTTTCCACCAGCTGGCCAAGCAAACCGCCATCGGCCTCAAATTCGATCGATTGCAGCTGGCTGTTAACACGGATGTGGTGGGCATCAAATTGCGGTCGATACAGATTGACAATGCGCTCAATCAGCTCATGGAAGGTGACGTTTTTCATCTCGGGTTTCAATGGCAGGGCGTAGCGCTGCAGGCCATGGACAATCTCGTTGGTCCGCTTCACAGCATCGCTCATGGCCACCAGCAGCTCTTCGTGCTCCCCTTCAAGACCGCTGGACTCCATCTGCAAACGCTGTAAGCCCATACTGATGGCATTGAGCGGATTGCGAATTTCGTGGCTAATGGTGGCCGCAGCCCGGCCCAGAGAAGCGTCTTCACGCTGGACAGCCAACTGCTGATGCAGTTGCCACAGATCTTCTACATGGCGGTTCTGATAACGGTACAGTTGCCAGGAAAGCAGCAGGCCCGCAGCAAACAGAAAACCGCTGAAAATGAAAAATTCCTGCCACAGTCCAGTGATACGCTCATTGAGACTGGTCGATTCCACTTCCAGCAGCAGGGTCTGCTGACCAAGGACAATCTGTCGCTGTGACGCTGAAGATCTCTGACTGTACAACTCATTTTGACGGGTCATTTTTGCCGTCGGCTCAAGGCGCAGACTGTCGATACCGGCAAGACGACTCAGGGTGGCCAACAGTTGCTTAACCCCCATCTGCTCCTTCAATTGTTCCAAAGACCGAGCCGGCAGTCCCACGGCAATCAGCCGCGCACTGTCGGGAACTTTCCACAGCAGGATATATTCATGGCGTTGCTCGCGGTGAATCAACAGATGCTTCTGCTGGCTGACATCGAACAGCGGCTGCTCAAACCAGGCGGGCGGCGACATCACGGCTCCCTCGCCGGGTCTCTTGATCCAGATTCCCTCAAGCCCGTTCTCTTGGGCATAGGCTGCGAGTTCACGCGCATTGAACGGCTCCACCTCATCAAGGTAGGCGATAAACCGGGCGATATTGACAAGAAAATCACTGACGATCTGTTCAACAACTTCCTGGGAGCGACTGGCTGCTTTGACATTGGTGGCAACGATTTCAGCCACCAGTTGCGCATGTTCATTGACGTGTTCTTCAAACGCATGGCGCGTCTGCGCCATTTGCCAGGAAAAATAGCCCAGAACCATGGCAACCAGCACAGCAAAAACAATCAGATTGGCCTGCCACAGGACAAAGCGGCCCTGATCTTTGATTTCTCTGGGACTCAATGGTGCCCCCGGCCTTGACCTTGCCCATGGCCCTGTCCTCGACCAGCCCCCAGTCCACCTCCTCGGTGGCTCTTGCCGTTTTGGGCTTTACGCAGCCGGGAACGGACACCGGTCTTGTCGTTGTTGGCGGCACGTCCGAAGGGGTTTTTCACGTTTCCGAAAACAAACGCTGACCCTAGGTCGCCGGACTCGTTTTTCACCAGAATCGTTTCACCCAGGCGGATATCGGCAGGGATGCTTTCAACCTGGACGGTCACTTCGCGGATGGTTTCATTTTCATCCATCACTTCAAGCGTCACAGCACCCTTCTGGCGATCCACATCCATAACACGCCCGTGGAGTTCCGCGGCCTGCGCGGAGATCACCCCGCCCATCAGGATTAAAACAACCAATATAATCCGCATATCGCCACCTTTTTCGTATAATCACCGTCTGAAAAATCAGAGTTTTGCCAGATCTGTTGCATCTGCACATAAGCGCTCAGATTTTTATGCCATTGCCAGTCCAACCGAACCGCCGCAGTCCATTGACGGTCATCACTCTCGTCATAATCACGTGCCAGCCAACTGCCCCACAATTCGCCGCTCATGCTGGAGGTAAAAAAAATCTGCCAGCCATGTTCAACACCATAGCCCTGGTACGATTCCCAAGACAGGGTGGAGTCGTTATCCTGATAAAACAATTTCACATCACACAACAGATCCGCTGTGAAACGGTACTCCCCTTGACCAATGATTCCGAACTCGCGGTCACGACGCGATTCGTTGATCTCGACCAGAGTTCCCCGCGTTGTCGTTTGTCCATTGTTACCATTGCCATTGCCGTGGCCACCTGGAGTTTCCGTCTCTTCGCAAATCGTCGGCACCCAGTTGTACCCCTGACGGTAGTCAGCATAGCGAAAGTAACCGCTCACCCCCAGGCTGATCTGTTCATTAATAAACCGTTCAACCTGGCACCCCACCTCAAGGGCATCGAACTCGTCTTCGCCAACCAGATCGTCGCGGTAGGAACGCCCTTCGACATAAAACAGGCTGTGCCAGATGCCGTCTTGCCAGCGTTTGAGGCAGGAGGCTCCGAGTAAAAATTCCTGACGGTCCTCCAGCCGGGTAAAAGCATCGTATGACGCCCAACCATAACCCTCAACATACAGGTCCGGTTGATCGACAAGTGGTTGATACAACTGCACCTGGTAACGCATGAAAGGCGACCCTTGTTTGTCGGTACTGGCGGCCACATTATCATCATAACCGCACGCCAGATCGACTCGGCCAGCCAAGGCCAGACAGTGTTGCGGGATCAGGCTGGTCAGAACCAGCAGCGTTCCAGCCACAATCGGAGCGGAACGCCACCATGTTTTAAAGATACGGATGATACAGGTATAAAAAGCAAAAGCCATTCCAAGCCACCAAATGGGTTGTTTTAGGAGATAAGCCTCTCTATTGTCGACATTTTTGCCGGATTTTGTCGACTTTTTTGTCGAAAAAAAACACCCCGTCGCAAAAAATTCGCGGCGGGGTGGCGCAACAGAGGCAAAATAACGTCAATGACGGATGAATTACAGGCGAACATCCACGTAGGATTCGGAACGCAGACTTTCACGCCACTCCTGTAGCTTCTGATCCATTTTTTGCTGACGTAATTCGCCGCGGATCTGCTCTTCAACCGTGGCAATATCCGCCACACTTCCTGGGATCCGTTCTTCCACCTTCAGGATATGCAAGGCATCCCCCAAGGGAACAAGCGGGGTATGGTCACCGCTGTCAAGATCGGCAATGGCCCGCTCAAAGGTTTCGGACAGCTCCCCATCAACAAAACTGCCCATCTCACCACCTTCAATGCGGGTGCGTGGCGACATGTTGATCAGAATGTCATCAACACTCTCCCCATCGTCGAGCTTACGCAATGCGATTGCGGCGTTTTCCTGCGCCGCAGTCGGATCATCGCCCAACGGGAAGGTCAGACGGCTGAGGCGTACACGCGGCGCCTGGCGATACTGGTCGAGATGCTCCTGATAGTAATTGCGCACCTCCTGACGGGTGATATCCACTTTGCTTTTAACTTCATAGCCCATTAGTTTGTAACGCAGAATCTGTCCGCCCAACTGCTCGCGGTAGCCGGACATGGTCAGCCCTTGGGCGACCAATGCCTGTTCCAGCTGGTCACGGGTGATGTTGTTCTGCTGCTGGACATCATTGATGGCGGTTTCGATATCGTCAGGCGTCACCTCAAGACCGAGTTCACGGCTGCGTTGCTCCATGAGCCGTTCATTAATCATGTTATCCAGTTCCTGGCGCTTTTGGGCATCCGTGGCCGAAAGTTCACCTCGGCTGGCAAGACGCTGGTCCAACTGGCGGGTGGTAATGATCTCATCATTGACAACCGCGGCAATTTTGCTGAGCGGTTCGGCCCACACCGATGGGGCAATCAGACTGAAAAACAGAGAGGTAAGGACAATTTTCTTTAACATAGGGGGTTAAACCTCAAAGTAGAAAGTTAACAGAATGGTGAATTGCTGCACGTTATCACGGTCCGCAAAATGCCTGCAATTGCTTTTTAGCTTCGTCAATCAGCTCTAAATCGCTGCCACGTTCGTTGAGTCGCACAGCAATGCGGAAATCCGGTGACAAACTATAGCGTTGTGGATCCTCCTGGATCAGCGCGAGCAGGGCATCCGGAGACACGGTGGTGGTGGGATGAAAGCCAAACACCAGCCGGCGGCCGTCAAATTCGGCCAGATCGATGCGCAGCCGTTTCAGCTCAACACGCAGCTTCATCATCTCAAGAAGAATGTTGCCCGGCTGCGGCACCTCACCATAGCGATCCTGAAGTTCATCGACAATATCGTAAAGCGTCGCCTCTTCCTCAGCAGCGGCCATTTTTTTATAGAATACCAGGCGCTGGTTGGGGTCCACCACATAATTGTCAGGCAGAAAGGCGTGTAAGCCAAGGCGGATTTCCGGATCAATACGCCCTTCGCTTTCCATTCCTTTGAGTTCCTGAATGGTTTCTTCAAGCAGTTCCGTGTACATCTCAAAACCGATGGCGGCGATCTGACCGGCCTGACGGCCGCCAAGCAGATCTCCGGCACCACGCAGTTCGAGGTCATGACTGGCCACGCGGAAACCGGCGCCGAGTTCGGTCAAGTCCTGAAGCACCTGCAAACGGGCACGCGCATCCTTGGTCAGGGTTGCTTCGCCGGGAATCAACAGATAGGCATAACCACGGTTTTTACTGCGTCCCACCCGGCCACGCAGCTGATAGAGCTGCGACAAACCAAAGCAATCGGCACGGTTGATGATAATCGTGTTGGCGCGCGGAATATCCAGACCATTTTCGATAATGGTACTGGCCACCAGCACGTTGGTTTCGCCTTCAATGAACCCCAACATCACTTTTTCCAACTCTTTTTCAGCCATCTGACCGTGCCCGACGGCAATAGTGGCTTCGGGGACCAGGGTCGCGAGAAATTCAGCCATGGCACCGATGGACTGAACCCGGTTGTGGACAAAGTAAACCTGGCCGCCACGCTGCAGTTCGCGCAGGATGGCATTGCGGATCAAATCGTCATCAAATCGGGTGACATAGGTACGGATTGCCAGCCGGTCAACCGGCGGGGTGTCGATAATCGACAGATCACGCATGCCGATCATGCCCATATTCAATGTGCGGGGAATGGGGGTGGCGCTCAACGTTAACATGGCCACCTGGGCACGCATCTTCTTCAGACGCTCCTTGTGCGCCACGCCGAAACGTTGCTCTTCATCGATCACCACCATGCCCAGGTCTTTAAAATGGACATCACGCTGTAACAGACGATGGGTACCGATCACCACATCGACCTGGCCTTCGGCCAGCTCTTTGAGCACCCGTTTCTGATCGGCGGCACTGCGAAAACGGGAAATCATCTCCACATGGACAGGGTAACCGTGAAAACGTTCGATAAACGTTTCATAGTGTTGGCGGGCCAGAATCGTGGTCGGGACCACCACGGCCACCTGTTTGCTGTCCAGGGCGGCTTTAAATGCGGCGCGAATAGCCACTTCGGTCTTGCCGTAACCAACATCACCACAGATCAGCCGGTCCATGGGGCGTCCGGACTGCATATCTTCGAGCACATCTTGGATGGCCGCCATCTGGTCCGGCGTTTCCTCATACGGAAAGGCGGCTTCAAAGGAGCGGAACACATCATCGGGCGGTGAAAAGGTGAAGGCCTCGGCCATTTCCCGCCGGGCGTAGATGGTCAACAGCTCCCGCGCCATCTCCTCGACCGCGGCGCGGGCTTTCTGACAGGTTTTAGCCCAGGCCGTGCCCCCCATTTTATCGAGGCGCACCGACTGCAGATCACCGGCGGCGTATTTCTGAACCTTTTCAATGCGTTCCACCGGCAGATAGAGCATGTCGCCACCGGCGTATTCCAGCTTGAGAAAATCACCGCTCATGCCGCTGCTGGACAATTGCTCCAACCCAAGATAGAGACCGATGCCGTGGTCGGCGTGGACAACATAATCGCGCTCTTTGAGTTCTGCCAGGGAGGAGAGGGCGGCCTTGGCACGTAATTCATCGCGGCGACGCCGTTTGACCCGCTGACCAAACACTTCCTCTTCAGTAACCACTACCAGTTTCTCATCCGGCAGTTGAAAACCGCGGCTGATGTCAGCACATACCCATTGCAACGTTCCGCGCTGTTCATTCCACGGCAGGGTGGTCAGGGGCTGGGGAACAAGGGCGTAAGGCTTTAACAGGTCCATGAGGCGCTGCGCCTGGCCGGCACGTCGGCAGACCAGCAAAATGCTCCACTGCTGCTCCCCCCAGGTGGTTAAGCGCTCAGCCAGGTGGCGAATGCGTTGTGGTTCAGCCTGCTGAAGAAACTCGCCATTTCCACAACTCTCAACCCGCAACACGGTTTTGTCATGATCAAGATCGTAAATATGCAGATCCGCGAGATGAATCTGCCGTTTCACCCTAAGGTGCTGTTCAAGTTCCTGAGGAGCCAGATAGAGCTGATGGGGTTCAACATAGGGTTCTTCGCCTGCCGCCATATGGGCCACGCCCTGCTCAATGCTGCGACTGAACTGGTCGAGACTCTGCTCAACGGCTGGCGCATCTACGGTGATCACGGTATCCGTGGCAAGATAATCGAACAGGCTGTCGAGCTGGTCGTAATTGAGCGGCAGCAAAAATGAGCGGCCGGGTGATAACAGGCCTTCGCGCACCTCTTCAAGAATGGCTTCACGCTTGGTGCGGGGCAGCTCCAGCGCGTCACAACGCTGCTTGAGCTGGCGGCTGAACTGGTCGAGGTAGTTACCGGTCAGTACCATCTCGCGTGATGGCAGTAGCGTCAGCCGGTCAAGCTGTTGGTCACCGCTGCGTTGGGTCAGGGCATCGTAGACGCGCATCCGCTCAATGTAATCACCAAAAAAATCGATGCGCACCGGTTGTTCAAGTGTCGGCGGAAACAAATCGAGAATATCACCACGAAACGAGTATGTGCCTCGGTCTTCCACCAGGGGAACTGAACGATAGCCGAGATCGTACAACCGTTGCTGCAACTGATGACGGTTATACTCTTCTTCGAGGACCAGCTCTTCACACAGGTTGTGCAGGGCCTGACGAGGAATAACGCGTTGCTGCAGAGCGGCAGGAGTCGTGACCACCGCTTCGACCTCTCCCTGCAGCACTCCATACAGGGTGGCCAAGCGGGTGGCTTCGATCTCACTGTGGGGAATCAATGGTTCAAACGGAGCCATTTCCCACTGGGGGAACAGGCGGATAGCTGCGGGGCGGGGACTGAAAAAAGCCAACTCTGCCGTCAGTTGTCTCGCCTGGTCGAGATCGGCAACCACCACCAAGAGTGCGGGGCCGGTCGGTGTCAGCAGACCGGCGAGAAATCGCGCGGCAGCGGATCCGTGTAATCCGAGAACTTCGGCATTCCCCGCCAATCCGTTCACTGTCTGAACAAAAGCATGTCGGGTAGTATGGGCCTGTTCTTCACTGGCCATGGTCTCTCCCCAAAAAACAAAGGGCGTGTCGAAACACGCCCCAGGTAAGCTGTGTGTAAAATTACATTAATCGCGAGGAATAGCCAGCATCCTCTCAAGGGAACGACGCGCAGCCACACTGACCTCTTCCGGAACGGTGATTTGAGGCTGCATGGTCTGCAGGCAGGTTAACAATTGTTCCAAGGTAATTTTCTTCATATCTTCGCAGATAAACTCGTATTCAGGAAAGAAAAACTCCTTATCCGGGTTGTCCTTGCGCAACTGACAGAGAATACCCCGTTCCGTTGCGATAATAAATTTCTTTTCTGAGCTGTTGCGCACATACTCCAGCATGCCACCGGTCGACAAGATGTGATCGACACTCTCAAGAACTTCCGGCGGACACTCCGGATGTGCCAGACACACGGCATCGGGGTGTTCTTCGCGACACGCCTGAACCTGTTTAAGGTGCAACTGATCGTGAACCGGACAGAACCCAGGCCACAAATGGCAGGTTTTGTCGACATGGGAGGCAATATAGTTCCCCAGATTGCGGTCGGGAATCAAGATCACTTCTTGGTCCGGCAGTGAGTTGACCACTTTAACGGCATTGGCACTGGTGCAGCAGATATCGCTCAAGGCCTTGGTCTCGGCACTGGTGTTCACGTAGGCAACCACCGGCGCTTCGGGATATTCCTCGCGCATGGTTTGAAGTGCTTCCGGTGTGACCATATCCGCCATTGGACAACCGGCACCTTGATCAGGCAAAAGAACAATCTTATCTGGAGCTAAAACGGCTGCGCTTTCCGCCATAAAATGGACACCACAAAAAACGATTACCTTTTTATCCGTTTTTGATGCCGCAATCGAGAGGGCCAGAGAGTCCCCTGTGACATCCGCAATATCCTGGATTTCATCACGCTGGTAATTGTGAGCAAGAATAAGCGCATCGTGCTCTTTAGCCAGCTTGAGAATCTCTTGTTTGATTTGTTGTTCAGTCATATGAAGTCGCAGTTCCTTTCACTTTTGCGCATAGTAAAGGAAAACAATCGCCGCTGTCAAACGATTCCAAGCCATTAATTCCTCGTATTTTTTATGGACTTAGAGATCATTTTGTCAGGAGAGGCGTTTTGCATTTTTTCACGTCGTCGCAGCACAGGGGGGCACAGACTCTTTCTAACAATAAAACCGGTCTCGTCTCGAATACAGAAAAGGCCTTCTCTATAAGGATCTTGAACGCACATAAGGAATAACAATTAATCCATGAACCCACCGTCGCAATACATCAAATTCTAACAATTTAAAAAAATCATTTTAGGCTCTCGCTCCTGCGGTAACTGTGGTAATGTTGCCAGACAAATTCTTGTTTTTTCTGTGACTCTCTGTATACTGAAATTTGTTTTTTAAGAATCTGGAAAGAACTTGTTATCATTGTTTGTTGAGTTCATATCAAGGAGATGAATTAAAATGAAAACGTTCAAGCTACTGTGCCTTTTTGCGTTGATCCTGATTCTCGCAGCCGGCTGTGCAAAACCTGTCACTGAAGACACGAGCACAGAAGAAGCCTGTGAAGTAACAGAAGTGGCTCCCACAACTGAAACCGTCCCCAGTTACACAGATTCAGCTGTAACTGAAACCACTCCTGTTGTTGAGCCTGTTGCCACCCCGGTTCTTGGCACAATTTATTTTGAGTTTGATCAATACACCTTGTCTGCCGAAGCGCGTGACACCCTAGCAGAAAACATGCGTTACCTGCAGGCTAATCCTGGAACAACCTTGGTGATCGAAGGCCATTGTGACGAGCGCGGCTCGGACGAATACAACCTGGCTCTGGGTGAACGCCGTGCTATTGCTGCCCAGCAATATCTGACCTCCATGGGCGTTGCAACGGATCGTCTCTCCACCATCTCCTACGGTGAGGAAAAACCCGTTGATACGGCCAGCACAGAAGAGGCGTGGGCTAAAAACCGTCGCGCCGCGTTTGTACCCAAACCTTAATTTTTCCCGTTTGACTGCAACAACCAAGGGGGACTGTGCCTAAATGGGTACAGTCCCCTTTTTGTCTGAGGAGACGTTATGCGCCCCTGTTCTTATATCACTGTCATCGGCCTCTTGCTGCTGTCCAGCTGTGTTCCTCTGCAACAGACAACATCCAGTCAAGATGCACAGATTAATGCCTTGAAACAGCGCCTGACCGCACTGGAACAGCGCAGCACCAGCCAACCCCCATCAACAGACGCGGCTCAATTGCGCAATATCGCCCGGCAACAGGCCAACCTGAAGGCAGAGATCGATACATTACGTGTCGACCTGCAAAGCCTGAACGGACGCCTGGAAGACCAGCAACACGGCATCATGCAATTACGTGACGAGCTGACCCTGTCACAAAACGACCTGAGCCTGCGTGTTGCTGCCCTTGAGGAAGCCAAAATCCAGACACCCGCGGAGATCGTGCAACAGCCCGTCACCCCTGTGCAACCTCCAGTCGTCGAGACGCCCACAGCACAACCGACTGCCCCCACTGTCGCACCAAGCCAAAACGCGCAGGCGGCGCCTGCTGAGCCAGCGCCGCAGGATAAACCTGAAGAGCTTTACCATCAGGCCCTGCAACTGGTTCAACAGGGATCGGACTTCACCAAGTCACGTGATCTGTTCCGGCAGTTTATCCAGAGCTACCCGCAACACGATCTGGCGGTAAATGCCATGTACTGGATTGGCGAGACACTCTACGGAGACAAACAGTACGAAAGTGCGATTCTGCAATTTCAGGATGTGATCCAGAAATACCCTAACCACCCCAAAATGCCTGCCGCCCTGATGAAACAGGGGCTGGCTTTTTACGCCTTGGGCGATGTACGTAATGCAAAGATTATTCTTCAAAAGGTGGTGGATAACTATCCTCAGACTCCGGAAGCTGACAAGGCTCAGGAGCGTCTGAAAAGTTGGCAATAACGAGGAGAGGGCATGTCTGATCAACTGATTCGGGTGTTAAGTCACGACAAACAAATTCGTGCTTCGTTTGCCGTTACCACGGAATTAACCAAAGAGATCTGCCTGTTGCAACAGACCGACCCTACTGCCAGTGTGGCCCTGGGTCGCCTGACCACAGCGGCGGCTTTGATGGGCTCACTGCTCAAAGGCGACCAACGGCTCGGCCTGACGATTGAGGGCAACGGGCCGTTAAAAAAACTGCAGGCGGAAACGGATGCCCACGGCGTTGTCCGGGCGACCATCAAGGTTCCTCAATGCCATCTGCCCCCCGTTGACGGCCACTTTGATGTGTCTGGAGCCATCGGCAAAGCCGGTTTTCTTCATGTCACCAAAGATCTCGGTATGAAAGAGCCTTATCAGGGTATGGTGCAATTGGTTACGAGCGAAATTGGCGAGGATATCGCCCACTATTTCTCTACGTCCGAGCAGACCCCCACGTCCATCGCTCTGGGGGTTCTTCTGGACCGTTCGGCACATATTGCTGCCAGTGGTGGCTACTTTATCCAGGCCATGCCCGATTGTGATGAAAAGGTTCTCGCATCTCTGGACAGCCATTTGGCCAATCTGCCACCCATTTCCTCGCTGATCCGCGAGGGCTTATCGCCCATCGAGTTGGCCCAACAGGTTCTTAACGACAGTCATTTCAAACTGCAAGACACCGTTGATCTTGAATTTAAGTGCAATTGCAGCCGCCGCCATGTCCTGTCCATGCTCGCCGGTTTTCCCGGCGAGGAGCTGGAGGCCTTGAGTCAACGAGAGGAAGACACCGAGATCACCTGTGAGTATTGCAAGACAAACTATCGGTTTACACCCGCAGAACTCAGCCATATCGCGCAGGGCAAGAACTCCGCGTAGTAAAAAAATCAAGCCGACTGTTAAGAACGTCCTATTCGGGTCTTTTAAATCGCGCAACCCGAAGAACTTGACATCTATATTACATAATAAAATCAACCACTTGAAATACTATCTTAAATTTTAGTTGTCTGTCTAGGGATACCGAAAGCTTTTTCTCAACGGCCTGTCAAAAATTAAAAGGTGGTTAGAGCAAATACTTGATTTTCCGATCAGAACTGATAGGTTATCAACAAATTAAAGTTAGACATCAATTGTTTCCTACAATGTATTTCGTTATACGGACAGGTGGGTGTCATGGCAAAGCGAAAAAAATTTGGTGAAGTGCTTGTTGATGAAGGCGTTATTGATGAAAAAGTCCTGCAAAGTGCTTTAGCCAGGCAATCGGGAACTGGAAAACGCCTGGGTCAGATACTTGAAGAGCAAAAGGTTATTTCTGAACGAGACATCGCGCTGGTTCTTGCACGGCAGTTTGGTTTGAAAACCGTCAAAAATATTGCCGATCACAATTTTTCGGAAAAGATTCTCGACCTCATCGACAGTGAAAAAGCCCTGCAGAAACTGATTTTTCCTCTGAAAGTCGAAGAGAAAACCCTTTATTTGGCCATGGTCAACCCGTTGGACATGGAAACCCTCGACACCCTGTCATTCGGTACCGGTCTGCGGATTGTTCCCTATTTAACCACCCCCCAGGAAATTCATGCTGCCATCAATAAGCACTACATGAAGTCGATTCAGGTTCCCGCCGAAGGGAAGTGGTGGCGCATTATGCTGGTCGACACGCAACTGCCAACACTGTCAGCGCCGCTCTCGGCGCTCAGTCAGGAGGGATTTGACATCATTCAGTGCGGCAATGCCATTGAAGCCGTACCGATAGCGGTTAAAGCCCATCCCCATCTCATCATCACCGAAGCCAATATGCCCAAAATAAGTGGCGCGGATCTGTTCAATTCGCTGAAAAAAAATCCTCAGACCGCGACGATTCCGGTCATCGCTTTATCGGGGCGGGCAACAGCTAAAGAGGAAGCCCAACTGCTCGATATGGGCTTTATCGATTTTATCGCCAAACCGGTCAATGCCATCCGCTTGTCTGCCAGGATCAAACGGGTCCTTAAATTACTCTATGAAGACCTCAGTGCGCCTCCGGAGCGACGGCGTTAAGTAGACCATAGTCAACCGCCTGGTGAAGCCAGTGAAGGTAATCATCCCCATCCACGACGGCATCAAGCTGCAGCAACGCATCATAGGACGGCAGGTCGACACCCGTAGGAAAATGCCCGGCATCAATGCCTTCGATGGTGACGCATTGAGCCTGATTGTCGCTACGGAAAAACACCGCCACACTGCCACTCTGTTCGCCGTATTCAGCCTGTTCGACCAGATCCCCATCAATCAGCAGCCAATCATTGATGTTGTAATAAAACCGCTGAACCTTTACCTGGTCCGCCCAGCGCCAGGATTGCTGCTCGACTAAAAATTTTCCACTGCGGTCAGAACAGTCCGGCTGCGGCACATCTTCCACGAGCTGGGCCTGAGCCCAACAAGCATGAAAGCTGATCAGATCATCAATGGCTCCTGTCAGATTTTCATGACCATTGTTCGCCAGCCAGCCACTGAAAAACGCCTTCTGCCACGCAACCACCTGATCGCTGGCCAATATGTCTTCCGCCAAAACCTCCGTTGTTAGACCACGCGTTGCCAGCAACCAGTGGCCAAACGCCTCAATCATGGCCACACCGCTTTGGTTGACAGCCTGACATACGTCGAGGAAATAACCCATGGCACGACCGGTGTTATAAAAAACATCGGTCCACACGGCCAGGTCACGACAATGCTTCATGGCGTCTTCAGTCATACTGTCGCTGCACAGCAGTCGGTAGGGCGGTTCAGACTCGGCATGGAGTCCGTATTGACTGTGTTGATGATAGAGCTCAGTGCCGGGTAACACGGCCAACGGAAACAGATCGATATGATTGGGCTGCAGTTGCAGGACAAATTCCAAGCTGTGGCGCATTCCCGCCTCATCGTCGCCGGGAAGTCCATACATCAGATCAATGCCGTAGGTCACCTCGGCATAATGCAGCAGAGCAATTTTTTCCTGAAACAGTTCGGCATCAAAATGGCGATGAACATGGCGAACAACATCGGGGTTAGCCGATTGCAGACCAATCTGTACCGAACAGTGGATTTCCGACAGCAGTTGAGCCAGTTCCTCGTCAATAAACTCGATTTTGGCTTCAAGGTGAAAATGAAGATGTGGAGCAACCCGTTTGATCAGACGCAGCAAGTTCTTGCCTCGCTCAGCGGGATAATTAAACGTGGAATCGAGCACCCACACCTGGGAGACCCGATGTTTGACAAACAGGGCTAACTCCTGTTCGAGACGGGAAAACGCCATGGTCCGTACGCCATGGTCTCCGCGCGCATCAAAGCAAAACGAGCAGCGAAACGGACAGCCCCGCGACACTTCCCACAGCACACCTTCACCCGGCACCAGAGAACCATCCAACCATGGCGAAACCTGATGCAACAGATCGATCGGTCCGCTATTGCGGTACAACGGCTCCAGCGCATTGTGCCGATCGGCGGCATCAACGATCTGGTGAATCACCTGTTCCCCTTCACCACACACCAGTGTATCGAACAGTCCGGTGTCTGCGAACGTCTGCGGGGCCGCAGTGACTTCCGGTCCACCGGCCACGACAACCAGCTCCGGGCAGCGCTTCCTCAATTCGGTAGCCAAAGCGACCATCGCCCGATGGCTCCACACATAGATGCTCAACGCCACCAGCGAGGCCCCGGTACGCATGACCGTGGTCACCATCTGGTTAAGATCCTGATGGAGAAATAATTCCACCTGGACGGCGCGTTTTTTTATATCATTTGGAAGGGAAGCAGCCACCGAGGCCGATCCGAGAGGCACCGCCTGGGCGCAAGGCTGCACATGCAGCGTAACAAAAGCTATGGATTCGGACATCGGTTTCAACGCTTGAGATTGACGGTAATTTTCGGTTTCCCTTGATCGTTGACCACGCGAAAACTGCATTCGACATTACCGTATTTCTGCCGGATACTCTCTTTTTGCTTTGCGATAAACGACTCGAGTTGTTCTTTGGGGGGCACATTGCGCTGACATTCGCGACAGATTGCCTGGTAATCGTGATAAACGCGATCAATCTCTCGTTGTTGCGGCGCGGAACTGTCCATGCTACTGGTTTTATGGCGATGGTAGCGACCTTCATCCATTTCCCGCTGAATCCGGTCCCACATATTCTGATAGGAATAAAAACTTCCACTGAGGTTCTGAAAACGATATCGTAGGTCGGTTTGAATGATGCGGCGTTGATTAAGGCGACGGATTTCGCGCTCAAGGGCTTCACGTTCGCGAATCGGAGCACGCTTTTCAACACCGGCAAAATATTGCTCGTAACGGATGCGCAAATCTTTGAGCTTCAGCTCGATCTCCGCCAGATGTTGACTGATTTTTTTCCGATCATCAAGAACTTTGGCCAACGTCAGCCTCCTTAGTTTTCCCAACCGACTGTGGGGATCACGCTTGACTCCGCCGGTCAATTCGGTTAGAAGAGTTTTAACATATTCTAAGAGGATATTCTATATGCCTACACAGAATCTCGCAGCCGTTATCCTTGCCGCCGGCAAGGGCACACGAATGAAATCCCAACAGCCTAAAGTCCTGCACCAGATTGCCGGTCAGCCCCTTGCCTTGTTTCCCGTCCAGTGGTGCCAGTCTCTGGGATGTTGCAAAACCGTCATGGTTGTCGGCCATCAGGCTGATCGCGTTAAAGAAACCTTTGCACCGTACCCGGTCGACTTTGTTGTTCAGGAACAACAACTGGGCACCGGTCACGCTCTGATGGTCACTGAATCAGCGCTGCAATCGTTCAGTGGCACATTGCTACTATTGTGTGGCGATGTTCCACTGCTGCGTGAAGAGACATTGAAACAACTCATTGATGCGCACCGGACATCCGAGGCTGCGGTTACCGTATTGACGACCCATATGGAAAATCCCTACGGCTACGGTAGAATTATTCGCAACTCAGGTCAAATTGAAAAAATTGTCGAAGAAAAAGATGCGACCAGCGAACAAAAAAGCGTCACTGAGATCAATACCGGAATCTATGCCTTTGAAGCACCATTGGTCTACGAATTGTTGCATCGCATCGGTAACGACAATGCCCAGGGGGAATATTATCTGACCGACATCATCTCCCTGGCCCAGAGCTCGGGTTTAAAAGCTGCGAGCTGTATCCTCGAAGATCCGCGCGAATGCATGGGCATCAATGACCGGGTGCAACTGGCCGAAGCCGGAGAAATTTTGCGCCAACGCATCAACCACGAGCATATGGTTAATGGCGTTACCCTGCAAAACCCTGCAGCAACCTATATTGACCATGCCGTTACCATTGAGGCTGATACGGTGATTGAAGCCAACTGCCATGTGCGCGGTGCCAGTCATATCGGGCCTTTTTGCCATGTGGAAACCGGCAGCGTTATTGACGGCTGTCATATTGGCCCGTCAACCCGCATCAAAGCGGGATCTGTTGTTGAGCAGTCGCAGATTGGCGAGCACTGTGCCATTGGCCCCATGGCCCATCTGCGCCCCGGCACGATTCTTCACGGCCACAATAAACTGGGTAATTTTGTCGAAACCAAAAAAGCGGTTCTGGGTCCACGCTCGCAAGCCAGTCATCTTACCTATATCGGCGATGCGGAACTGGGCAGCGATATCAACCTCGGCTGTGGTACCATCACCTGCAATTACGATGGCGTTAACAAACATAAAACCGTAATTGAAGATGGAGTTTTCGTCGGCAGCGACTGTCAACTCATTGCACCGGTCACCCTGGGTCGTAACTGCCTGATCGGCGCCGGCTCAACAATTACTAAAGATGTGCCGCCGGATTCTCTGGCGCTGTCGCGCAGTGAACAAAAAGTGATTAAGGGTTGGCGCAAACGAAAAAAATAGGACATGGCCTGATATATTACGTGTTTGATGTGCGTTTTATTGTGTCAATAAGACGCACATCTTGTTTTCAGCCAGCGTTATGGATTCATCCCGTCAGTGGGATGTGACACTATTTTGTTAAGGAGAATTCCTGTTTATGTGCGGAATCGTCGGTTATATCGGTCAGAAACCTGCTGTGGAGATTGTTTTAGAGGGTCTGCGTCGCCTTGAATACCGCGGCTACGACTCAGCAGGCATTGCCACGCTTGATCTCGGTCAACTGAACACCTCGCGAGCTGAAGGAAAACTGACCAACCTGGAGCAGAAACTCAAGGCCACACCGTTGACGGGATCTCTGGGGATCGGCCATACCCGCTGGGCCACCCACGGTAAACCATCGGAAGAAAACGCCCATCCTCATCGCTCCGGAGATTTTGTCGTTGTCCACAACGGCATCATTGAAAACTATTTGGCCCTCAAGCAACGTCTTGTCGACCAGGGTCATGTCTTCAATTCACAAACCGACAGCGAGATTATCGCCCACCTGATTGAGCACCATTACCGTGCCAGTCAAGACTTCGAAGCCGCCGTTCGTCACACACTGCATGAACTGCGTGGTGCTTTTGCCATTGCGGTCATCTGCCAGTCTCATCCCGATCAGCTTATTGCCGCCAAAGCTGGTTCCCCGCTGGTGATCGGCCAGGGTATCGGGGAATATTTTGTCGCCTCTGATATTCCGGCCATGTTGTCTCATACCCGCGAGATGATTTTTCTCAACGACGGTGAGATGGTTGTGTTCAGTCGTGAGGCCATGACCATCACCACCCTCGACGGCCAGCCGGTGGACAAACAATCGAAAACCATCACCTGGAATCCGATGATGGCGGAAAAGGGCGGTTATCGCCATTTTATGCTTAAAGAGATTCATGAACAACCGCGCGCTATCTCCGATACCATTGCCGGACGCATTAACGAAGATAAGGACAGGGTTCTGCTGCATGATCTCAACCTGACCGATGACCAGCTCGCCCAGTTTGACCGGCTGTATATTGTTGCCTGCGGCACCTCGTGGCATGCCGGTCTGGTGGGTAAATTTCTCATCGAAAAACTGGCCCGGTTAAGTGTTGAGGTGGATATTGCCAGCGAATTTCGCTACCGCCAGCCGTTGGTCAATGAGCGTACCCTGACTCTGGTAATCAGCCAGAGTGGTGAGACGGCTGACACCCTGGCCGCATTGCGTGAGTCCCATGAACGCGGCGGTAAAGTCGTTGCCATTTGTAATGTGGTTGAATCGTCGATTGCCCGGGAAAGTGATGGTGTCATCTATACCCATGCCGGACCGGAGATCGGTGTCGCGTCAACCAAAGCATTTACGACTCAGCTTGTGGCGTTATTCCTGCTTGCTTTACACCTGGGGCGTGTCCGTTCAATATTGCCGAGTGAACAACTCCGTAAACAGATTCAGGCCCTGTTGACATTGCCCCGCAAACTGGAACAGGCGCTGGAACTCGATGAGCAGATCGAATCAGTCGCTCGCCAGTTTATGCACGCATCCGATTTTCTGTATCTCGGTCGTGGCAATCAGTATCCTATTGCACTAGAGGGGGCTTTGAAACTCAAGGAGATCTCCTATATTCACGCCGAAGGCTATCCTGCCGGTGAGATGAAACACGGGCCCATTGCCCTGATCGATGAGAACCTGCCGGTGGTGGTCGTGGTGCCTAAAAATGACACCTATGAAAAAGTGGTATCCAATATGGAAGAGGTTCGGGCACGGGGAGGGCAGATAATCTCAATCAGTGACTGTGATTCTTCGGATTTGCACAGTGCCTCAGACGCCGTTTTTGCCGTTCCAACGATCAGTGATGATCTGATGCCGGTGATCACCTCGGTTCCCTTACAACTGCTCTCGTATCACATCGCTGTGTTTAAAGGCACGGATGTGGATCAACCACGAAATCTGGCCAAAAGTGTCACCGTGGAATAACCAAGGGGCCGGATGATTCATCCGGCTTTTTTATTAAGATGCCTCTATTTAAAAAAATATTTAAAATCGTATCTTTGTTGGGTTTGTCACTGGCTATTGTGGCTTTTTTCGGCCTTGCCGGTGCCTATTTTTACGTCAACAGCTCCTTGCCTGAATTTGATACCCTCGAAGATTATCAGCCACCGGCGATCACCCGCGCCTACAGTGAAGATGGTCAGACCATTGCCGAATTTTACCGCGAACGACGCATCGTGGTGCCGGTGACCCGCATGCCCAAACCATTAATCCAGGCTTTTGTCGCTGCTGAGGATGCCAATTTTTTCGAGCATCAGGGCATCGACCTGATTTCCATTTTCCGCGCAGCGTTAAAAAACATCAAAGCCGGCGGCATTGTTCAGGGCGGCAGTACCATTACCCAGCAGGTGGCGAAAAGTCTTCTATTAACTCCGGAGCGGAAGTTCTCCCGAAAATTTAAAGAAGCGATTCTCGCATGGCGTATGGAACAGCGCTTCTCCAAGCGTGAAATACTTTATCTCTATCTCAACCAGATCTACCTTGGTCACGGTGCATATGGTGTTCAGGCCGCTGCGGAAAATTACTTTGACAAGAACGTTGAAGATCTCAATCTGGCCGAGTGCACGGTGCTTGCCGGTTTGCCGCAGGCGCCCAGCCGTTACTCCCCATATCGCCACTATAATCGAGCCAAAGACCGTCAGCTTTATGTTCTTGAACGGATGATTGCCAACGGTTACATCACTCCAGATCAGGCGCACAAAGCATATACCGATCCTCTGGTGGTTCATCCGCGCAGTGACAACTCTGCTGCCGGTACCGGCTATTTCAGTGAACAGGTGCGCCGTTATATTGAAAAAAATTACGGCCGTGATTTGCTTTACAGTGGTGGGTTGCAGGTCTATACCACCATGAATCTGTCCATGCAGCAGGTGGCTCAAAAAGCGGTGCGTGACAATTTGCAGCGTCATGATCGACGTCAGGGTTATCGTGGTCCGGTGCGGGTTCTCAACCAGCAGGAAGCACTGGCGTTCGTTGATCAGCAAACTGCTGAGCTTAACAAAAACCCGTTAGAGCCCGGCCAGGTGATTGAAGCTTTACTGGTCGATTCAAGCGATCAGCAACTGGTGGTCCGTATCGGTGCTTATGAAGCCGTTTTGCCCCGCCAGAAACTTAAATGGGCTGAACCGTTCGACGTTATCCCGTATGAGGTTTTTGCCGCTCTGGATCAGGATCAAAAAAACAGCGGTGAGAAGATGTTGTTACCTATCGGTTCGGTCATCCAGGTAACGATTCGTAGTGTGAAGCAGAGTCACCCAACGGACATTGACCTATTTCAGTATCCACTGGCTCAAGGAGCGCTGTTGGCGCTCGATCCTCAGGATGGTGCGGTCAAAGCCATGGTGGGTGGCTATGACTTTGCCAAGAGTCAGTTCAATCGGGTGCTGCAGTCGTCCCGGCTGCCGGGTTCGGCGATTAAACCACTGATCTATGCCGCAGCGTTTGATAAAGGCTATACGCCGGCATCGGTTATTCTTGATACCCCGCTCATTTACAAAGAAACCGATGATCAGGGTGAAGAGAGGGAATGGAAGCCGAAAAACTATGGCAATAAATTTTATGGCCCGACCTCTTTGCGAACGGCGCTGACCCATTCCTACAACATTATCACCATCAAATTACTCAATAATATCGGCATCAATTACACCGCGCGTTATTTGCACAAGTTGGGCATCACCTCGCCGCTGAACCGTGATCTGACCATGTCGCTTGGCTCCAGCGCTTTGACGCCTCTCGAGTTAGCCAGTGCCTATTCGGTCTTCGCCAGCGGCGGCATCAAAACCGCACCGACCTATATCACCAAGATCACCGATCGCAACGGTCGCATACTCGAATCCATTGATCCCGCCGATTTTCCCAATGGTCTTGAAGCGGATCAGAAACTGATTCGTCTCGAGCGTCAACGGGTCATTTCTCAGGAGACAGCTTGTTTGATCACCAATATGCTCGAGAGTGTCGTTCAACGGGGCACGGGGTGGCGGGCTAAGGTTCTCAATCGTCCGGTTGCCGGCAAAACCGGTACGACCAATAACCTGAAGGATGCTTGGTTTGTCGGCTATGTTCCGCAACTTGTGACCATTTCGTGGGTGGGATATGATCAGGAAAAACCGCTCGGTAAGAATGAAACCGGTTCTAAAGCAGCCGCACCAGCCTGGGTTGATTTTATGAAGCAGACTCTGGCCGGGATGCCGGCAAAAAACTTTACGGTCCCTGATACCATGGAATTCCATCCGGTGGACCCGAAAACCGGTTTGTTGGAACCGGAAGACAGTCCGACATCTGTCATTGAGATGTTTGCCCCCGGTACCGCGCCGACCCGCTACGCGCTGGATGAAAAGAAACCGCAGGCCCGTGATTTCTTTCGCTTGGATTAAACCTGCAAATTTCAATTCTAAGCAACTCAAAAACAAAAAGCGATGTGCATATCATTCTGCACATCGCTTTTTGTTTTAAAGGGTATTTTCAGGCTTTAAAAAACCTTTTTACACTGGTCTTCGACCGGACATCGTTCACACTGCGGCGACCGCGCTTTGCAAATTTCGCGGCCGTGGTAAATCAGGAGATGGGACGTATGGCCCCACAATGGGGGCTCTATATAGCGACACAATTCAGTTTCAATCTTAACCGGGTCGCTCTGTCGGGTCCATCCCAACCGCCGCGCCACCCGTTTAACATGCGTATCAACGGGAAATCCCGGCTTATCAAAAGCATTACTCAGCACAACATTGGCGGTCTTGCGACCAACTCCGGGTAACTGAATCAGATCTTCCAATTGATCCGGGACCTGACCGGAAAATTTCTGACATAACAATTGAGCAGCGGCCACGATATGTTTTGCTTTAACCCGATAACACCCAATACTGCGGATAATCTCTTCCACTTCCTGAATGTCGGCTTGAGCATACGCGTGAACATCACGATAACGTTCAAACAGTTTTTGGGTCACTAAATTGACACGGATATCGGTTGTCTGAGCGGAAAGTAGCGTTGCAATTACCAGTTCCAGGGGATTGGAGAAGTTCAGTGAACACTGGGCTTCGGGATAATGTTGATCCAGAACGGTGATGATGGCGTTAAACCAATTTTTCTTTTCTTGTTTTGTCACAAATTTGCCTTTGTCTATTTTTTCCACATTATCAACAATGTTATCCACAGGCTGATTATCCACTAAAAACCCCAGCTGGTGCGGCTTTGGATAATTTTTTATTTTTCAAGGCAATGCGATTATCCACGATCATAACATCGATAATCAAGGGCAAATGACGACTGCCACTGCGTGCTTTCTCGCTGCGATCAATAAAA
Organism: uncultured Desulfuromonas sp.; assembly: GCF_963678835.1. Lineage (NCBI taxonomy): Bacteria > Pseudomonadati > Thermodesulfobacteriota > Desulfuromonadia > Desulfuromonadales > Desulfuromonadaceae > Desulfuromonas > uncultured Desulfuromonas sp. The sequence continues at coordinate 417,302 of NZ_OY787469.1, forward strand.
CTATTTTCGACAACCACACCATTTTTTCCATAAGCTTTATCACGGGCAAACAAAGGAAATAAGGCGGGATAGGTTCCATGATAAAATGGGGGAGACAGAGACGTCATCTGTTTATGAAAACGAAGAGAACCCACCATCCAGATCACATCGAGGAAATCACCAAGGACAATGGTTGGAAAACTCAGTTGATGGTGGTTAAGAAGGTCGGGGCCAAGAAGTCGACGAATTTGGACCCATCGCTTATAGAGGCCGCCATGTAAACACACATTATAAAGCAGACAGCGTTTGTCATCGGCAATCAATTCAGCGCGCATACATCCGGCACCATAACCGAGATCGTAGGTCTGGATCATTTTAACCGGTTGGCGACACAGTAATGCCAGATCGCGGGTTTCGCCCTGGCTGGCGATCTCCATGCCGCAAAACGCGGCCAGCGCCTCAAGAGTCTGGCCGTGGGGCAAATCCTGAATATTCTGCAGTGCAACATAATCCGCATGATAATGATCTATCAATTGGAACACAGCTCCACTGTTCCGGCAACCTTGCAGGTTATAAGAGATGATGCGGACAGTGGTCATAATGGCCCCTTATTCCGCGTTGAGCTGTTATGGCGCTACGACCCGCTCAACTGATTCGATAACCACACTTTGAGATGGCACATCCGCCATCCCTTTTTTGCGGCCTGTTTTCACCATAGCAATTTTATCGACAACATCCATTCCTTCGACCACTTTTCCGAAAACAGCATAGCCGTAACCACGGGCTGTTTTGCTTTTATGATCGAGAAACGCATTGTCGACCAGATTGATAAAAAACTGGCTTGTCGCGCTATCAACACGACCTGTTCGCGCCATGGCAATGGTACCACGCAAATTTTTCAGGCCATTGGTCGCTTCGTTTTTAATCGGTTGGCGGGTAACCTTACGATCCATCTTTTTGGTAAAGCCTCCACCTTGAATCATAAAACCCGGTATAACACGGTGAAAAATTGTTCCATTGTAGAAACCGCCATCAACATAGCGCAGGAAATTATTCACAGACACAGGTGCATGAGCCTCATCCAGTTCGATGACAATTGAACCGTAGTTGGTTGTCAACTTTACCTGAGTTCCGGCAAAACACAGTGTCGGAACCACTAACAATAACGCTATGAAAATTATTTTTTTAATTGATAACGTCATCAGACATACTCCGATTTGAGTTCACGTTGCATCAGTTCAACTACGGCCTGCCGAGGATCTTTATCTTCATAAAGAATGGCATACATCTGCTCGACAATGGGAACTTCCACTTTGATTTTTTTCGCCAGTTCAAAGGTCGATAGAGTTGTTTTAACCCCCTCAGCTATCATCGTCATTTCAGACAGAATCTCGTTGAGTTTACGTCCCTTGCCTAATTCGACACCAACCGTTCGGTTACGGGAGAGATCTCCGGTACAGGTCAACACCAGATCACCCATACCTGCCAGACCGGCAAAAGTTTCGGCTTTGGCTCCCATGGCCAGACCAAGGCGCTTCATTTCAGCCAGGCCCCTGGTGATCAGAGCAGCACGGGTATTATAACCGTAGTTGAGCCCGTCACAGACTCCCGCGGCTAAAGCGATCACATTTTTAATGGCCCCGCCGAGTTCAACACCAATGACATCACCGTTGGTATAGACCCGAAAATAATCCGTGTTAAACACGATCTGCGCCAGCTGAGCAATCGACTGGTCATGTGCCGCAGCGACGACAGCCGAGGGTTGTTCAAGAGCCACTTCTTTAGCAAAAGTGGGTCCAGACAAAAAGGCAGTTCGATTTGTCAATCCGCTTGGCAGTAACGCTTCAAAAATGTCCGACATGGGGCACAGTGTGTCGTTTTCAATCCCTTTGGAAGCTGAAATGATCAGCGCCTCAGAGGACAGATGATCGACGCATGAAGATAACACGGCGCGCATGGCCTGTGACGGAGGTACAAACAGGACAACGTCTTTATCCGCAGCCAACCCAATTTCATTGGTGAAAGAGAGATTATTCGACAGTTTTATCTCTGGAAGATACAGATCATTAATATGCGTCTGTTTTATCCGGGCGACAAGGTCTGCTTCATAGGCCCACAAAGTGACCTGATGACCCTTTTTTGCCAGCAAGTTCGCTAAGCTGGTCCCCCAACTTCCAGCACCAATGACACCAATCTGTTTAACCACTGTTATTCGTCCTCTTGATCAGCAGCGGGTTCTTCCTCAGAGTCATTTTCAATCAACTCTTGAGGTAATTCTTCTTCTTTCTCAGCGAGTTTGGCGACAGCGACGATCCGTTCTTCATCTTCCAGAACCATAAGTCGCACGCCCTGGGTGTTGCGCCCAATGATCGACAGCGAGCCGACACGGGTACGTAGAATCTTACCCCGGTCCGTGATAAACATCAGATCTTCTTCATCTGTCACCAATTTAATATCAACAACATAACCATTTCGATCAGATGTTTTAATCGTGATAATCCCTTTACCACTACGGCTTTGTACGCGGTATTCACTGAGGTTGGTGCGTTTTCCATAACCGTTCTCAGTCACGCTGACCAATGAAGCCGAGGTATTATCATTGACCACTTCCATTCCGATAATCGTATCATCGCCTTCCAGCTGCATGCCACGCACACCTCGTGCCGTACGCCCCATAGGACGCACATCCGTTTCGGAGAAACGGATCGACTTGCCATGGTGGCTGGCAAGAAGAACATCCATGCTTCCGTCGGTAATACGGGTGGCAACCAGAGAATCACCTTCGTCAATGGTCATGGAAATGATGCCGCCTTGACGGGGATTAGCATAGGCCATTAATTCTGTTTTTTTGACCACACCGTTTTTCGTCGCAGCAATGATGTATTTGTCTTCGACAAACTCCTTAACCGGCAAAATGGTCATGACCCGTTCTTCCGGAGCCAGTTGCAACAGGTTGACTATCGCTTTACCTCGAGCAGCGCGACCGCCTTGGGGAATCTCATGGACTTTTAACCAGTAGACTTTTCCTTGATCAGTGAAGACGAGAATATAGGAATGGGTCGAGGCGATGAAGAGTTTCTCAACAAAATCCTCCTCTTTGGGTCGCATCCCGGTTTTCCCTTTTCCACCACGTCGTTGTGAACGGTAGAGTGATACAGCATTCCGTTTGATATAGCCGGAGTGGGAGACCGTTACCACCATATCCTCTTCGACAATCAGATCTTCAATCGACAAATCTTTAGTTTTCGCAATAATTTCAGTTCGCCGTGGATCATCGTAATTTTCCTTAATTTCGATCAGTTCGGCACGAATAATTTTTAAAATCTCAACTTCGCTGCCGAGAATCTCTTTAAGACGGGCAATCTGAGCGAGCACCTCATTATATTCGTTAATTATTTTGTCCCGCTCAAGACCGGTTAAGCGATGCAGCCGCATATCCAGGATCGCCTGAGCTTGAATATCACTGAAGCTGAATCGTTCGATCAATCGCGCTTTAGCTTCTTGAGAGTTGGCCGACGTTTTGATGATCTGGATCAATTCATCCAGATTTTCCAACGCAATTTTAAAACCCTCCAAAATATGCGCACGCGCTTCGGCCTTTTTCAGTTCAAAGACACAACGTCGGGTGACAATCTCCTTACGGTGGTCGATAAACTGATCGAGAACCTCTCGCAGCGTCAGAATCTTCGGTTGACCGGCGACAATCGCCAACATGATGATACCGAACGAACTTTGCATTGCCGTCATTTTATAGAGCTGATTCAGAACAACACCGGCAACAGCTTCTCTTTTTAAATCAATCACAATTCTCATACCATCGCGGTCAGACTCATCGCGCAGGTCAGAGATGCCTTCAATCTTTTTCTCTTTAATCAGATTAGCGATCTTTTCAATCAGTTTCGCTTTATTGACCTGATACGGAATTTCATTAATAACGATGCTTTCCCGACTGGTGCGGCGGTCAATTTCGACCATCGCCTTTGCCCGCATCTGAATAATACCGCGACCGGTGCGATAAGCTTCCTGAATATCTTCCTGCCCAAGAATAAAACCGGCAGTCGGAAAATCGGGTCCGGGAATAATTTGAATCAGATCCTCAAAGTTCAGTGTCGGATCATCGATAATGGCAACCAGACCATTAATCACCTCACCAAGGTTATGGGGAGGTATTTTTGTTGCCATACCGACTGCAATACCTTCAGAACCATTGACGAGAAGATTTGGAAACTTGCAGGGCAAAACGATGGGCTCAGAAAGGGAATCATCGTAGTTAGGACCGAAATCAACCGTCTCCTTTTCAATATCAGCCAGAAGTTCGTGAGAAAGTTTTGCCATTCGAACTTCTGTATAACGCATAGCAGCCGCAGAATCACCATCAATGGAACCAAAGTTTCCCTGACCATCAACCAGAGGACTCCTCATGGAAAAGTTTTGCGCCATACGCACGATAGTGTCATAAACAGCACTGTCGCCGTGAGGATGGTATTTACCTATAACATCACCAACGACACGTGCTGATTTTTTATAGGGTTTATTGTACTCATTGCCTAGTTCATGCATGGCAAATAAGACGCGACGATGAACCGGTTTAAGCCCATCGCGAATATCGGGTAAAGCACGACCGATAATGACACTCATTGCATAGTCCATGTAGGACTTACGCATTTCATTTTCTATATTGACGCTGACTTTATTTTGCTGAGAGAGCATGTAAATATCCCTTGCAATATTGGTTAAATATCAAGATTAGACACATTCAGTGCGTTGTTTTCGATAAATTCGCGACGTGGTTCAACCTGATCTCCCATTAAAACGGTAAAGATATTATCTGTTGCCACAGCATCTTCAATTTTAACCTGCAGCAGTACCCGTTTTTCTGGATCCATCGTTGTTTCCCAAAGTTGATCCGGGTTCATTTCTCCAAGACCTTTATAGCGCTGAATATATTGGCCTTTCTTGGCACGACTCAAAAAGAAATCCAAAAGTTCCTCTCTGTCATTAACCGTAATCGGCTCTTTTTCTTCTTGTTGGATAACAACAACATCTTTTTTTGAAATTGATATAAGTTGCTTATATGATTGAAGCAACAGCTTATATTCATGGCTTGAAAGAATATCCAGGCTCTTTTGATCAATACGAGCCCTAACATTTCCCAAGGTAAATAATATACGTGCAGGATTTTCCAACAAGGTAAACTCAGCATGAGATGCAGCTTGCTGTAAAGTATTAACAAGAGGTTTCAGATCAACAAGATCTTCAAAATTAAATTGAATCTTATTTTCTACAAAAATTTTAAGAAGCTCTCTTTTTATACCTTTATGAACTAACTTATTAAAAATATTATCGTAATCAATAATATTTTTGAGAGTTGGTATTATTTGTTTACCACGGATTATTTTTTCACCATTATTCATATCAATCGAGCAATTATCAACTCCAATGGACAACAAATAATCCAACAAAGTTTCTTCGTCTTTTAGATAAATTTCTTTCTTCCCTTTTTTAAGTTTATAAAGCGGAGGCTGAGCTATATAAAGGTAACCACGCTCTATAATTTCAGGCATTTGACGAAAGAAAAATGTCAATAACAATGTACGAATATGTGAACCATCAACATCAGCATCAGTCATAATGATAATGCGATGGTAACGTATTTTTGCAATATCAAAATCATCTTTGCCTATACCGGCACCCATTGCTGTAATCAACGTGCGAATCTCATTCGAGGTCAGCATTTTATCAAAGCGCGATTTTTCAACATTCAGGATCTTCCCCTTCAAAGGCAAGATAGCCTGATTGGATCGATCACGCCCCTGTTTGGCACTGCCGCCCGCAGAATCACCTTCGACGATATAAATTTCACTAAGGGCAGGATCTTTCTCCTGACAATCGGCAAGTTTTCCTGGTAACGACAAACCGTCAAGAGCTCCCTTGCGACGAGTCAAATCTCGTGCCTTACGTGCAGCCTCTCGAGCTCGTGCGGCTTCAATACCTTTTTCAAGTATTTTTTTGGCTACTTGTGGATTCTCTTCAAGATAAACAGCTAATTTTTCATTAACCAAGGTCTCAACATAACCTTTGATTTCTGAATTACCTAACTTGGTTTTCGTTTGTCCTTCAAATTGTGGGTCAGGAACCTTAACAGAAATAACTGCAGCCATACCTTCACGAAGATCATCTCCAGATACAGATGCCTTAATATTTTTAAGCAAGTTGTTGGCTGTTGCATAAGCATTCATTGTACGTGTCAATGCAGCTTTAAATCCTACGAGATGCGTTCCACCTTCGTGTGTATTAATATTATTAGCAAAAGTATATAATTTCTCGTCATATCCATCATTATATTGAAAAGCTATTTCAATCTGTACACCTTCTTTTTCTCCACTAAAAAATATAATGTTGTTATGTAAAGGGTTTTTTGCTCTATTCAAATATTCAACAAAAGATGAAATTCCACCTTCATAATAAAATTCTTGAAATTTTTCAGTTCTATCATCTGTAATAGTTACCCGTACACCAGCATTTAAAAAAGCAAGTTCCCTAAGCCTTTTAGATAAAACTTCAAATGAATATTCAACAGTTTCAAAAATACTTGCATCAGGCCAAAAAGTTATCTTGGTCCCTTTTTTAATTGTATCAGATACTTCTTTTAATTCTGTTTTAGGAATTCCTGTTTCATAAGTTTGCTCATATATTCTTCCATTTCTGCGAATTTCTAATTCAAGTTTACTCGATAAGGCATTAACGACTGAAACACCAACGCCATGCAACCCACCAGAGACCTTATAGGTGTCACTGTCAAATTTACCTCCTGCATGGAGTACTGTCATAACAACTTCAGCTGCTGATTTTTTTTCAGTTGCATGCCAATCTACCGGTATACCACGCCCATTATCTTCGACTGTGACTGATCCATCGACATTTAATGTGACGTAAACTGAATCACAAAATCCAGCAAGAGCTTCATCAATTGAATTATCAACAACCTCATAAACAAGGTGATGTAAACCCTGACTGCTTGTAGAACCAATATACATTGCCGGTCTTTTACGTACAGCTGTCAGACCTTCTAAAACTTTAATATTTTCTGCACTGTAATTATTTTCCATTCTTCACCCAGCTTAATTATGGTTATTAATATTAATAATATTAAAATTATCTATATTCAGTCTATCAATATTTGTTATTAAAACCTGTTTTTTTATCTTTGATAAATATTCTATTATCTTATTAATTGTTATAAAATCAAGTTCACTCGATAGATCATCAACAATAAATGCTTGATTACTCGCATAGAGTTCAGACAAACTTAAATGGGATAATTTCAATAATAGTAGATATAGTTTTTTTTGGCCATTAGAGGAATAGCAATTTATATTTATACCATCAATAAATAATTTATAATCTTCTAAATGATGACCAAATAATGTTCTGCCTATTTTTATTTCCTTATTCTCAATACCTTGAAAATATTCTCTCCTATCTAGTTCTATAGCAAAATCAATTTCTTTTCCTAATAATTCTTTAGCTACTTTTTTAAAAGTATCAGATAAATCAGCAATATATTTTTTTTTCTTAGCAGTAATGCTATTATTTATTTCTTTTAGATATTCAGTCCAAATTTCATTTTCTAGTAAATTTTGTTTTTTATATTGTATGTTTCTATTTTTTAAAATTTTAAAATACTTCTGTATAAGAAGAAGATAACTTGAATCTAAGTTAAAAATAAGTTGATCAAAATATTTTCTTCTTGATGATGGTTTACTAAAGAAGATATAAATTTCATCTGCTAGAAAGAAAACGCATTTAAATGATTTTACAAAAGACAAAACATCTGATTCAAAACCGTCTATATATATATATTTGTTTTTTGATATCGATAATTTTAATTCTTTTTTTGTTTTTATTTCTATTTCTGCTTTTTCAGAATTAAATTTTATAAGTTCATTGTTTTTAGTTTTAGAATTTAAAGTTCTATAATTACTACATATATATATTGATTCAACAATATTTGTTTTACCGCTACCATTTTGACCACAGATAATATTTTTTTCACTTAAAGATAATTCTAAATAGTCGAAACATCTAAAATTTTTAAGTTTTATTTTATCTATCATCAGATACGCATAGGCATTATGACTGCTAAATAATTATCAGTATCTTCAGGTAAAATTAGACAGGGTGACATATTATCTTTGATATAAATTCTTATTTCTTTATCAATAACATTTGAAATTACATCTATTAAATATTTAGAGTTGAATCCAATTTTTACTTCATTTCCTTCGTAAATTGTCTTTATTGTTTCACTTGCATCCCCATATTCTGGATTAGAAGATGTGACTTTTATTTCGTTTTGTGAAAACTCGATATTTATTCCTTTTGATTTTTCATTTGCCAGCAAAGAAATTCTTCGGAGTGTATGTAATAAAATTTCTCCATTTATATGACAACAATTGTCACTCATTTCAGGGATTACACGTTTATAGTCAGGAAAGTCTCCATCAATCAATCTCATCACAAGTGTAGTTTTATCTATATTGATGATTGCATTATTATCTAAGATTGATATTTTTATTTCCTGATTTTCTTGATCTATTATTTTTCTTAATTCTGCTAAACCTTTTTTGGGAAATATAACTCCCTTTTGATCAAGTATGTTTGTGTCTGTTTCTATTTGCATCAAAGAAAGTCTATGACCATCTGTAGATACAAATTTTATATATCTATTATCATCTATTGTTTCATTATGTAAATATATACCATTTAAATTAAATTTACTTTCATCACTTGAAATTGCATAAAATGTTTTATCGATTATATTTTTGAAAGTTTGTCCATCAATTTCAAGATTATTTTCTGTTTGTTTATCAGTTATTAATGGAAATTCTTCTGAAGATAACCCAACAATATTAAATTTAGATTTTCCATTTATAATTTCAACCCAATTATTTTCTTTAACTTTTAAAGTTATATCAGAATCAGCAAGTTCTTTTACTATTTCATAAAGTTTTTTAGCTGAAATTGTTATTTTACCTTCATTTATAATTTCTGCTTTTATATGAGTTTTTATACCAATTTCTAAATCTGTTGCAGTTAAAATAAGTTGTGAATTGTCTCTATCTGTTTCTAAGAGCACATTAGAAAGAATCGGGAGGGTTTTCTTTTTTTCAACGACGCCTTGTACCAAAGTAAGACCTTTGAGCAGATCATTTTTTTTGGTGGTTATTTTCATATCGACATCCTTTGTTTTTATTAGTTTTTAAAGGTTTTATAGCCGTAGATAGTAAGTGCTGTGGATATGTTTAAATTATCTATCTCGCTGTTTTCGCAGTTTTTTTTGGTTTCATTGACTGTTTATAGAGCTGTTGATGATAATTTTTTTCTGTGGAAAACTCAACGGTGTTTATTTATCCACAGTTTTACTCCACTTTTAAACAGCTTTATGAGGGTAGTAATGTGTTTTTGATCGTTTTTATTGTTGATCTTAAATAGCTGTCATCTTCAATATTTTTCTCAATTTTTTTTATTGCATGTATTACTGTAGAATGATCTTTACCACCAAAATGATCACCAATTTCTGGATATGAGCATGAAGTTAGTTGTCTACATAAATACATTGCGATTTGTCTTGGCACTACTAGATTTTTAACTCTTTTAGCTGATTTTATTTCTGAAATTTTTATATTGAAATGATTTGATACTTTTTTTTGTATGTCTTCTATTGTTAATTCTTTATTTGATTCAACAATTATATCTTTTAAAATATTTTTTGCCATTTCAATTGATATTGGTGTTGATGTTAAACTTGAATAGGCACCAATTCGTACAAGATATCCTTCTAATTCTCTTATATTACTTATTACTGAACTTGATAAAAATAGTGCTACCTCTTGGGGTAAAATTATATTATTTTGTTCTGCTTTTGCCTCAAGTATTGCCTGTTTTGTTTCAATATCTGGGGGTTGTATATCTGCTATTAATCCCCATTCAAATCGTGATCTTAAACGTTCTTCCAATCCAGGAATTTCTTTTGGAAATTTATCAGAAGTGACAACAATTTGTTTATGCGATTCGTATAGCGAATTGAACGTGTGAAAAAATTCTTCTTGTGTTCTTTCTTTCCCGGCAATGAATTGTACATCATCTATAAGTAGTACATCTATAGATCTGAACTTATTTCTAAATTCATCCATTTTTCCATATCTGATTGAATTAATTAGTTCATTTGTGAATTTTTCAGAAGAATAATAACTTACTTTTATATTTTTATTGTTCTTTATGATCTCATTACCGATGGCATTGATAAGGTGTGTCTTTCCGAGACCGACTCCACCGTATATGAATAGTGGATTGTATATAGTCGCAGGATTATTTGCTACTGCCATAGCTGCGGCTGAAGCAAATTGATTTGATGATCCTGAAATGAATTTAGAAAAAGTGTATTCTGGATTTATATTTATATTACTATTTATTTTGTTATTTTTTATTTCGCTTTTTTGCTCATTTTCAGGTTCTTTAATTTTTGTTTTTTTTATTGTTTTGTCTGTTTTTAAATTTATATTTTCAATAGCGCTGTTTATTTTTTTTGCTTCAGATAAAATTAAATCACGATAATTTTTTTCAATCCAATCTTTGATAAATTTATTGGAAACTGAAATGTTTATTGTGTTTTCTTCGATACCGTCAAATTCTATAGGTTCGATCCAGGTCGAATAATGTTGTTTATTTAATTTTTTCTGTAGTATTTTTTTTATGTCCTGCCAAAAAATTTCTGCCATCGTTCCTCGCTGTTTTCAACAGCTTATAAACAGTGTTGAAAAGTGAATAAAACCTATATTATCAATAGTTTATGTTTAAATATTGTGTTTTTCTCTTTCTAAAAATATCCTACCGGAGAGGTTGTTGTATAGTTTTTTTTTAGTGATCAAAAGTTTAAACAAATAAGTTGACAAGGGTTCTTTTCTAGGCATATAATCCCCAGTTCTTGTTAATAATAAATTTTTGGAGGACTTACTATATGAAAAGAACATATCAACCCAGTCGTGTGAGCCGTAAGCGTACTCATGGTTTCCGTAAAAGGATGTCTACAAGTAATGGTCGCAATGTAATCAAACGCCGCCGTAATCGTGGCAGAAAAGCTTTGGCTGCGACAATATCATCCAAATAGTTTTTTATTTTGTTTATAAAAAACAAGACGGATTATTCACGTTGCTATCAGTTGGGTGTTAAAAAGCATACCCGGTATTTCATCTTGTTTTTCATTGCTACAGACAGCCCTGCCAGATTTGGTTTTACAGTCAGTAAAAAAATTGGCGGGGCTGTTGTTCGAAATCGCATCAAACGCCTATTGAGAGAGTTTGTCAGAAATCATTATTCTGATGACCTTTTTTATGACGTTGTTATTGTAGCGAAGCGTCGAGCCGCATTATTTAATAAAAAAAAATATGCTGAACTCGCTGATGATCTTTTACCTCAGTTAATGCCATGAATACCAATCCTTTGGTAAATTTATCACTTTTCCTTATCAAGGTTTATCAGCGCACTATTTCCCCCCTTACACCGCCTTCTTGTCGATTTATTCCCACCTGTTCTGAATACGCAATTTTATCGATAAAAAAATATGGTTTTTTTGTCGGCGTATTTAAATCTATCTTAAGGATTTTGAGATGTAATCCACTTTTTAAAGGTGGGTATGATCCTGTTAAATAGAGGCTTTTATGGAAAACAAAAATACACTGGTCGCTTTGATTTTAATGCTCATTGTCTGGACGGGTTTCACGTTCTTATTTCCCCACTCTGAAAATCAATCTCCAGATTCAGAGGTTGCTGTTAAGGTTGAAGATCAATCTTTGCTGGCAAATTCAGTTGTTGATGCACAGACAGTTGTTAATGTTGAAGATAATACTTCAACGGTAAACACATCAGATCGTTTTATAACATTCGAAAATGATGTTTTTGAAGCAACTATCTCAGTTTCATCATCTTCTTTAGTCGATTTGAAACTCAAAGATTATAAGAGGGATATTGATAATGATTCTGATTTAGTATCGTTGCTTGATAAGAACGATAATATTAAATCGCTTGTTTTTTATGGTAATAACGATTTTAGTCAATTATCTAATGCTGTTTTTGAATCTAATATTTCTGACGATCATGTAATAATTTCTCAAAATAGTTTAAAAGTTGATTTTTATTCTACTGTTGATAATTATAAAATAAATAAAAGATATATCTTTTATAAAAATAAATATGATTTCGATATTATTTATTCTTTAAAAAATACATCTACAGAGTCAACTAGTGGAAATATTGTTTTATCTTTATCTAATTTTTGGTCCGAAGATATAAAAGGTAATCGGCTGGAATTTGTTGGACCTGTTTATTTTTCTGATGATGAATTGACTACAATTGATGTTGAAGATATTGACAATGAGATTTATTCAAATATTGATTGGTCTGGTTTTGAAAATAAGTATTTTTTCTCGGCCGTAATAGGGAATGATAAATTTTCAAACTTATTAGTAAAACATCAAAATAATTATGTTCAAACTAATCTGATTTCTTCCGATTTAAATATTTCGAATGGTCAGCAGATAGATTTTAATACTAAAGTTTTTTATGGTCCTAAAGACGTTCAAATTCTCAAAGGGGTTGATGATAATTTAGTACGTGTTGTTGATTATGGTTTTTTTAAAATATTAGCTAAGCCTTTGCACACGGTTCTCAATTTCTTTTATGGGTATATTGGCAATTATGGTTTTTCAATTATTTTACTGACTGTCATTATAAAAATGCTTTTCTGGCCGTTAACTCAAAAGAGTTATGTATCAATGAAGGCGATGCAGAAAATCCAGCCAGAAATGAAAAAACTCAGAGAAAAATATGGTAATGACCGCGAGTCTCTTAATCGTAAAATGATGGAGTTATATCGCGAACATCGTGTTAATCCTCTGGGAGGTTGTCTGCCGATGTTGGTGCAGATTCCTGTCTTTTTTGCGCTCTATAAGGTTCTTCTTGGAACGATTGAGTTGCGTCATGCACCCTTTATTTTCTGGATCACTGATTTATCTGTAAAGGACCCTTATTACATAACGCCATTGGTTATGGGTTTAACGATGTTTATTCAACAAAAATTGACTCCAAATACAATGGATCCTATGCAGGCTAAAATGATGTTGGCCATGCCTGTTGTTTTTACATTTCTGTTTCTGAATTTTCCAGCTGGGCTTGTTGTCTATTGGTTGGTGAATAATCTTTTGACTATTTTCCAGCAATATTTAATTTATAAAAAGCCTGCTTGATTTTTACTTTCAATAATTTATCTAAAAGACCGATTTGTTTTTCAAATCGGTCTTTTAGTTGGGGAATGGTATGTTCTCAGATGATGATACAATTATTGCTCCACTAACAGCACCTGGTCATGGAGCTGTTACTATTTTACGACTTTCTGGTTCTAATTCTTTAGATATTGTTTTACCTCATTTTTTCACTAAATCTCTAAACAGGTTTAAGTCGTTATCTTCACATTTTTTTTATTATGGTTTTATCTGTGATAAGGGTGTCTCTCTTGATGAGGTTATGGTTGTCTATATGGCAGCACCTAAATCTTATACGTGTGAAGATGTTGTAGAAATACATTGTCATGCCAGCGTTGCAGTTGTTCGAGCTATTATTGATGTTTTCGTCAAATCTGGAGTACGGATAGCTGAGCCTGGTGAATTTACTTATCGCGCTTTTAAAAATGGTCGTATTGATCTTTCACATGCTGAAGCAATCGCAGATTTGATTGCAGCTAAGTCAAGCATGGCCAGCCAGTTAGCATTACGACAGATGAAGGGCGCTCTGTCGGATCGTGTTTATGGGTTTAAGGATAAAATACTGTCGATGTTGGCTTTAATTGAAGCTTATATTGATTTTCCTGAGGAAGATATTGAAACGCAACATGCTTTATCTATCCAAGGTGACTGCGAATTTCTTTTATTGAAAATCGAAGAAACTCTTTCCGGCTATGATGAGGGTAAAATACTTCGTGATGGTTTTTCTCTGTTGATTCTTGGCAAACCTAATGTAGGTAAAAGTTCCCTGTTAAATTTGCTTGTGGGTGAGGATAGGGCAATTGTTACCAATATTCCTGGCACGACACGAGATATTATCCAAGAGACCATCACTCTTCACGGTTATCCGATCACAGTTATTGATACTGCTGGTATTCGTGAGTCTGATGATCCTATTGAGCAAGATGGGGTATTGAGAGCAAAAAAACAGATACAGTCTGCTGATGTAGTTTTATATATGATCGATGGTTCACAACCGTTTGACGGCTCTATTTTTCAAGATATTGAGCTTTTGCCGTCTGATCGTTTTATTTTTGTTATCAATAAGTGCGACAAACCTGATTTTGATTTTCCGAAGGAACACCTTTCTAGTTTTTTAAATTTCTCAATATCTGTAAAAGAAAACATTGATGTTGATCGATTGATCAATGGTATTCTTGATAAACTCAATCTTAAAAGCCAGCACTATGATGAATCTGTCATATTATCTGATAGACGTCACAAAGAAGTTCTTATTCGTTGTTATAGTTACCTTAAGGATTTTAAGGCAGCTTTTGAATCAGGCCAGTCGGATGAGTTTTTAGCTTTGCATTTACGTGAAGCCTTGCAGGCCTTGGGTGAAATAACGGGTGAAACAACGCCTGATGATATCTTAAACGATATTTTTGGCCGTTTCTGTATTGGTAAATAAAATGTTTCACGTGAAACAGTGGTGAATAAAATGATTGTCAACGATAAAAAATATGAAGTGGTTGTTGTCGGTGCAGGGCACGCTGGTTGTGAGGCGGCACTGGCTGCTGCACGAATGGGCCATGAAACGCTTTTGTTGAATATGAATCTGGATGCTGTTGCTCAAATGTCATGCAATCCGGCAATTGGCGGCTTAGCCAAGGGCCATCTTGTTAGGGAGGTTGACGCCCTGGGCGGTGAAATGGCAAAGAATATCGATAAAACCGGCATTCAGTTTCGGGTTTTAAATACAAAGAAAGGTCCAGCTGTTCAAGCATCTCGAGCTCAAGCCGACAGATTTTTGTATTCTCAATCGATGAAATTAGTTGTTGAAAATCAAAATATGCTCGATTTGAAGCAAGGTACCGTGAGCCGTCTCGTTGTTGAAAATAATCAAATTGTTGCGGTTGAGATCAAAGAAGGGTGGCGTTTTGATTGCCAGTGTGTTGTTTTGACCACTGGAACCTTTATGCGAGGTTTGATTCATGTCGGACTCAATCATTATCCCGGCGGTCGTTCAGGGGAACCCCCATCGTTAGGTTTGTCCGATCAATTAAAAGAATTGGGTTTTGATGTTGGTCGATTGAAAACAGGTACGCCTCCTAGACTCTATCGAGGCAGTATTGATTTCTCTAAAACTGAAGAGCAACCTGGAGATGACACGTTCAGGCCTTTTTCTTATGTGAGTGAACACGTAAATCAGCAACAAGTGTCGTGTTACATTACGGCGACCAACGAAAAAACCCATGATATTATCCGATCAGGATTGGACCGTTCTCCATTGTATAGCGGAGTTATTGAGGGAGTGGGGCCCCGCTATTGTCCTTCGATTGAGGATAAAGTTGTTCGTTTTCCAGAAAAAACTACCCATCAAATTTTTCTTGAACCAGAGGGTTTAAATTCTTCAGAGATCTATCCTAATGGACTGCCCACATCGTTGCCCGCAGATGTACAGTTGAAATTTTTAAGAACGATTCCTGGTCTTGAAAATGTTGAAATAATGCGCGTCGGTTATGCAATCGAGTATGACTATGTAGATCCTATTCAACTCAAACCCAGCTTAGAAACAAAGTTGATCGCGGGGCTCTTTCATGCCGGACAGGTTAATGGTACTTCAGGCTATGAGGAGGCGGCTGCCCAAGGGTTAATGGCTGGTATCAATGCAGTCAGAAAAATTGAAGATAAATCACCTGTCGTTTTGCGGCGTGACCAGGCTTATATTGGGGTTCTTATTGATGATCTTATTAATCTTGGATCTAAAGAACCGTATCGTATGTTTACATCACGCGCTGAATACCGATTGTTGCTGCGTGAAGATAATGCCGACGAACGCTTAACTGAATTGGGTTATCAGGTTGGTCTGGTTGATGAACAAAGGTGGGAACAATATTCTATAAAAAAACAACACATTGATGAGGCATTAAAGCTTCTTGTTGATGAGCGGATTACAGCTAAAGATAAGGATAAAATAGCTGCTCTGAAGGTTGAAAAAATAAGTAATGGGCAGTCAGCGAAAGACCTTTTAAAGCGTCCAGATATAACGATTGCGCAACTAAAAAGTGTCGTTAAGGGACTGGATGCCTATTCAGATGAAGTTTTGCTGCAGGTTGAAATTGCAATAAAATATGATGGATATATTAAACGTCAAAATGACCAGGTTGAAAAATTTAAAAAAAATGAGTTGGTGAAAATCCCTGAGACATTTGATTACACAAAGGTTCATAGTCTGTCAGCGGAAGTGATCGAAAAATTGTGTAAAATCCGCCCTGAAAACCTTGGGCAGGCTTCTCGTATTCCTGGCGTTACTCCCGCAGCGATAACAATCCTCTCTGTTTTGCTTCGAGGCAAAAATGACCATTGAAGAGGTCAATAGCTGCTTACCCACTATGCTGAGGCTATCATCTGAACACTATGCGCTGATAGACCGCTATCTTGATGAACTGTTAATTTGGAATCGTAAAATAAATTTGACAGCAATTCGTCAAAAAAAAATATGTTGGCAAAAACATATTATTGATTCCCTACTGCTGGGTGAGTTTATTGATTCCGATTCCCATCTGCTTGACATCGGTTCTGGGGCAGGGTTGCCGTCAATTCCACTGAAAATATATTATCCACAATTGACGGTAACTTCTGTTGATACCGTCAGTAAAAAAATTCAATTTCAAAAACATTGTGTCAGGAAATTACACCTGACTGACTATCAGGCACTTTCAACACGAATTGAAAATCTTAACAATCAATCTAAACAACGCTACCCGTATATCACCTCACGGGCGTTTAGTTCCCTTTCACAGTTCTGTCAACTCAGCCATGATTATTTAGCGCAGAATGGTGTTTTGGTTGCAATGAAGGGTGCTGATTACAAGAGAGAAATTGAAGAAGCAACAGATATCTTGTCAAAGTTGAACATCGAAATAGTGACAATCCATGAGCGAATTCTTCAGCCCCTGGATGAAAAAAGGGCATTTATTGTCCTGAGTAAGAGTAATCAGTTGACCGAATGCTAATTGCAGTTTAAGCACAGTCATGAGTGTGATATTATGCACTCTTCTCGGATATAGGAGTTAATATGGCCGAAATCATTGCCATTGCGAATCAGAAAGGTGGCGTTGGTAAAACGACAACCGCTGTTAATCTTTCTGCCTCATTGGCTGTTGCTGAGAAAAAAACCCTGCTTGTCGATATGGACCCTCAGGGCAATGCTTGTAGTGGTGTTGGCGTTGTCACTGAAGACCTTGATGTCACTGTCTACGATACCTTGCATGACCCGTTGCTTGTTAAAGAAGGAATTGTTAAAACCGAATTGGGTTTTCTTAATATTTTACCTTCGACAACGGATCTGATTGGTGCCGAACTCGAATTGGTTGCAGCAGATCGTCGTGAATATCGTCTGCGTAGCGTGATCAATCACGTGTCTGAGGACTATGATTATATTATTATCGATTGTCCTCCATCATTGGGATTGCTGACCATTAATTCATTGACTGCCGCCGGTTCGGTTATCGTTCCTCTCCAGTGTGAGTATTATGCCATGGAAGGATTGAGTCAGTTGATGAAAACCATAGGTCTCGTCCAGCAAGGTCTGAATACCGGATTATCCTTGCGTGGCATCGTCTTGACCATGTTTGATCGGCGCAACAATCTGTCCCACCAAGTGAGCGAGGAGGTGCGGGAGCATTTCCAGGAAAAAGTGTTTAAATCGGTGATCCCGCGAAATGTCCGGTTATCCGAAGCGCCAAGTCATGGTGCACCAGTGCTCCTTTATGATGTCTCATCACGTGGTGCTACCGCCTATCTGGACTTGGCCCAGGAAGTGATTAATACAAGGAAAACATGATGGCGAAACGACCCGCTTTAGGTAAAGGGATGGGAGCTCTGCTTAGCGCAGCAACACCGGCTTCCAACGGTAAATATTTTCTCTGTGGCATCGAGGATCTTAAACCTCACCATAGCCAGCCGAGAAAGACCTTCAATGATGAGAAGATGGAGGAGCTGGTTGCCTCCATTAAAGAGAAGGGCGTCATACAGCCTTTGGTTGTGCGTCGTGTTGATGATTTTTATCAGATTATCGCCGGAGAGCGACGTTGGCGTGCCGCGCAAAAAGCTGGATTAACGGAAGTTCCGGTAACGATTCAGGATGTCTCTGAAGACTGGGCGCTTGAGATTGCTCTGATTGAGAATATACAGCGTGAAGACCTTAACGCAATTGAAGAAGCTGAAGCGTATAAGCATCTGATTGAAAATTTTGATCTGGCTCAAGAAGATGTCGCGAAACGTGTGGGTAAAAGTCGTTCTGCTGTGACTAATTCACTGCGCTTATTGCGGTTGCCTGAATCGATTCGGCAGGATGTGTTGGAAGAAAAATTGAGTATGGGACATGCCCGTTGTCTTCTGTCATTAGAGAGTGAAGAGGACATGGTTGAGGCCCGCGATCAGGTTGTTAAAAAGGGTTTGTCGGTGCGGGCAACTGAATCACTGGTAAAAAAGATCAAAACCGTGGTTGCACCCAGCGAAGAAGACAAACAGGCTAAAATTGATCCGGAATTAAATCATTTGGAAGATATCCTCAAGAAAAACCTCGGAACTCAGGTGAAGATCAAAACCAAAGGGAAGGGTGGCAGGATCGAAATCAGTTTTTATGATAATTCTGAACTCCAACGGATATTGGACTATATGAATGTTGTATAAATAGTCAACACTACGGGTTTTTGAAGACCGTAATGAGGACAAAATCCTTGACATTTCTCATGTCTCTGTGATAGGAATGCCCTGCTCTGCCCAGCAGGGCTTTCTGTTATCTGTCTAGTGATCTTCTAGTCATTCACAATCGAGTTGAATTCAAAAGGAAGAAAGAGGTTACGCGGTGATAAGCATTGATTGGACCATCCTGGTGCAGTTTGTCAATTTCCTGATCCTTATGGCGGTACTTAACATCCTGTTATATCGTCCTTTGCGTAATATTATGGCGCAACGCCAGGAAGCAATTGACGGCGGTCATCAAAAGGCGAGCGATCTGGAAGCATCCATCAATGAAAAGATGGAAAGCTACGAGAGTAAGCTCCAGCAAGCGAAACTGGAAGGCAGCCAGGAAGCAGCGTCGCTTCGTGCTGAAGCAGTTAAAGAGGAATCCGCTATTCTCGGTGCGGCACGCGGCGAGGCAGACAAAAGTTTAGCCGAAATGAAAAACAAAGTCGCCGGAGAAGCGGAAGAAGCACGTAAAACTTTAGGAAAAGAAACAAAGAATCTGGCGAACGCCATCGCTTCAAAGGTTCTGGGAAGGGACGTGAAATAATGTTTGTTGATAAGTTTTTGACAAGTAAACGGACCTTAACGGCAGCTGCGAGCATGGGATTCGTTCTTGCCGGTGCCGGGATTGCATTAGCCTCGGGTGATGCTCATCATGTCGACAGTGGCGCATTGCTGAAAGATTTTTTGTGGCGTGTGTTGGATTTCTGTGTGATGGCTGCCATTCTGGTTTATTTTGTGGCCAAACCACTTAAAAATGCATTGGCCGCACGCCGTGAAGGGATTGAGCAGGCTCTGAAAGCTTCTCAGGAGGCCGCAGAATCCGCCGAGTCAAAATATGCGGAATATGACAGCAAGTTGACTCAGGCAGAATCTGAAATTGCCGGCATTCAGGTGGCCATCCGGGAAGAAGCCGAAAGCGAAAAACAACGGATTATTTCCGAAGCCAAAGAGATGGCTGAAAAAATCAAGGCTGAAGCCCAAAAATCAGCTGACAACGAAGTCGCAAAGGCACGTCTGACTCTGCAGCAGGAAGCTGTAACCATGGCTGTTGGTATCGCCGAAGATATTCTTAAAAAGGCAGTCAATAAAGAGGATCAGGCCCGTTTAGTTGAAGAATATAAAACGAAAGTAGGAGAACTGCATTGAGTAGCAGCGCGATTTCAAAACGGTACGCTACAGCTCTGGTAGAGCTGGCGACTGAACAAAAACTGGTCGAGCAGTATGGTGCAGAACTGGGAGAAGTCAGCGCTGTTCTTGCTCGTGAGGATGCTCTTCGATTGTTGATGGAAAGCCCCACACTTGATGTTGATAAGAAAAAGGCCATCATGGCTGACATTGTCAACAAAATGGAGCTTTCAGAAGGGATCAAAAAATTTGTTGGATTGCTGACAGTCAAGGATCGTATTCAGTATGTCGGTCAGATCCACACAGATTATACCGCATTTGCCGATGAGATTTCTGGCATCGTGCGTGCCAACGTAACTTCAGCTACTAAGCTGACTAAGGCACAGGCCGATAGTATCCAAAAAGGACTCGAAGCACAAAGCGGTAAAAAAATTGATCTCCAGACCAAGGTGGACTCAACCTTGCTTGGTGGACTCAAGGCCGAGGTTGGAGGCAAAGTTTTTGACGGAAGCATTAAGACCCAATTACAGCGGATTGAAGATACCTTAAAGAAGGGGTAGGAAGTACTCATGGAAATCAAAGCAGAAGAAATCAGTGCGATCATTAAAAAGCAAATTGAAAACTTTGGTCGCGAAGTAGAAGTTAGTGAGACTGGTAGCATCATCTCCGTCGGTGACGGTATTGCACGTATTCATGGTCTGGATAAAGCCATGTCCGGTGAGCTTCTTGAGTTCCCTGGCGGCACCATGGGTATGGTACTGAACCTTGAGGAAGATAACGTTGGTGCTGCGATTCTGGGCGACTCTGAGCATATCAAAGAGGGTGACACGGTTAAGCGTACTGAGCAGATAGTACGTGTCCCGGTTGGTGAGTCTCTGATTGGCCGTGTCGTCAACGGTATCGGTATAGCCATTGACGGTCAAGGCGAGATCAAATCCGACAACTATGGCCAAGTGGAAGTTAAAGCTCCGGGTATTGTTGCTCGTAAATCCGTTCACGAGCCGATGCAGACCGGCCTTAAAGCGATTGATTCCATGGTTCCCATCGGTCGTGGCCAGCGTGAGCTGATCATCGGCGACCGTCAGACTGGTAAGACAGCTGTTGCAGTTGACACCATCATCAACCAAAAAGGTCAGGACGTTGTCTGTATCTATGTTGCTATCGGTCAGAAACGTTCCACGGTTGCCCAGGTTGTTGACAAACTGAAGCAACACGGTGCCATGGATTATACTATCGTTGTTGCGGCAACGGCATCTGACCCGGCACCCCTTCAATTCATTGCACCGTACACCGGTGTTACCATGGGTGAGTACTTCCGTGATAACGGCAAGCACGCCCTGATCATCTATGATGATCTGTCCAAACAGGCCGTTGCCTACCGTCAGCTCTCCCTGCTGCTGCGTCGTCCGCCGGGACGTGAGGCATTCCCTGGTGACGTTTTTTACCTCCACAGCCGGTTGCTCGAGCGTGCGGCAAAGGTGAACGATAAACTCGGTGCCGGTTCTTTGACCGCTCTGCCGATCATCGAAACACAAGCTGGTGACGTATCTGCGTATATTCCGACCAACGTTATCTCCATTACCGATGGCCAGATCTTCCTCGAAACCGACCTGTTCTACTCCGGTGTTCGTCCGGCGATTAACGTTGGTCTGTCGGTTTCCCGTGTTGGTGGTAGCGCCCAGGTTAAAGCGATGAAGCAAGTTGCCGGTACCCTGCGTCTGGCTCTGGCTCAATATCGTGAAATGGCCGCTTTTGCCCAGTTTGGTTCCGACCTCGATGCTGCAACTCAGAAGCAGCTGCAACGTGGTGAGCGTCTGGTTGAGATCCTCAAACAGGGCCAATATCAGCCTCTGCCGGTTGCCAAGCAGGTTGTTGCGATCTACGCGGCTAACAATGGTTACGTTGATGATTATCCGGCAGCAACTGTCGGCCGTTACGAGTCAGAGCTGCTGGCGTTTATCGACAGCAAGCACGCTGATCTCATCAATGATCTGACTGAGAAAAAAGCGATTGATGCCGATCTTGAGGGTCGTCTTAAAGCTGCTCTCGAGGAATTCAAAGGTCAGTTCGTAGCCTAGACTATCAACCTGAGGATTAAAAAATGGCGAGTCTGAAGGACATAAAAAAACGGATTGGATCCGTAAAAAATACACAGCAGATTACCAAAGCGATGAAAATGGTTTCTGCTGCCAAGCTTCGCCGCGCTCAGGATGCCGTTGTGGCCGCCCGCCCTTATGCTGAAAAAATGCAGGATGTCCTGTCCAGCATGGCTCAGCGTAATGCGGAGGCCTCACACCCATTGCTCGAATCACGTGAAAAAAAACGTGCTTTGATTGTGATCATGACCGCTGACCGCGGTCTGTGTGGTGGATTCAACAGCAGCATTGTCAAGGCCGCAGAAGCGTTTATACGGAACCAGGCTGAAGGATATGAAGAATACACGTTACGAATTATCGGTCGTAAAGGGAACGAAGGCCTTAAGCGTCGTCCCGGCCTCGTAATCGATAAAGTGTATGACAACCTGACCGGTAACATCACCTACGCCACGGCTTCATTGATCGGCAGCGAAATCGTTGACGATTATCTTGAAGACAAGTTTGACGGCGTCTTTATGATGTACAACCGGTTCATCAGTGCAATTAGCCAGGAAGTAACCACAGCACAGTTATTGCCCATTGTTCCGGAACTTTCCGAGGATGAAGAGCCGAGCTATGTTGCCGATTACATCTACGAGCCGAGCAGTGCAGACGTGCTCAGCTCCATTCTGCCCAAGCACATTGAAGTTCAACTGTTCCGGGCTATGCTCGAATCAGTGGCTTCTGAGCACGGGGCGCGTATGAGCAGTATGGATAGCGCAAGCAAGAACGCTTCCGAGATGATCAACAAACTGACACTGCAGTACAACCGTGCACGTCAGGCTGCCATTACGACAGAATTGATGGAAATTATTTCTGGTGCTGAATCAATTAAGTAACGTGTCTCTCCACGATGTGGGGAATTAAAGGAGTTTTTCTCATGGATAAAGGTAAGATTGTACAGGTCATCGGTCCTGTCGTAGACGTTCAGTTTGAAGCGGGTAAGCTTCCTGAAATTTATCACGCCCTGAAAATTACCAACTCGGCACTGGGTGAGGGTGAGTTGAATCTGGTTGTTGAGGTTGCTCAACACTTGGGCGAAAACACCGTACGTGCCATCGCCATGGACTCGACAGAAGGTCTGGTTCGCGGTCAGGAAGTTTTGGCGACAGGCGATCAGATTGTTATGCCGGTTGGTCGCAAGACCCTCGGTCGCATCCTGAATGTTGTTGGTGAGCCGGTTGACGAAGCAGGCCCTGTTGAAGCCGACCTGCAGTGGGGCATCCACCGTCCGGCACCTGATTTTGTCAGCCAATCCACCAAAGTTGAGTCATTCGAAACCGGCATCAAGGTTATTGACCTGCTGGCACCTTATGCACGTGGTGGTAAAATCGGTCTGTTCGGCGGTGCGGGTGTTGGTAAAACCGTACTGATCATGGAGCTGATCAATAATATTGCCCAGCAACACGGTGGTTTCTCTGTATTCGCCGGTGTTGGTGAACGGACCCGTGAAGGTAATGACCTTTGGGAAGAAATGAAAGAGTCCGGCGTTCTCGATAAAGCCGCTCTGGTTTACGGTCAGATGAATGAGCCTCCCGGAGCGCGCGCCCGTGTTGCCCTGTCGGCTCTGACCGTTGCTGAGTACTTCCGTGATGAGGAAGGTCAGGACGTTCTGCTGTTTGTTGATAACATCTTCCGCTTTACCCAGGCAGGCTCCGAGGTCTCCGCACTTCTTGGCCGTATTCCTTCAGCGGTAGGTTACCAACCGACTCTGAGTACGGAGATGGGTGAGCTGCAAGAGCGTATCACCACCACCGATAAAGGTTCCATCACCTCGGTACAGGCCATCTATGTTCCTGCGGATGACTTGACTGACCCGGCTCCAGCAACGGCGTTTGCTCACTTGGACGCCACCACCGTTCTTTCCCGTCAGATTGCCGAGCTCGGCATCTATCCTGCGGTTGACCCGCTGGACTCCTCCAGCCGTATTCTCGATCCCCAGGTTGTGGGTGACGAGCACTACAAGCTGGCTCGTGATGTGCAGTTTGTTCTGCAACGCTACAAAGACCTTCAGGACATCATTGCCATCCTCGGTATGGATGAGCTGTCTGAAGATGATAAGCAGGTTGTTGCCCGTGCCCGTAAGATTCAGCGCTTCCTGTCTCAGCCGTTCCACGTTGCTGAGGTCTTCACCGGTTCTCCCGGTAAGTACGTTGAGCTGAAAGACACCATTAAAGGCTTCCAGGAAATCCTTGACGGCAAGCATGATGATGTTCCTGAGCAGGCTTTCTACCTCGTTGGTACCATCGAAGAGGTTCTGGAAAAAGCCAAATCAATGGCAGCTTAATCATTTGAGTTTGAGGGCGGCTCAGGTCGCCCGCAACGATAAAGGAAGTTGCACATGGCAGACATATTAAAACTGGAGATGGTCACTCCTTACAAGCGGGTTCTCTCCGAGGAAGTCGACGAGATTATTGCTCCCGGCGCCCTTGGTGAGCTGGGCATTCTGCCTGGCCATACCCCGTTGTTGACCACCCTGAAGGTTGGGGAACTGACCTATCGCAAGGGCGGTGCAGCATTTCACGTGGCAGTCAACTGGGGCTACGTGGAAGTTGAGGAGGGTAAGGTAACAATTTTAGCTGAAACTGCCGAGCCGGCTGATGAGATTGATCTGGCTCGTGCTAAAGCTGCTTTGGGTCGTGCAGAAGACGCACTGAAAAAGCTTGAACCCGAAGATAAACAATTCCGGATTATGGAAGCCGCTCTTGAGCGTGCCATGATCCGTATCCAGGTTGCGGCGCGCAAAGCCCGTTAATCCGGATGATCCACAGCAATAAAAAAGGCAGCCTTATCGGCTGCCTTTTTTGGTTGTAACAGCACTGAGCAGGGGGCTAATCAGCGCTTCCGGAAGCACGGCGTTCGAGACGTTGAATCGAACCCGGTTCACCGAGGGTGATGAGAATATCTCCCTCTTCCATCAGGGCATCAGAGGGCGGATTGAACAGCATCTGCTCATGGTGGCGCTTTTTTATAGCAACGATAATGATACCCAGCTGCTTGCGGATATCGGAGCTCATCAAGGTGCGGTTAACCAGATCCGACCCAGTGTTGATACGGATCTCTTCAATCTGTAACTCAAGGTTGTGATGTGCCGTGGCAATCTCAATAAAATCCATCACTGAGGGACGTAAAACAGCCTGAGCCATGCGATTGGCACCGATGGTGTAGGGAGATATCACTTTACTTGCTCCGGCGCGGATCAGCTTTTTTTCCGTCGATTTCTCGCCGGAGCGGGCCAGAATGAAAAGGTCGGGATTCAAGCCGCGGGCGGTGAGGGTGATGTACACATTGGCTGTATCCGATGTTACGGCGGTGATCAGCCCTTTGGCGCGGGTAATCCCGGCGTTAATCAACACCTCGTCAGCGGTGGCATCACCGTTGACATAAAGCGTTCCTTCCTCACTCATCTTGGCACACAACTCGTTATCACTTTCAACCACCACAAAAGGAACCGGTTTGGCGGCTAGCTCACGACAGATAAAATTGCCGATTCGTCCATAGCCGCAAACGATGTAATGGTTCTCCAGTTTGGAAATCTGTTGTAACAATTTTTTCCTCCCCAAAAACTGGCGCAACTGACCTTCGACCATCAGTTGAATAACGCTGGCTGCGGCATAAGCAACAAGTCCGGTGCCACAGATGATGATAAATATTGTGAAAAGTTGTCCCTGATTACTGAGTTCGTGAACCTCACGAAAACCAACGGTCGCAACTGTAATGACCGTCATATAGAACGAGTCAATCAAAGACCAGCCCTGAATGTGCCGATAGCCGATTGTGCCGGTGATGAGAATGGACACCAGGGCGGTCAGGGACACAATAACATTACGAATTGAATTCATAGCCACTCCATCTTGGCCAAGAATACCTTCGGCTTAACGGAAACACAAGACGCAGGTAAATAAAAATAATGAGAGATAACTAGTGCTTGTGCTGTATACAGTATACATATATACTATGTTCCACTAGTAAAATAAAATGCCGGTTATGTGAACTGCGTCAAGGGACAAAGGCGTCATTGTCGGTTCACCGTGGATGTGTAAATGAGGACACAATGAAGAAAAAACCCATAGAAAGACACCAGACTCTGCGCGAAAAGATTCTGGAAAATATTCGCGATGCCATTCTAAAAGGGACTCTTAAAGCGGGTGAGCGTGTTTCTGAACCGGACCTTGCCGAACGTTATGGAATTAGCCGCACCCCCATTCGAGAAGCCTTTCGCCAATTGGAATCTGAGGGATATTTAACCGTGGTACCGCGAAAGGGTGCGGTTGTCACAGCTCTGACCGAGCGCGATGTCGAGGAGTTTTATTCGATTAAAAGTATTCTGGAAGGCTATGCCGCGCGCCTGGCTGCGGAAAAACTTACCGATAAGGATGTTGACCGGCTTAAAACCATCAATAACCGTCTGGCGAAACTCGCCAGTGCCGGAGACGTCAAGACCTTTTTCCGCGTTCATAACGAGTTTCATGAGCAGTTTATTCGGGCTTCAGGTAATGAAAAACTTCTGGAATTAATTCAGCAGCTGTTAAAAAAATTTGATCGGTTGCGGATCGCTTCACTGTCTCTGCCGGGACGGATGGAGATTTCCGTGCAGGAGCACGAAAAAATCATTGATGCCTTTGAAAGCCATGATGGTGACACCGCTGATCGGCTGGTGCGAAAAAATGCCGCCTATGGCGGACAGGTCCTGCTACAGAGTATGACCGAATAAAAGGATATAAACACAGTGTCGTAAAAACCCACCAGACGGTGGGTTTTTTTATGTCCGAAAACGGGAACTGCGCTGAATCAGCTTCACAGAGATAACAAACAAAATAAGGCTGAGGACAGAGGTAAAAAGGAACGATCCCATCAAAGGTAAGTCACCGACGCCGAGCAGGGAATGTCGAAACCCATCAAGAATGTAAAATAACGGATTGATGTGCGAAATCTGGCGCCAGAATGGGGGGAGTATCGAAATCGGATAAAACACCCCACCAAGGAAAATCAACGGCAGCAACAGAAAGTTGATATACATGGCCAGACCGTCAAAGCTGTCTGAAAACAGACCCGCAATGATGCCGAGCTGGGCAAATAGAAAGCTGCACAACACCGTCATGGCCAACGCATAGAGCGGATATGCAAAAGGAAGTTTTGCAAAAAACGTCGAGATAAAACACACCACCGCCCCGACAAAAAGGCCGCGTGACATGGCTGCAAGGGTGTACACAGCCACTATTTGCAGCGACGAAAGGGGCATCACAAGAAGGTCGACAATATGGCCGAGATGGCGCGACATGAACAGTGACGACGAACTGTTGGCAAACGTATTATTGATCACCCCCATCAGAATCAGGCCAGGGATGACAAATTGCGCATAACTGAAACCGTCAATCACCGAAATGCGATTGCCCAGTGTTGCACCGAAAACGAACAAATAGAGTGACGCAATGATCACCGGTGTAATCAGTGTCTGGGTGTAAACGCGGCAAAAGCGGTGTATCTCCTTCTTTAATAAAGAAAAGAACGGCAACCACGAACAGTAGGTCTGGTCATTACGCTGCAACGGGGTCATGAAGCCACCTCGCCAATGTTTTTACCGCGAGTCAGATGGAGAAAAACCTCCTCCAGATTGGGAGAAGCGGTCTCCAGATCGCGAACCGGTAAGCCATGACCATGGCACTGCTGAAGAAACGCGCATACCGTCTCATCGGCCGCGAGTGAGACGGACACCTGAAGACCATCGGCGGACAAGGATGCAGAACGTAAGGCCAGCCAGTCCGGCACGGTGTTCAAACGTTGATCGAGAATTAACGTGATCTGTCGCGTATCAAGATGGTTAAGAAGGGCCTGCGTGGTATCCAGAGCGACAAGCTCACCGGCGTTCATAATGGCAATCCGCCGGCACATCTGCTCCGCCTCTTCGAGGTAATGGGTAGTTAGCAGGATGGTCGTGTCATGCTGATTGATTTCACGGATAAACGACCAGATTGTATGGCGTAGCTCAATGTCCACACCGGCGGTCGGCTCGTCAAGGATCAATAAACGAGGTTTATGAATCAACGCCTTTGCCAGCATGAAACGGCGCTTCATACCGCCGGAAAGACAGTTCATCGGCTTGTGCAAATGGTCCGTAAGGTCAAGACGTTCGATAAGAAGCTGTCGCCAATCCGGATCGGATTTGACGCCGAAAAAACCGGGATGCATTTTCAGGGCTTTATCAATAGTGAAAAAAGCATCGGCCACCACCTCCTGATGCATGACACCAGTCAGACGGCGGGCGTGCTGGCAGTGCTTCTGGCTGTCATGACCAAAAACGGATACGCTTCCTGAATCAATACGTGAAACACCACAGATCATGTTGATGGTGGTACTTTTGCCGGCACCATTTGGGCCGAGTAAGCCAAAAATCTCACCACGTTCAACCGACAACGACAGATCCTTGACCGCGGCATGGCTGCCGAACGATTTATTCAGATGTTCAATGTTCAGGGCAAAAGACATGACAGGGACTATACCGCCACCGTTCATGCCGAGGCAAGATGAAATCAGGGTGTAAAACCTTTGCCGGTTGTGGGTCCGCACACCCTGGAACTGTGAGTGAACACACAGATTGCCAAGAACGGGTGCAGCAGCTTTTCTTTTATGTCCGGTTTGTGTATGGTGTCGATGAAATGTAGAAAAAGACCTACGGTCTTACAGTTTGATGACAAAGTCCATCCAGGGACTTTGTCATGGCCGTTTCGCAAAAACGCGGTTTTGCTTCACTTACAAAAACAAGGAGTTAAACCTCTCCTTGTTTTTGGCTCGCCCGTCCTTGGGCTCGGGGAGCCTGTTTGTCAACAGCCTGAAAGACCTACGGTCTTATAAGCCTTTATCCGGGAAACAGATCATGTCAAAAAAAGCCATTGTACTCTATAGCGGCGGGCTGGATTCAACCACATGCCTGGCCTGGGCCAAAGCCCAGGGCATGACACCATACGCCCTGAGTTTTCGCTATGGTCAACGCCACAGCATTGAATTGGAAAAAGCCGAATCCTTTGCCTCGCAGATAGGTGCCGAGCAGCATCTCATCGTGGACATTGATCTGCGTAAGATCGGCGGCAGCGCTTTGACCGCAGACATCGAGGTTCCCAAAGACCGGCAGATTGATGAAGCGATCCCGGTGACCTATGTTCCGGCACGCAATACGATTTTTCTCTCGTACGGACTGGCCTGGGCGGAAGCGCTTGGAGCGTTTGATATCGTTATCGGCGTGAATGCCCTGGATTATTCCGGTTATCCCGACTGTCGTCCCGAATTCATCGAGGCGTATCAGAACATGGCCAATCTGGCGACCAAGGCTGCCGTCGAAGATGAGGGACGTTATCAGATTCATACGCCACTGCTCCATCTGACTAAAGCCGATATTATTCGCATGGGCACCGATCTCGGTGTTGATTATGCTCTGACCCATTCCTGCTATGACCCGGCACCGGATGGACGCGCCTGCGGTCGCTGCGATTCCTGCGTACTGCGACTCAATGGCTTTGCCCAAGCCGGTCAGACTGATCCCGTGCCATACGTCGAGAAATAAGATGACATCTTCCTCCATGCCTGACCTGCAGAAATCGCAGGATACCCGCAATATTGCCATCGATAAAGTGGGAATCAAGGATGTGCGCTATCCCATTGTTGTTGAGGATAAGAACACCAGCCGACAACAGACCGTAGCCAGCATCAATATGTATGTGGAATTGCCCCATCAATTCAAGGGCACTCACATGAGTCGCTTTCTGGAGATCCTCAACCAGTATCGCGGTGAACAGGTGACCCTCAATGACATGGAAGGATTGCTGCAGGCGATGAAGGAACGGCTGGAGTCGGACTGCGCCCACATTGAGTTGACCTTTCCCTATTTTATCGAAAAACAAGCACCGGTATCCCAGGCCAAAGGGTTGATGGAGTACGAGTGCCGCTTTGTCGGCTCCCTGCGTGAAAAGAACGATTTTGTCCTTGAAGTGCGGGTGCCCGTGACCTCACTGTGCCCGTGTTCACGCGATATCAGTCGTTATGGCGCCCACAATCAACGCAGCAGCGTCACGGTGGCCATCCGCAGCAAGAAAATGATCTGGATCGAAGATCTGATCAGCTGGGTGGAGAGCTGTGGCAGCGCGCCGGTGTACTCGTTGCTCAAACGCGAAGATGAAAAAGCTGTGACGGAACAGGCCTACGAAAATCCCATGTTTGTCGAAGATATCGTCCGGGCGGTGACGGAAAAACTGAAAAGTATCCCTTCTATTAAGTGGTTCCGTGTCGAATGTGAGAACTATGAATCGATTCATAATCACTCCGCGTATGCCACACTGGAATATCCTCGCCGGAGTGACTAGTTGTGGATAACTTTGGAGATTCCACTAAGTTATCCACAGGTACGGTTGTGCGTAATGCGTCCGTTTTACTGGTCTTTGCCAAGCAGCCGTTACCCGGCCAGGTGAAAACACGCCTGACACCCGACCTGACACCTTGCCAAGCCGCAACCCTCTATGCGTTCAGTCTGCGTCAAACGATTACCGCACTGAGCCGTGATAAGGACTACGATGTGGTGATCTGCTACAGCGGCGAACACAACTATTTTGCCGAGCGTTATCCACAATGCCGGCTGATCTGTCAGGGGCAGGGGGATCTTGGTCAACGGCTGAAACGGATGTTTCGTCAAGCCATCCAATGTGGCTGGCAGCGGGTGTGTGTGGTGGGAACGGACAGCCCGGATCTGCCGCGTGAACGGGTCCGCCAGGCCTTTGAGACCTTGGGTGATCATGACTTTGTTCTTGTTCCCGCTGAGGATGGCGGCTATGTGCTGGCCGGAGCAAGCGATTATTATCCGTCTGTTTTCGAACAGATAGACTGGAGCAGCGAACGGGTGCTTGAACAGACCCGCTCACGGCTGATATCGTGTCAGCTTCGTTACCGTATGCTGCAGTCGTGGGAGGATATTGACGATGTCAACAGTCTGCGTCGCTATGTGCAACGCTATCCCGATAACGGCTGCGCCCGCTATGCGCAGCGCTGTCTGCGGAAACCGTAACTTTAAATGAAAGAAACAACCGATAGGAGACTCACGTGCTTGATTTGATCTGGAATGCCGGTCCAGTGGTAAAGTTGGTGTTACTGGTTCTGGTCTATTTTTCCGTGGTGTCGTGGACCATCATCTTCTACAAATTTCGCACGATTCAGCGCGCTACCCGTGAATCAAGCCAATTTATCGATTTTTTCTGGAACAAAAAGCGCCTGGACGCCGTCGCCCAAGAGATCAAGCAGTACAGCCATTCACCCCTGAGTGCCTTGTTTCGCGAGGGGTATCAGGAACTGCTCAAAGTACAACGGGTTGAGAAAGGTGATGACCGTCGCGGCTTTGCCGATATGGGCGGAGAGAACATCGCCCGGGCTTTGCGTCGTGCCAGCACTCAGGAAACCCAACGGCTGGAAAAATACCTGACCTTTTTGGCCACAACCGGTTCAACGGCCCCGTTTATCGGCCTGTTTGGAACCGTGTGGGGGATCATGGATTCGTTTCACGGCATCGGACAGACCGGCAGTGCCTCACTGGCGGTTGTTGCCCCAGGTATCTCCGAAGCGCTGGTCGCCACGGCCATCGGCCTGATGGCGGCGATTCCGGCCGTGGTCGGCTATAACCATTTTCTCAACAAGGTCAATATCCTGATCGGCGAGATGGACAACTTCAGCCAGGAATTTCTCAACATCATTGAGCATATGACGCGGAGGTCCTGATGGAAATCAGCCCTCGTCCCCAGCGGCGCAGCTCTTTGTCGCAAATCAATGTCACCCCGTTTGTCGATGTCATGCTGGTGCTGCTGATTATCTTTATGGTTACCGCGCCGATGATGGAAAAAGGGGTTGATGTCAATCTGCCCGAAGTCAGCCAGGCGCCCAATCTCGAAGCGGCCAAGCAGTCGCTGATTGTCAGTATCGACAGTCGTGGGCGGATCTTTATCGGCAAACAAGCTGTGGACAGTCCGGACAAGCTAGTGGCGGTTTTGCAACAGGTGCTGGCCAGCCGTGACAGCAAAGAGGTCTATCTTGAGGCGGATAAGGTCGTTCCCTACGAACGCGTGGTTCGCGTGCTGGCGGCGATTCGCCGTGCCGGTGTCACCCGCCTCGGCATGGTCGCTCTGGAACCGGAAACCAACTAGGTCAAAGGACGGTTATGTCGGAACCCGTGACTCCGCGTCGAGATCTTTCCCATCACAGCAATGCCGGAATCGGCAGAATGTTGGTATTGTCCTTCATCCTGCATGTGGTGGTGTTTGCCCTGATGGGTGGTTTTTTGGTCCCCCGCTTTGAACAGCCGCAAAAACCGGTGTACTACGTCGACCTGCTCAATAAGCCGGTCGCCAAGCCCCGTGCCGGACGTCCTGATGCTCCCGCAAAGAAAAAGGCCCCGGCGAAAAAGAAACCGGTGGCCAAAAAGACCCCGGCAGTGACCAAGCCGGTCACCAAACCGCCGGTGAAGACAAAACCGGTCCCGGTGAAGACAAAACCGGTCCCGGTGAAGACAAAACCGGTCCCGGTGAAGACAAAACCGGTCCCGGTGAAAAAAACTCCCGCCGAAGTTGTCAAGACCCAACCCAAGGTTACGCAGAACAAACCGGTGGTCAAACAACCGGCTGACGTTCCCAGCAAAACGGTGGAAAAAGATTATCAGGAAGAAACCCTTGACGCCATTGAACGGCTCAAGCGTAAACAGCGTATTAACGCGTTAAAACAGGAACTAAACGCCTTGGCCACACGGGAAACTCCAACCACCGATACCATTGATGCGCCTGTCGGTGAAGTGGGCGGGCAGGGTGATGAAGCCGGAGTCGGGTTCGATAGCTGGATCAAGGAATATCTATCCCAGGCCTGGGCGTTGCCTCGCCATTACTGGGAGCGTGGACTCAAGGCCAAAATGGTTCTGCAGTTCAATACCTCCGGACGACTGGCCCATTACGAAATGCTCTCTCCTTCAGGGGACAGCTTTTTCGATGCCAGTGTCAAGCGGGCGGTGCAGCAGTTGAGCCAACTGCCTTCCAAACCGGCCCGTCCTCTCGAACTGATCGTAACTTTTGATCCGAAAGAGATGTTGATGCGATGAATAAAATAGTGATGATCGCCCTTGTGTTACTGGTGAGTGTTTTCAGCACAGCCGGTATGACCACGGCCAAAGAGATTGTTATCACCACACCCGGCAAACAGGCCATCCCCATGGGCTTGACCCGTATTCTGCCATTTCAGCAGCGCGACGCAGCTGTTGAAGAGACCGTTGATAAGGTTCTCAGCGCAGACCTTGATCTCAGTGGTCTGTTTGAATTTGTTGATCCGCAGGCGTTTCTCGATGATGCCGGACACATGGGGCTGACCAGTACCGAGGTTAACTTTACCCAGTGGCGTCTGCTTGGCGCTCAGGTGCTGTTTAAAGGCGGCTATCGGCTTAACGGTAGCCAGGTGGAGCTGGACCTGCGTTTGTTTGATGTGATCTCACGGCGCCTGTTGGTGGGCCATAACTATCGTGGCCAAGTGACGGACGTGCGGCGCATGGCACACAGTTTTGCCGACCTGATCCTTGAAGCGCTCACCGGCAAGTCAGGAGCATTCAACACCCGCATCGCCTTTATCAGCAATCAGTCCGGCCACAAAGAACTGTATCTGATGGAGTCGGACGGCTACGCCCCTAAGCGGATCACCAACCATCGCAGTCTGGTGCTCAATCCCGATTTCTCGCCGTTAGGGCGTGAGGTGATTTTTACCTCCTACCGCCAGGGCAATCCCGACCTGTACCGTAAAGAGATCTATACCGGCAAAGAAGCGCGTATCTCCCGCTACAAGGGGCTCAATATCTCCGGACGCTACCGCCAGGACGGCCGTGAACTGGCCCTGACCCTGTCCCGTGACGGCAACGCGGAAATCTACCTGGAGAGCTTGTCCGGACAGTTGCACAAACGGGTGACCAACTCGTGGGCCATTGATGTCGATCCGAGCTGGAGTCCGATTGGCGATCAACTGGTATTTGTTTCCAACCGCCAGGGCAATCCCCATCTGTTTGTTGCCGATCTGATCGACGGCCAGGTGCGACGTTTGACCTATAACGGCAAATACAATGCGACACCGGCCTGGAGTCCGGACGGCAAGCGGATTGTGTTCAGTCGCCTCGAAGGCGGGGCTTTTAACCTGTTCAGTATCGGTATCGATGGCAAGGATGAGCGCCAGTTGACCTTTGGTGCCGGCAACAAGGAACATCCGCGCTGGAGTCCGGATGGCCGCTTTATCGTTTATTCCAATGACATTTCAGGAAAAAAAGCGATTTACGTCATGCGCAATGATGGCAGCGGCCAGCGACGTATCTCGACCTTGGATGCCGATTGCAGTCACCCGGCCTGGTCGAGCCGTTGGTAAGTGTTTGATGGCTTAAACGTTGACAACCCACGGGTGTTCCTTTAGATTGAAAAGCACATTGACAACCGTGTTATCACGAGTGGTGGAGGGAATGGCCCTTTGAAACCACAGCAACCGGTCCTGATGTTCAGGATGACAGGTGCTAATTCCACCCCCGTAAGGGGACAGATGAGGCGGCGTCTTTGGATACTTGATCCATCACAGGACGTTTCTCCTGTCGCACGTATCCACAAGGCCCCATTCTCTCTGGATGGGGCCTTTTTGTGTGGAGAGAAATGTGACCAACGACGTTCAACTGGTAACAACCCAGACCATCAAGATCGACCAGGAGTTGCGCCTGGAGAGTGGGCGTCTGCTCGGACCGTTGACGTTGGCTTATGAGACCTACGGGACGCTCAATGCTACGGCCGACAATGCCATTTTGGTGACCCACGCCTGGACCGGCGATGCCCATGCCGCCGGCAAGCACAGCGAAGATGACCGCAAGCCGGGCTGGTGGGATAACATGATTGGCCCCGGTCGCGTTCTCGATACCGATAAATACTACGTCATTTGTTCCAATGTTATTGGTTCCTGCAAAGGCTCCACCGGACCCACCAGCACCAATCCGCAGACCGGCCGACCTTATCGACTCAAATTCCCCATTGTTATGGTGCGCGACATGGTTCGCGCCCAAAAGCTGATGCTCGATGCCTTGGGCATCTCCTCGTTGGTTACGGTCATCGGTGGCAGCATGGGCGCCATGCAGGCTCTGGAGTGGGGCATCCACTATCCGGATATGGTGCGCTCAATCATTCCCATTGCCGGAACCGGACGAACCTCACCCATGGCCATCGCCCTCAACGCTCTGGCCCGTCAGGCGATCTATAATGATCCGCTGTGGAAGAAGGGCAATTACAAACCGGAACACCCGCCTGCCAGTGGCTTTGCTCTGGCGCGCGCTGTCGGCCATATCTCGTTTTTGTCTGAAGAGTCCATGGCCATGAAGTTTGGCCGCCGTTTTTCAGCCCGCGACGGTCTATTTGATTTCTTCGGTCAGTTCGAGGTGGAGCGATATCTGGAGTACAATGGCAACAGTTTTCCCACCCGGTTTGATTGCAACTCTTTTCTCTATCTCGCTAAGGCGCTTGATCTTTATGATGTAGCGTGGAATTTTTCCGGAATGGACGAAGCGCTGGAGCGCCTGGACTGCCCGTCGCTGTGGTTCGCCTTTACTTCGGACTGGTTGTATCGACCGGAACAGACCGAAGAAGTGGTGGACGAGCTGCACAAAGCCAACAAGCCGGTGACCTACCATCTGATTGACTCCGACTACGGTCATGACTCGTTTCTGGTTGAGCCGGAGAAGTTTACCCCGTATGTGGTAGAGTTTCTTCGTCAGCTTGAGGTATAGAGTCTGTAACCCGAGCTTGACTTTGCCTTTGATCTTCAGTGGTTCGTCATCCGAAGCTGATCGCTCTGGCAAACATCATCCGTTCGCGATGGTGGTACCCACGTGATGCGGGCTTCCGCGCTCGCACGTTCATCGCGGTGACATTCACTGCGTTCGGTGCTGCTGAACGGAAGGGCTGGGCTGCTCAATAACAACTCTGCTGCAAGGGCGGGCACCGTCCCGCCCGTTTGATCGGGGCCACGGAAGAGATAGAGAACGGCGTCAAACTGTTATCAACATTTTACGCCAAAGATGGTGCGTTGCACGATTCGCCGACCTAAAGGGCGGCGAGCCGAATCCGTGAAGCATAACGGAAACAGACCCATTGTCGGTGAATCCAGGTTCAGGAGATGTTCAAGCCGGTTTTTGCATCCTTTTGCGCGGCCAGTCAAAAGGATGTCGGCTGCCGGGACGAAACCCGGCGACCTTGACTGTGATCTTGAGCTTCAGTGGTTCATTATTCAGAGCGAATTGCGCTGGCGAACTTCATCCGTTCGCGAAGGTGGTACCCACGTGACGCGGGCTTCCGCGCCCGCACGTCGGGGCACTTTTGCGTCGACAAAAGTACCACAAAATCGACTCCCAAGGGGTTGTCATCAATCAGCCTTCACGGTGTTGTTGCGGATCTTTTTCACGTCAGCGGCGTTATCGGTCGTCGCCATAGAACGACTATAGCTCCTCCCTCTACCTTGCTGACACAAAAAATCTCACGCAACACCTCTCGTTCCTCTGATCAATAACAACCCCAATGCGCCCTTACGGGTTCCCTCTCTGTGTTCACTAACACCGCGATGTCGGCAAAACTCGCCCCGTCGGCATCTATCCTCAAACAGGTTGCTGACGACCATCGCGCTGACCGTTCTCTTCGTTCGGCGCTGCTGAACGGGAGGGCTTGGCTGCTGAATAACACACGACTGCAGGGCGGGCACCGTCCCGCCCGTTTGATCGGTGCCACGCAAGAAATAGAAAGAGGCGCAAAATCGTTATCACGGTTTTACGCCAAAGCTGACGAAGAGCATGATTCGCCGACCTAAAGGGCGGCGAGCCGAATCCGTGAAGCATGACGGAAACAGACTCAGTGTCGGTGGATCCAGGTTCAGGAGATATTCAAGCTGGTTTTTGCATCCTTTTGAGCGGCCAGTCAAAAGGATGTCGGCTGCCGGGACGAAACCCGGCGGTCTTGACTTTGATCTTGATCTTCAATGGTTTGCAACTTGAAACGAATCGCACCGGCGAACATCATCCGTTCGCGATGGAGGTAACCACGTGTCGCGGGCTTGCGCTCCCTACGGGTTCCCTCACTCCATTTTCTTACCCCATGATGTCGGAGAACCCAGTCTGCATCAGCCCTCAGACAAGTTACCGACGATCATCGCGCTGACGTTCATCACGTTCGATGCTGCTGAACGGGAGGGCTTGGTAGCGATATAAGAAAAAAGGTGACGATGGGGCCACACCTGTTGAAACTAAAACAGATCGAGCTGCTTACGCGGCGGTGGGGTGAGTTTAAACGGACGCGGCGAAAAACGCGGGCATTCCACCAGCTTGGTTCCTAACGGCTGGCGGCAGGAGCGCACGCATTTTTCACACAGCGGATTGAATTGCTCAAAAGACGACGTCGAGGCCACAGTAGACTCCTTGAAGGCAACAAACGTTATCCATTATTGGGTGTTGCAAGTATCCTGTCAATGGCCTGTTTCAGTTCCGGCTGCTGTTCTGCGAACGGATCAATAGCCAGTTCCACACGATCATCCGGGCGGGTATGACGATAAAGCGGATCGTAGTATTTAACCATCAATTCTGAAATCAGCTGCTGCCATTGCTTGTGATGGAGCAATTCCAGCATGTGTTCCGTTTCTTTACCACCGAGGCGGCATTTGATCGATTCGATGGGCGGAATAAACGCTTCTCGGGGAAGTTGGTCCACCTGATAGTCTTCGAGAATGATGCGCACCCGGTTGTCCATAGAGGTTTCCAGCCACAAGGTGGTTTCCGTCTGCAGGCTCTGGTAAAAGCGCAACGGCAGCAACAAACGGCCGATATGGCGGCTTTCCCCTTCTGTGAGTGCCCAACCGCCTGAGTCCAATTTCCGCAACTTGTCCCACAACAGGGCTTCAAAGGTTTTTTGTGACGGCTGGTTGCCCAGCCCGACGCCGCCGAATGCACTGCCGCGGTGGTTGGCCAGGCCTTCCAGATCAATCACCGGCCAGTCGCGCTGTTCAACCTGTTGCAGGATGCGGGTTTTGCCGACACCGGTCAGACCGCGCAGCACTAACATGCGTGCCCAGCAGCCCTGTTCAAAGAAATCAAGCACCGTGCGACGAAACGCCTTATGGCCGCCGCGTAATTGAAACGCCGGATAACCGGCCAACTGAAGAAACGCGGTCATCGCCCGACTGCGCAGTCCGCCACGCCAGCAGAAAATAACGATCGGTTGGCGGTGTGACTGGCGGTGGGAGAGGATCTCCTCAATCATGTGTGGAATATGCGGGGCAACCAGGTGCATGCCGCGATGGCGGGCGGCATCCGGACCCTTCTGTTTGAATAACGTACCGATTTCGGCACGCTGTTCGTTGGTCAGAATGGGAACATTAACCGCACCGGGAATGGTGCCGTCGGTAAATTCATCCGGGCTGCGGACGTCGACAAACAGGGCACCGTTGTCACGGCGGCGCAGAGCATCGTCAATATCGATAATAAACGTCTCGTTAAGCATGGCTACATCAGGTCCAGAAAAGCAAAAGTGGCCTGGAGTGTAGCAGATTGGCTGGAGGCGAAAAAGGATCATTTATTAACGACGAGAATAATCCATTGTTGTTTGATCGTAAAATGGTATAAAAGCACCCAGTAGACGGCCGTTCGCCGATAAACGAATTGACAGTTGCGGGTAGCTGTGGTACAAAACCGCGTTTATATGGCACGACAAAAGAATGAAAGAAGATTCGCATGGCCGAAAATCGGCGTGAACTCTATAAATCTCTTGGTTTCTTGTCCAGTGTCGGCATCTGCATGGTTGCGTCGATCCTTATCGGCATGGCCATGGGGTATTATCTCGATCAGTGGCTTGGAACAAAGCCATGGATGTTGTTGATTTTCCTGGGGTTTGGTATTGTCTCGGGATTCAGGAATATTTTTATTCTGACCAACCGTGAATTGCGGCGTCAGAAACAGGAGAGTCAGGACAACGGTGAGTGATGATCAACTGCTCGGACAACTTGCCCGACGCAACTGGATCATTCTGGCACTGCTGGTCGCGCTGAGCGGCCTGTTTCAGGATCTTGACCTGACTCTCGGTGTGGCCAGCGGCGGTCTGGTTGCCGTGTGCGGGTACCAATGGTTGCACCGCTCGCTGGTAAAAGCGCTCTGTGAAGGGGGCGCACCGGCGGTTCGAGGGTTTCAACTGAGCTATATATTTAGGCTGGCTGCCTTGGCGGTAATGTTGCTGTTGTTGATTGCCGTGGTCAAAGTGGACCCCATCGGCCTAGTTATTGGACTTTCAGTCGTGGTCATCAATATTATGTGGACCACCATAAAGCGCGCTATCAAGTAAGGAGGCACGACTTAAATGATACATCCCTTTTTATTTCTGCAATGGGTTGAAGAACAGCTGCATACCCATCTTGGTGAACATGTCACCTACATGTGGTTTGTCATGCTGCTGTTGATTGGCTTGGCCTTTGTTATTTCACGTGGGATTAAAATGGTTCCCAGTGGCTGGCAGAATCTGATGGAAAGTGTTGTCGGCGGCATTGAGAACCTGATTGAAGAAACCATGGGCCCCAAAGGGAAAACCTATTTCCCGCTGATCGCGACATTTGCTCTGTTTATTCTGGTGTCCAACCTGATTGCTCTGGTTCCGGGCTTTTATCCGCCGACCGCAAACCTGAACACCAACGCCGCTCTGGCGCTGACCGTGTTTGCCATGACGCACATTATCGGTGTTAAAGAGCACGGGATTTCCTATCTCAAGCACTTCATGGGTCCGATTCTGGCTCTGGCGCCGCTGATCTTTATCATTGAGATTATCGGTCATCTGGCCCGTCCGTTGTCCCTGTCACTGCGTCTTTTCGGTAATATGTACGGCCATGAGATCGTGCTGATGATCTTCTTTGGTCTGGTTCCGCTGTTCCTGCCGATCCCCATGATGATGATGGGTATCCTGGTCGCGTTTATCCAGGCATTTGTTTTCACCCTGCTGGCCATGATCTACATTGCCGGGGCTCTGGAAGAGGCACACTAAATAAATCACAACGTGGAACACGTTTTGATCGGTCCTATATCTTATAGGAAAAATAACCCACTTTATTTGTTTGAAGGAGAAAAGAGATGACGTTTTTCGCATGGTGCATGATCGCAGCTGGTTTTGGTATGGCTATTGGTTCTTTCGGTACTGGCCTGGGCCAAGGTCTGGCTATCAAATCTGCCGTTGAAGGTGTTGCTCGCAACCCGAGCGCAAGTGGTAAAATCCTCACCACCATGATGATCGGTCTGGCGATGATCGAGTCCCTCGCTATCTACGTTTTCGTTGTAGCGATGATCATTCTGTTCGCCAACCCTTTCACCGAGCAAGTTATGGAACTGCTGGCTAAATAATTTTTGCCTGCAACCAAGCAAGTTCGAGGCGCTCCCATCCGGGAGCGCCTTTTTTTTATCCCTGCAGACCATGATCTTTTTTTTGGTATACTTTTAGCCTGTCAACGAGATTTCAAAGCGCAAAGGAAGCGACTTTTGCGTGTTAATGAAGGGACCGGGTATGCGAAAGCTGGTTCGAACTTTCAAGGAGCGTAGGCGATATCCGCTCACAGCGCGAATCTTTGTGATTTTTTTTGTGTGTATGACGGCAACGTTGATCGCCATTTTTTCGCAATCCTATCACCGTCACAATCGCACCTATCTGAAACAGATCGCCACCCATGAGAACTATGTGGTCAACCAGATCAGCCTGGAGATTGAACAGCAGATTGACATGATGGTCGCTGATGTCAGAATCCTCAGTCAACTCAATGAACTCAACGACTATATCGCGACCGGCGATCGTCAGTTGCTCGACAAAATCGCTGACGAGTTTCTCCTCTTTGCCCAATCCAAACCTTATTATCTCCAGCTCCGTTTTCTTAATGCCCAAGGGCGTGAGGTGGTGCGTATCGACACTGCGTCCGGTCATGCCTATAAGCTGAATGAAGAACAACTGCAGGATAAGTCGCAGCGCGATTATTTTCAGCAGGCCATTCAGCTTAAAAACCGCAACGTCTATTTCTCCCGTTTTGATCTGAACATCGAAAAGGGGAAAATTGTCGTGCCCTTTCAGCCGACACTGCGATGTGCCACCCCGGTTTATGCGGACAATGAGACCTGTCCATGTGGTGCCGTGGTGTTGAACTACAATGGTGAAAAGCTGCTTGGCCTGCTTGAACAAGGGCAAAACATTGCTCAGGAAAAATTGCTGTTGATTAACAACGACGGCTACTGGCTGCACGGGATCGATTCGGAAGATGAATGGGGCTTTGTCGTGCCGCAACGTCAGCACAAACGTTTTGCGGTCAGGTTTCCTGAAGCATGGCCGCAGTTGCGTGACGGTGCGAGACAGATCACCACGTCGCAGGGTGCTTTCGCTGTTCGTTCTATCCATGCGCAATTTGCCGAATATATCCTCAATCCTCCCCATTGGTTTGTCGTCAGTTTTGTCTCAGATGCCAAGATTTGTCGGGCTAAAATGGTGGCTTTGAAGCATCAGTTTACCTCGGCTGTCATCCTGTTGCTTCTGGGCCTTGTCCCGGCCTGGATCGTGTCGCTGTTTATCGCCGAAATCATCCATAAACATCATGATCTTCAAATCAAAGTAAACTACGATCCGCTGACCGGCTTGGCCAATCGGGTATTGTTTAACGACCGGCTTGAGCAGTTGTTATGGATCAGTGAGCGCAATACGTTCCGGTTTGCCGTGCTTTTTTGTGATCTGGATGGTTTTAAAGCCATTAACGATACGCTGGGGCACGACGCCGGAGATCAACTGTTGATCGCGTTGGGCAAACGGATGAAGGGACTGGTGCGCAAAAGCGACACAGTGGCCCGATTGGGCGGCGACGAATTCGCGATCTTGCTCGCCAATATCCGTTCGGCTCAAGTCGCTGAGATGATCGCGACGAAAGTGGTGGAACAGCTCTGTCAGCCGGTCGACCTGGACAATGGTCGTGCTCAGGTGGGGGGCAGTGTCGGGATTGCCCTGTATCCTGATCATGCCAGTGCATGCAAAGATTTGGTCGCTTGTGCCGATCAGGCGATGTATGCAGCCAAACGCAGCGGAAAAGGTCGCTATTACCGTTATGACCAGATAACGACGCAGCATAGGGCAGCGATGACGATGGCGGATCGATCCGAGAGGGCGAACGATGAAAATTGATATTGTTGAACAGGAGTGTGTCTATGATGGTTTTTTTGCTCTGAATCGCTTTGTGGTTCGCCATGAATGTTTTGATGGCTCAGAATCAGTACCATTGGTGCGTGAGCGGATTGACAGGGCTCGGGCGGCGGCGGTGTTGCTGCATGATCCACAGCGTGACTGTGTTGTGCTGGTGGAGCAGTTTCGCATCGGTGCCGTCGATGATCCCCATAGTGCTTGGCTCATCGAATGTCCTGCCGGCATGATTGAGTCGGGTGAACAGCCGATGGATGTGGCACAGCGGGAGTGTCGCGAAGAGGTGGGGCGGCAACCGATCAATCTACAGCAGATTGGTGAGTATTACGTGTCACCGGGAGGCAGCTCGGAAAGGATCACGCTCTATTACGGCCAAATTGACAGTACAGGGCTCAATAAGCGGCTTTGTGGGGTTGCCCATGAAGGGGAGGACATTCGTGTCGTGGTGGTACCGTGGCGCGAGCTTGAGCTACAGCTTGATGAGGGACGCATCACCAATGCGACAACACTGATTGCGTTACAATGGCTGCAGCTTTGCCGGTTAAAAGGGACACTGCCCGCAGGCCTGTAATGGGTTGATGTCCCCGTTCCTTCATTGATCCCCCAGACTAGAAACGAATGATTGATGATGACCAGGTCAGACCGGCCCCGAAAGTCACCAAACCCACCACATCGCCAGGTTGGATACGACCATTCTCCAGCGCCTCATTCAGGGCAATGGGGATGCTGGCTGCCGAAGTGTTGCCGAAGCGATCCACATTGACATAGACCTTTTCAGAATCAATTTTAAAGCGCTTGCCAATGCCCTCAATGATACGAATGTTGGCTTGATGGGGGATGAGAAGGTCAAGGGCTTCCGGTGCGATCTGAGCCCGTTTCAGCGCTTCGTGAAGTGCATCGGTCATCGAGACCACGGCGTGGCGAAACACTTCACGTCCTTCCATGTGAATGGTTGCTTCATTGCTGTCAACTAATTCGTGGCACAGGGGCAGCTGACTGCCGCCGGGGTTGTAGAGCAGGCCATGGTGACGACCGTCACTCTTCATGTAGGTACTGAGAATCCCTTTGTCGTCCTGTGCCGCGCCGATCACGGCAGCCCCGGCACCATCGCCGAACAGCACGCAGGTATTGCGATCCTGCCAGTTGACCATGCTCGACAACATCTCCGCTGCGATCACCAGGACATGTTGGTAGCCGGATGTCTGAATGAGGCTGTCCGCCAGATGAAGACCGTAAAGAAAACCACTGCAGGCAGCAGACAGGTCAAATGCCGCGGCGTTGTTCGCACCGATTTTCTCCTGCACCAAGCAGGCCAGCGAGGGGAATTTCATATCCGCAGTGACCGTGCCGACAATGATCAGA
Organism: uncultured Desulfuromonas sp.; assembly: GCF_963678835.1. Lineage (NCBI taxonomy): Bacteria > Pseudomonadati > Thermodesulfobacteriota > Desulfuromonadia > Desulfuromonadales > Desulfuromonadaceae > Desulfuromonas > uncultured Desulfuromonas sp. The sequence goes on from NZ_OY787469.1 coordinate 461,201, forward strand.
TCAATGTCCTCGGCGTTCACCTTCGCTTTTGCCAAGGCTTGATTGGCGGCGTCTGCGGCGAGGTCAGACAGGGCACTGCCGGGCTCGGCAATATGGCGCTGGCGAATTCCCGTTCTCTCGACAATCCACGTGTCGTTGGTGTCTACCATCGACTCAAGGTCGGCGTTGGTCAACACACGGGATGGAACAGCATGGCCTGTAGCAAGAATGCGACAATGTGGATTCATGGCGAACTCCTGAACGATAAAAAAGACATCGGTTAAAAAATGACGAGTATAGCAGATTGACACAGCGGGTTCACCGACAATCAACACGGTGTCGGCAGCCCTGCATTCGTCACTGACGACACCGGTTTATATCCTCGAGCGCCAGTGACTAGGGGGGACAGCAGGCGCAGGTAGAGCGGAACAGGGACGTACTCAGATAGCGGTCGCCACGATCCGGCAGCAGGGTAACAATGGTGCCGGACTGCATGGTTGCGGCAACACGGAGCGCCCCGGCAACAGCCGCACCACTTGACATGCCGACAAATAACCCCTCGTGAATGGCCAGATCCCGAGCACAGTTAAAGGCTTCGTCATCCTCGACCACCAGTTTATCGTCGAGGTTCTCCTCGTGGTAGATGTCGGGAACAATGGCTTCCTGCATATTTTTCAGCCCCTGAACCGAATGGCCAAGGGTTGGCTCAACGCCGATAATCCGGATGGAGGGATCACGCTCTTTCAGTGCTCGCCCGGTGCCCATCAAAGTGCCCGAGGTGCCGATGCCGGCGATGAAAACGTCGATGTTGCCGTTACATTGGCGGAAGATCTCCGGACCGGTGGTTTCGTAGTGGGCCAAAGGATTGTTGGGATTGCTGTATTGGTTGGGCATGAAATACTGATCCGGCGAGTCCTTGACGATCTGGTGGGCGAGAAGGATCGCGCCATCCGTGGCTTGCCCCTGAGTGGACAACACTACTTCAGCACCATAGGCTTCAAGAACACTGCGTCGCTCCACACTGACACAGGGGGGCATGACGAGTTTCACGTGGTAGCCCAGAGACGCACCGATCATGGCCAGGGCAATACCGGTGTTGCCGGATGTCGGCTCGAGAATGGTTTTGTCCGGTGTCAGTGATCCATCCTCAATGGCCTTTTCAATCATGTACCAGGCCGGACGATCTTTGACCGAACCACCGGGATTGCTCCCTTCCAGCTTGGCGAAAATCTGCACCGCAGGATTCGGATTCAGTTTGGTGATTTTGACCAAAGGCGTGTTGCCGATGGCCGCAGATAATGTGAATGGTTGAGGCGACATAATAGGATCCAAAAAGATGATAAAAGATAGTGGTGGTTCTAAATGATTCCGTGAAGGACCTGGCCGGGGCTGCCCAGAGCATCAACCCGTTTTTCGACCGCCGGATCGTCAATCAAGGGTGGCGCGTGGTGAGGCTTACGCCGGGCGTCGATCACCAGAGCGCCACGACAGCCCCAGTGCTTGTCAACCGTGAAACTGTCGATACCGTAAAGGTCGCTGGCAGGATCTGAGCGGGTAAATGTGGTCCACAAAAAGTTATTCAGGGTCCGGGTGCTGAACGCACTGTCATCACTGATTACAATCAATGGGAAGGCGTTGATCGGGGCCTGTTGATTGTAAAACGCACAGAACCGCTCCATGGACTGTGCCGCATCCTGCGGCTGCTGACAGGCTGGCCCTTGTACGACCAGAACACCCGGCAAAGCGACATGAGGTGCACGAAAGCCGTCAGGCAAACGGATCTCTGGCGGAATTTCGCTGGTCAAAGAACGTCGAGTCGGACCACTGACGGCAACAACCACTTTAGATCCACGATTCAGGCCCTGGCCACTGTAATCAAGGGTATCCATGGTGGTGCAGGTCTGGAAGTGCAGGTCGCGTTGCCAGTCACAGCGTTGCAGAGCGTGGCTTAAAAACTCGCCAATATCGTGAATGTCGAGCTGCGGGTTATCCTCGTGGTTGGTAATAAACAGATATTTAGCCAGTGAAAGTTGTCCCTGACCGAGAATGGCATTGGCCTGGGTCAATAGCTCCTGAGGACGCTGTTCCGTGCTGTACGGTGTATAGCGTTCGCTGCCGATGGCGAGCAACAGCGGGTGCACACCGGCGGCATCCACAGCATGAACCGCGTGAATGCCAGGCAGAACCGTGGGGATCAGATCGCCGGTCAGTTCATGAATAAAGGTACCAAAACTGGTATCTTCCTGCGGCGGACGGCCAACCGTGGTGAACGGCCAGATCGCGTCCGGACGGTGATACACGGCTTCAACCTCAACCACCGGAAAGTCATGGGTCAGGCTATAGTAGCCGAAATGATCGCCGAACGGGCCTTCAGGGCGAGTGCGGGTCGGGTCGATATGGCCGCAAATCACAAAATCGGCCTGGGCCGGGAAAGGCAGTGCACCCGGCTGAATCATCGGGATGCGCTGACCGCCGAGCAGTCCGGCAAAAGAGAGTTCCGGCATCCCTTCCGGGAGCGGCATCACCGCGGCGACGGTCATGCTGGGTGGACCGCCGACAAAAATATTGACGGGGAGTTTTTCACTGCGATCTTTGGCACTGCGATGGTGAACACCAATGCCGCGGTGGATCTGGTAATGCAGGCCCACTTCCTTGTTAGTCTGATAGGCATTGCCACTCAGTTGTACCCGGTACATGCCGAGGTTAGACGAACGCATGCCCGGATGCAATGGATGTTCGGAATACACCTGGGGCAGGGTGATAAAAGCACCGCCGTCGTCGGGCCAGGAGACCAGTTGCGGCAGTTGGTCGATGGTGGTCTGGTGTTGGAGGATCGGTCCGGTCTTGACCTTTTTCGGCAACAGGTGCCAGGCACCGACCGGGGCCTTGGCAAACGCCCACGGGCGTTTAAACACCGCAGAGGGATCAAGCTTGGCATCAACCAGGCGTTGGACCGTGGTCAGAGTGTCGCGAAAAATAAAGCGGGTACGCTCCAGGGTGCCGAACAGATTGCCGAGCATGGGGAAGCGGCTGCCGGTCACATTGGTGAACAGCAACGCCGGGCCTTGTGCGGCATACACCCGACGTTGAATGGCACCGACTTCGAGATAAGGATCCACCGGATCACTGATACGGATCAGCTGACCGTGTTGTTCCAGATCATGTACACAACTTTGCAGGTTGACATAACCCACGATGACCTCCGCACCTTAAAACGAGTTGATTCGGCGAATAAATGAGTTCAACAGCCCGTAGCTGCGGCGGTTGAAGTGAATGGCCAGCCGCGGTAAATCCCACAGGTCGGGCTGATCGCGTTCTTTATTAAATGCACTGACTGCCTCAATACGGGTATCGGGCAGCAAAATTTCTGAAAATTCACTCTCCAGCGTTTCAATCTGGTGTTGTGTCAGGGCTTTGTTGAGGCGGATGACCAGCAATTTGCCGACATAGCGGCTGGAGTGATAAACCGTGTAAAACGAGTCAATGACTTCCATCGCCTCTTCAGCACTGCGGGTGATGGTAAACAGTCCAAAATCCTCACCGGATATCAAGCCCTTAGGCAGCAGAACATCGCGCATAAACTCGAACAGGTCTTCCCAGTAGGTGCCGTTATTATCGTCAATCAGCACCAGGGGGATCGGCGGATTCTTGCCGGTCTGAACCAGGGTCAAGGTCTCCATCGCTTCATCCAAAGTGCCGAAACCGCCGGGAAACAGGGCCACCGCATCGGCCTCTTTGAGAAATGCCACCTTGCGGTTGAAAAAATATTTGTACATCAGCACCCGGTCACTTTGTTTCATGACCCGGTTGGTATCCTGTTCAAACGGCAGCTCAATGTTGACGGCAAACGAGTTCTCTTCGCCGGCGCCTTCATTGCCCGCCTGCATGATACCACCGCCACCACCGGTGATCACCATGTAATTGTTTTGCGCCAGCAGTTGTGAAAAGCGCACACATTTTTGATAGATGGGCTCTGATGGCAGGGTGCGGGCTGAACCGAAGATGGTGACTTTACGCCGTGACCGATAGGGGCTGAACACCTTGTTGGTGTAGCGCATCTCCTTCATGGTGGTACGCATCAGCTTCAGGTCGGCCAGATAATCGCTGGTCTGGCCGGCCTTGAGGGCACTGAGAATCATTTCACGAATGATGTAGTGATGGTGAACACCAACCTCCTCAAGCAGGTTGTCGATCAGTTCGTCGATGTGACCGTTGGAGCGGGTAAACGAGATGTCCATAAAAGTATTATTCCAAGATAAAATCAGCGGCGGGCCAGAAACAGGCTTCCGGCCATGCTTTGTGAGCGAATCAGCAGCCCCTGAAGGCTGGAGCCGAGATAACGTGCATCAAAGGCAACATATAAACTACGCAGTTGTTGTTCAAGGTGGTAAAAGCGGTTCTGCTCGTCTACTGACAGCGCCTGCTCAACATCGTCACAGATAAACGTGATGCAGTTGTAGGGTCGAACGGCAACATCCAGCGTGCAGCCGTGGTCGCCGAGAAACGGGCAGGTGCGATCAAAATGGGCGGACGGAAGTTTATCCTCCAAAATCGCAGCGAGCAGGTTGGCCAGAGTCATATGGTTATGGCCCAGCTCACAACAGGATCCCTGACAGTGCGAGCACGCCTCAGGACCCTGCGCGGATAGAAACAGATCGTGGATCTCGGTCTGCAGAGTGCCGATCAGACTCAGCTGCTGGTCAATCCACTGGCGCTCTTCAGTGCTCAGCGCCATGATCTCCTTGCGAACATTCAACACAATTCGCTGCCAGCGCTGATGATTTTCTGATGGCGAAGGGGCCATTGCAGTCTCTATCCCTGATGATAAGTGGTCGAAGAAGGCCGTAAGCCGGGTTCTGTACCCGAATCCGGTTACCCGGAGACGGGAAACGATCATTCCTCTAGGACCGCCGTTGCCGACGGCCTCAAGCAGCCAACCCGGAAGCCTCGAGCGAGCCGCTCTCAAACGCTTCCCTATTTGGCCTTGCTCCGGATGGGGTTTACCGAGCCTCTGATGTCACCATCAGAGCTGGTGAGCTCTTACCTCACCCTTTCACCCTTACCTGCCGAAGCAGGCGGTCTTCTCTCTGTGGCACTGTCCCTGGGGTCACCCCCGGTTCCCGTTAGGAACCATCCTGCTCTGCGGAGCCCGGACTTTCCTCCCGTTTCTTGCGAAACCGGCGACCGCTTGTCCTTCTTCGACCAATTCTGATTGTCCTGTTGAGCGTTTATTCGCCTTCAGGCATGACGTAGAGCAGACGGTTGCAATGGGGGCAACTGTCGATTCCCTGCTTTTTCAGCATGTTATTAAAGAACTGTGGCGGCAGGTGCATGTTGCAGCCCAGGCAGTTGCCACGGCGGGCTTCCACCAGTGCAGAACCGTTGCGGCGCTTGAGGAGCAGTTCGTAGCGCTGGCGGATCCGGGCGGGAACCTGCTCAATCAGGGCGGCGCGTTTGGTGTCTTCAGAGACCAGAGACTCATCAATTTCCGTCAGCAGGTCGTTGATTTCACTGCAACGGCTGTTAGAGGTGGATTGGAGGTTGTCGAGTTCTTGCTGTTTCTCGTCACGGTCCTCTTTAATGGTGGCCAGAGCCGCATCGCGATCCTGAAGAATCTCCTGGAGGTCTTTGGTCTGCTTTTTGGCGACATCAACCTCTTTGAGCATGGCCAGATACTCTTTCTGGGTTTTGATCTCCGGCAGGTGGGCTTCCGATTTTTCGATGTTGTCTTGCTCTTTGAGCAGCGACTGGTTGATTTCACTGCGTTCCGCTTCGATGGTGGCGATTTCGCCATCCAGCTGGGCGATGAGTGCCGTGAGCTTGTCGGTGTTGACGGTCAGCTCTTTTTGTTCTTCGCGGAGTTTTTCCTGCTTTTTCCGTCCGCTGATGATGTGCTGATCGAGTTCCTGCAGATCGATAAGTAGCTGTACTTCTTCTTTCACCCTGTTACCTCCATGGTCTGTAGTGCTTGAAATAGCGGTCTATATGTGTGTGAACGGATCACATTCATCCTGTGCAGTGGTTATGGCCATGTTCCAGCCTTGTGTCCGGCAGTCGTGGTCGAGTCGGCTGGCCAGAGCCGGAGCCATCAGGTGTTCTGTGGCAAAATGGCCGGCATCAATGAGGGCCAGCCCCAGAGAGCGGGCGGCCATGGCTTCATGGTATTTGATGTCGCCGGTAATCAGGACATCGGCACCTTGGCGCGCTGCTTCTTGGATCAGTGAAGCGCCGCTGCCGCCGCAGACGGCGACTTTGTTGACCAGGCGTGACTCCTCCGCGGCCACCATGCGTAGCATGGGGCAACCGAGCTTGTCCTTGCAGTGGTGTGCCAGTTCCTCCAGCGAGAGGGGCTCTGCGAGACGACCGATGCGTCCCAGGCCGATATCCTGGCGGCGATTTTCCAGCGGGATCAAGTCGTACGCCACCTCTTCGTAGGGGTGGGCTTTTTCCATGCGCTGGAGGACGGCCGTCAGACGGTGGCGCGGCACAATGGTCTCCAGACGGACTTCTTTGACCTGTTCATCCGCGCCGGGTTGACCGATAAACGGCTTAGACTCGCTGCCGGGGCGGAAGGTGCCGGTTCCACTATTGCGAAAGGAACAGTGGTCGTAACCGCCGATATGACCGGCTCCGGCTTTGAATAATGCTGTGGCAACCCGGTCGGTGTCGTCCTCAGGCACAAAGACCACCAGCTTGACCAGATCACCACTGCGTGGTGGCAATAAAGGGGTTGTCGCGCCAAGGTCGAGGCACTCGGCCAACCAGTCATTGAGACCGTCGGCGGCATGATCAAGATTGGTGTGGACACTGACAATGGCTAGATTGTTTTGGATGGCGTCAAAGAGGATTCGGCCGGTTTCGTCGTTTTTTGAAATTTTTTTCAACGGTTTGAAGAGCAGGGGATGGTGGGAAATGAGCAGTTGGCAGTGGCGGGCAATGGCCTGTTTAACGGTCTGTTCCGTGGGCTCGAGAGCAACCATGACATTGGTGATTTCTTGATTTAAATCACCAACTTGCAGCCCGACATTGTCCCAGTCTTCGGCCAGACTCTGCGGGTAGTTGCGATTGAGCCAGCCTACCAGATCATGCAGGCGTACACAGGAGGTTTTTGCCATCATTTCCCCTCGCCAAAAAAAGAGAGTGCAACTCGGCTGTCGTTGCACTCTCCTGGATCTTTTACTGTCATAAGTATCTGTCTTCGTGTTCGTTTTCGTACCATGTACTTACCTGCAAAAAGTGGTGGGCCCACCAGGACTCGAACCTGGGACAAACCGGTTATGAGCCGGTGGCTCTGACCAACTGAGCTATAGGCCCACGTAAAAACAGAGCAAAGAGTCTAGTTGATTTTGTTATGCAGTGTCAAACAAAAACAGCGCTGCCAAACTCTTTTAACCCGCTGATCTAGATAACGAAAACCTTGTGACAAGAAAGTCGGTCAGCGCGCTGGCATCTTCCAAGTCAAAAACAGGAACATCCACCTCCAACGGGGCATCACTGGCGACAGCGATCAACGCCGGGTCCGATTTTTCACCACGACTGATCAGCTCCGTGCTGTAATGGTGACGAAAGACTTCGATTTTCGGCATGGTGCTTTGTTTGAAGCCCTCTGTCAGGACAATATCAACATCGCTGAAATAAGTAGTGATGAGATCGCTGATCTCCGGGGCCTGGTGGTGTTGTTTCACCAGAGCCAGTTTACTCGATGAGCTGACCAGCATGGTGTCGGCACCGGCTTCGGTAAACCGATGGCTGTCTTTGCCGGGGTGATCGATGTCAAAGCGGTGGGCATCATGCTTGATGGCACCGACGCGCAAGTGGCGCTGTTTCAGTTCGGCGATGATTTTTTCAACCAGGGTGGTTTTCCCGGTTCCGGATTTGGCGATGAATGAAACAGCCGGTATCGTCATGCAGACTCCAGACGGTAAAATGTTAAACTTGTTCCATGGTACGTGGATGGCCCGTTCAGCTCAATGTAATTTTTTCTCACCTGACGATTCCGCACCGCATGTGCCAGGCTGGATCAGGTTGTTCCGCTTCGGAACAGCACCATCACCTGCGTCAGGTGGACAGGACGGCAGAAATGTTTACGACTACCGGTTTTCAGGGATTTCAAACCGTTAGCACGGAATTGGCGCAGCTTTCGCAAGCTTGTCTTGGACCGACGCAACAAGCGTGACGCAAGTCGTTGCGGTAATGCGGAAAGGATCAACTATGTCGGCACCCCATTCTCTGTCGGGCTCATTGTGGCTCAATAAGGATACCCATAACTACTTGAGCAGCAAACGGATTGCTCTACTTGAACAGATCGAGGCTACCGGTTCGCTCAGTCGTGCTGCCAAATTGTCCGGCATGAGCTACAAAAGTGCCTGGGATGCTCTGGCGGCCATGAACAACCTGGCGGAACAGCCGCTGACCGAAGCCTCCACCGGGGGGCGTGATGGCGGCGGCACTCATCTCACTGAAGCCGGCAGCCGTGCGGTGCAACTGTATCGCACCATTGAAAAAGAACATGCCCGCGTCTTAACGCTGCTCACGGAAAACTTTGATGATTATTCCCACCTCTACAGTTTGCTGCAACGCCTGGCCATGCGCACCAGTGCCCGCAATACCCTACAGGGTCGGGTGGTGTCTTTGCGCAATGAAGGGTTGTTGACCACGGTGGAGATGATGCTCGATTGCGGTCAGCCGTTGCTGTCGCAAATTACCACTGACAGTGTACAAGGTCTTGCCCTTGGCGAGCAAAGTCGGGTTTTTGCCATGGTCAAAGCGCCCTGTCTCACCTTTGTTGCCGCAGAGTGTGACCAGGTCGTCAATCCGCTGCGCGGAACGGTGTTGTCGTCGCGTCAGCAGGGCGATCTGATCGAGATCGAGCTGGACCTTGGCAACCAGATTCAATTAAGTGCTGTGGTGCCGCAGGATGGCGTGCCCTGTCAGCAATGGCAGCCGGGTACCACCTTGTGTGCCACCATTCCACCCTGCCAGGTGATGATCGGAATCGCCTGAGATAAACCGTCAACCTCTCCCTGGTTGCGGCTGCGGGTGTTGCAAAAAAACCGGAGGCCCTCCTTCTCCCATACCTGCCGGCCTCCGGTTAAAGGCGCGTCCTTGTGGCGCGCCTTTCATTTTTCCCTCCTTTTGCCATAAAGTCACTGGTACCTTAGTCGCCAGCCATTATACTATTGATATGAAGAGATGGCTGGCCGGTGGCAGGCTGCCCGCATGAAAATCTGTGATGAGTACAAGGAGGGGCAATGAAACTGACAATATTATGTGAAAATACGGTGGGGCGAGCGATTCCCGCCATTGGCGAACATGGCTTTGCCTGTTGGATGGAGACCGATGACGGTTGTTTTCTCATCGATACCGGGCAGGGGTTCGGCATTGTTCAAAATGCTCGGGTTCTTGAAAAAGACCTGAGCCGGATCGATGGCGTGATTCTCAGTCATGGTCACTATGATCATGCCGGCGGTCTTGACGCGGTGTTGCGGATTCGCGGTGAGGTTCCTGTCTACGCCCATCCGGATATCTTTGAACCGCGCTATTCCAGAACGCCGCACAGTATGCGATTTATCGGCATTCCCCAACGCCGTGAACTGTTGGAAACTCTGGGGGCGCAATTCCATGAAACCCCCCAGTTTCAGCAGATTGCTGAGCGGGTCTTTGTCACCGGTGCCATTCCCCGGACCACCGATTTTGAAGTTGGCGATGGCAACCTTGTTCAGCCGGATGGCCAGGGCGGCTATATGGCAGATCCGTTTGCCGATGATATGGCCGTTGTCGTCGATACCGCCAAAGGATTGGTGGTGATCCTTGGCTGTGCCCATTCCGGCATCATCAATACCCTTAATTATATTGCCGAAGTGATGCAGCGCGAACATTTTTATGCTGTGGTCGGCGGTACCCATCTCGGTCCGGTCAGCAGCAAGCAATTTGAATTGACCGTGGCGGCGCTGCAGAAGTTCACTATTGAAAAAATCGGCGTTTCCCATTGCACCGGACAGGCGCGTGCCGCGCAATTGCGCAACCTGTTTCCAAGCCAGTTTTTCTATGGCTCCGTTGGAGCCGTTCTCGAAGTCTGATCGGTTATACCCGACCAAACAGCAAGGAGGACAGCATGAGATTTTTCAGCATAATTTTAATGGTTCTGGTCCTGATAATGGCGGGGTGTGCCCCACGTCAATCCGGCAATGTCTACAGCCGTTCCCAAGCCCAGCAACAGCTTTCGGTGTATTATGGCACCGTGTTGGTGGTCAACACCGTGACCATTGAAGGCACCCAGACCGGATTGGGCACCATTGCCGGCGGCGTGGTCGGCGGCATTGCCGGCAATACCGTTGGCGGCGGCCATGGTCGTGCTCTGGCCACAGCGGTTGGCGCCATTGGCGGCGCTCTAGTCGGCTCGGCTGTCGAAGAGGGCACCACCCGTCAAAACGGTCTGGAATTGACCGTTGAACTGGACAGCGGCGAAGTGATTGCCGTGGTTCAGGAAGCTGATGACTATTATGCGGTTGGCGACCGGGTGCGGATCATTCGCGGCCCCGGTGGCGTGACCCGCGTGCGCCAATAACCACCGCTCCCGGCTCCCCATCGCTGCGGGGGCCGGGAGGTTTAACAGGATGCTGAAAACGTTCCATCCGGGGGCTTTTCAACGGCGTAAGTCGAAAATGCGATTTCCGTTTTACGCACAAAATTAAGCACTTGTTTTTGATTTTTGTCGCCCCACCATGGGGTCCACAGGCTGTTCAACCGTCTGTTAGCTTTCCCGCCAATCGCCATTTCTGAGGCGTCACGTTTCTTCAATCTCAGCTAAAACCTTTCCCACGTTGACATTTTTATCCATAGGTTTTATATATGATTCTCTGCACAATTAATCGAAATTTTTGATCGTAAGGTTCGGAGGGTCGATGAAACGCGTAGATTGGATCTATTTTCGCAAGGGTTGAACCTCGTGCACAAAAGCTCAAAAGTTTTTTGAGCACAATCAGGTTGAACTGGGCACCCAGGTGGATGCCCGTAAAGAGAAAATGGATGAACAGGCTGCCTGGGCATTGCTGAGTGGTGGGCAACGGGTGTTTGCCGCCAAAGGCAAGTCACGCAAAGAATTTGCGGTTACGGATGATAACCGTGACCCGATTCTCAAGGCCGCTATGGGGCCGTCAGGCAACCTTCGTGCCCCGACGTTTAAAGTGGGTGACGATTATCTGATCGGTTTCAACGAAGAGATGTACGAGGCTGTACTCAACGGGTAAGGCCGTTTTTCAGGACGCTGTTCAGCGTCCAACACATGCAGGAAAGGATCAACTTCATGTTAACCATTACTGATGAGGCTCGTAACGAACTCAAGACAATTCTTGAGCAAAACCCCGGAAAGTCCCTGCGGGTGACACTGGCGGGTTTTGGCTGAGGTGGTCCCTCTTTGGGATTGACTCTGGACGAGTCAACAGACGAGGATAAGCAACTGACGATCAATGAGATCGATGTGCTTCTTGATCCCCAGGTTAGCCGTTTCAGCAAAGATCAGGTGATTCATTTTGTTCAGGATGGTTTCAGCATCACCTCAAAAAAAAGTGATGGCTGTGGTGGTAGCTGTGGCGGAAGTTGCGGCTAAGCTGTTGATTGAATGTGAAAATTAAAAAGGGTCGCATCTGTTGATGCGACCCTTTTTTGCGTTTTAGGAAGCCATGTCTTGCTTTAGCAGGATGTTGAAAAAGTCCCATCCGGGGCCTTTTCAATGACGCAAGCCGAAAATGCCACTTCCATCTTGCTGACATTGAAACTGTCCTTGATTTTGTAAGCCCGGCCAGAGGCTTCTCCGCCTGTTAGAACCACTGCTTGAGACGATCCTGGATGAACTGGACCATGGCCAGATGGATCTCCTTGGCATTGCCTTGCGCATCCATGGGCGCGCCAAATTCAAAATGGATCGGCTGGCTGGGGTCGATCACGCCAAAGTCTTTGAGCTTCTTTCCGTTCCCCCAGGCATCGGTGCGCAAAGCCAGCGGGATGATGGGGACTTTGGCTTTCTTCGCCAGCTTAATGCCGATGGAGTTAAACTGATCCGGATCAAACTCCGTGGTGCGGGTAGTCTGGGGAAACACAACAATGCTGGTGCCCTGCGCCAGTTTTTCACAGCCTTGTTCCAGGACCGCTTTGAGGTCTTCACGTGGGTTGGTGCGGTTGACCACCACGGGGTGACGGGAGCGCATGACGTGTTTGAAGATCGGGTAATCGATCAAGCTTTGTTTGACGACAAAGGTGACCCGGCGATACGGGGAGATCAGGGAGGGCAGAATAAAAGTTTCCAGCGTACTCATGTGGTTGCCGATGAACACACACGGCTCGTGGTCGGCGCAAACGTGCTCCATCCCCTCAATATGAAACCGGGCGCCGGATTTTTCCAGAGCGCGCAGAATGTTCAGACTGCTGGTTGACCAGTCACCGTCGGTGTAGATATCCTGGCGAGCCATCCACGCCGCTTTGAAAACAATGGGAAAAGCCCGGGCATAAAAACTGGCGGTGGGCAGTTGTGCAGACAGCCAGCCAGCGCTGTGATCCGCAGTGTGGTAGGCATTCTGATCCAGGGGGACGGTAATCATGATGATCCTTGCTGTGCTGCCCAAGCAGCAGTAAAAAGAAGTTGAGTCATGTAAGACCAATAAATGCAAAGGGTTATACCGTTGCGCCGCCTATATATGTACCAGAAACTCAGCCGGATGAAAAGCCTGCCGTCGTGCTTCTTCTGACTGTTTTAAACGCCTATCAGTGGTGCACGTCCGGGACCACCAGCACGTCAACGGCTGCCGGTTGAACTGATTGCGGCTGCGGTTGCTGACGGTAGTCCGAAACCACGGAAAGCAACACCAGCGCGACAGTACCAATGCCAAACACCTTCCAGGCCGTGTTGCTGTTCAGTTGGTACACCTCAATGGCGGCAATGACCAGCAGATAAGCGAGAATCGCCAGAACTACGATATTGCCGACGTAGGGGATCGCTGCCAGGATCACCGCTGCCGGACTGACGATGGCCAGATAGCTGGTGACGCGAAAGGCGATCTCCAATGACGGGTCGGCACCGACCAGCTTCATAATGACGCTGAGCAAAAACGCACCGATATAGCAAAACGCGACCACGGTGATCGGTGTGGTGATGATGGATGACAAGGCTGTGAATAAGCCCACCTCAGCACCGTTGACCATGTAATAAAACGTTACGAGAACGCGCACAACCCCGGCCAACAAGCCCAAGGCCGTAATGGCGATTAACGGTTCAATAAAACCGCCCTGGCGGGGCATGTGGCGAAACTGTGTCGCCGGGTCGAGGAGCACCTGCTTGATAAAGCGCAGTGTTTCCAAGGTTTTCTGTCGTAAAGTGCCGCACTCACAAACTGCCTGTGTCATATTATCCCTCCTGATATGTCTGCGATCAAATTGTATACAGAGGGGTAATTATAGTCGTCCTTCATGGTTTTCGTCCAGACTTTTGTCCCGAAAACCGCATCAGACGGGCGTTGACGGGCTGTCTGATCAGGCTTCGCCGCGCGCTTTAAGATAATCGGCAATGATGGTGGCATGGTCAAAGCACAGTGGGTCCGGCAGCGCGTCGAGGGGGAACAATTTGGCGCTCGCCGCATCGTCACCACCGCACAAAACCCCTTCACCTTCGGCCGTGAACACCACTGAGATGTTGTGCTGGCGCGGATCACGGTCCGGATCAGAATAGGCACGGAACTGCGCCAGGTTTGTCACCGTCAGGCTTGTTTCCTCTTTGGCTTCACGCGCTGCGGCGTGTTCAAAACTTTCACCGTAGTCGACGAAGCCGCCGGGCAGAGCCCAACCGAGGGGTTCATTTTTGCGCTCAATCAGGACAATGCTGTCACCCTGACGGATGATGATATCCACGGTGGGAAACGGGTTGCGGTATTCTTTGACAGGTTTGCCGCAGTGAGGGCAAATCAGTTGGTCAGCCATCAGGAATCTCCTTGAGTCTTGCTGTTATCGTGTGAGGACAATGTCCCTCAAAGGACGTCGTCATGGTCGTAATGCAACACTGTTTTTACTTTACGAGCAATGTTTGTCAACGATCTGTTGAGATGTTTTTACACAAGGCGCGCTATTGGAGGCATTGCAGCAGGCCCATTGCCCACAGGCAAGTGCCACACGGCTCACTACGCAGATAACAGTCCTCTTCAAACGCCTCATTGTCAATGTAGTCGCACGGAGCGACTGTGCAACAACTGCAAAATGGGTAGTCGTAATCGAGCACATTGCGGCGGAACTGAACAAAGTCGGGGCGATTCCACAGCGCTTCGAGCCCTTGTTGCGTGACATTGCCGAACCGACGGGTGGCAATGCGGTTTTCCCAGCCGTTGAGAAAGCAGCGGTAATTGTGCCACAGATTGTAGCAGGGGTGCAGATTGCCGTCCCAACTGATGAAGGCACCGCCATCCTCAACAAAAGCACAGTGCCGCTGCTGGGTGGCCGCCAGTGTGGGCAGGCTCAGCTCAACACCACAGTCCTGGGCTGTCTGGCGGGCGCGTTCAAAGTGTTCGGCCACTTGATGTTGCCGCTCGCGGGAACGGGCGGCGAGGGTGGTGAGGTTGAAAAATACCCCCTGGTCGCGGGCCTGGCTTTTCATCTGTTGAATCAGTTGGCGGACAACGTCATCGCCGGGCTTTTGCCGGGTCCAGGTGTTGTGCAGCCAGGCCACCAGATCAATGCCCTGTTGGCGGGCAGTCTGACAGCCGCGCTCAAAAATAGCGATTGCCGCATCGGTATTGATGTCATAGGCAACATTGTCGCAGTAGCGCGGATCATAAGGCAGCATCTGGGTGACCAGAGCAAAATCCACACCCTGATCAGAGGCCCAGCGAATCAGCTCCGGCAGCTCATGGACATTTTCCTGTACCACCACCAGTTCCATGCCGAGTTTGACGTTTAGCGTGCTGGTCTGACGGCGAGCGTCATTAAGCGTGGCGAAGGCTTTCTGAACCGCACCCACCTGGCCGCCCTGGCGTATTTTTTTGAACAGTGCCGGGCTCAGAGAATCGATGGATAAGCAGATACGGTTCGCACCGGCGTCGAGAATTTCTCGGGCATTGTCCGGGGTGAACAGCAGGCCGTTGGATTGTGAAAGCCGATCCAGGCCTCAGTCGCCATCTCAGCGCGGGCCTGGGCGATAAACGATGCCAGTTGCGGGTGGATCAGCGGTTCGCCGATGCCGTTGAGAAACAGGGCCTCTAAATGGGAAAATGCCGGTTTCAGGGCGTCGAAGGTGGCCTGGGTGAGGTGTCCCTCCTCAATGGTACTGCCTTCGGCGTGTTTGACGCACATCGGGCAGGACAGGTTGCAAAACGTAGTGGTTTCAACAAACAGTTTGCTGGGTAGCGGACGCAGGGCCGGTACCGGCAAAGGCTCGGCAGTTGTCGGGATTACGGGTGTCATGGTCGTTTCGATTGATAGATCCGTGTCACAGGAAACCCTGTGATACGGATCAAGACTCCTTAAAACGCAGATTATATTTTTTGATTTTCCGGTGCAGCGTGTTGCGGGCAATGCCGAGACTTTTGGCGGTTTCGGTAATGTTCCAGCGGTGCTGTTCCAGCGCTTCCTGAATGGTTTCTTTCTCACTGTCCTTGAGCCCCTGATGACTCGGCGGCAGCATGTTTTTACGCGCCATGATGGAGGTGAGGGTTTTTTCCAGACCGCGTAACGAGTGCCACATCTGGTGCAGCTCCCCGGGGCTCATCGCTTCAAGCGCTTCTTCATTGCCGTATTTTTCCCAAAAGTTTTCCAACGATTGTGGCGGATTTTCAGGTGATTGCGGGACATTGTCGAGGCCGGTGGGCAGACCGCTCTCTTCGTTGCGACAGCCGAGCCGTTCGCCGAGGTGGCTGGGCTGGATGACGTCGTCGTTGCACAGCACAATGGCACGGCGCATACAGTTGGCCAGTTCGCGGATATTACCCGGCCAACTATAACCGTTGAGTCGTTCAAGGGTCGCCGGAGCCAGTGTCAGATTAGGGTTGAGCTGCTTGACAAAAAATTCGGCCAACTGGCTGATGTCTTCACGGCGCTCTTCCAACGAGGGGATCTCCACCTTGACCACATTGAGCCGATAGTAGAGATCTTCGCGAAAGGTTTTTTCATCAATGGCGCGCTCCAGATCGACATTGGTTGCGGCGATAACCCGCACATTGGTCTTGATCGGTGTTTCGCCACCGACCCGCATGAACTCGCCAGTTTCCAGCACCCGCAGCAGTTTGACCTGGATCAACGGGCTGGCATCACCAATCTCATCGAGGAGCAGGGTGCCGTGATTGGCCAGCTCAAAAATACCGCGCCGGGTGCGATGACCACCGGTAAACGCGCCTTTTTCATGGCCGAACAGCTCACTGTCGAGCAGGTTTTCCGGCAGGGCACCACAGTTGACGGCAATAAACGACTGATCCGCCCGGTTGGACGCAGCATGAATAAAGCGTGCCATCACCTCTTTACCGGTACCGGTTTTGCCCTGAATCAACACATTGATGTTTTTCTTGGCAATCTTATAGGCCAGCGATACGGTGCGGCGCATGGCCAGGGAGTTGCCCACTTTGAACCCCACTGAGTCGGCAACATCCGCCCATTCCTCTTCGGATTGATTGCCCTGCTGTCGGCTGGTGCCGTAGGCAACGGCCCGGTCAACCAACTCTTCAATTTCGCTGATCTCTTCAAAAGGTTTCTCCACATACTCGTAGGCACCTTGCTGCATGGCACTGACCGCTGTTTTGATGGTGCTGTAACCGGTCATGATGATCACTTCACAGTCCGGCTGACGGCTCTTGATCAGTGACAGCAGAGTCAAGCCGTCGGTGTCCGGCAGTTTGAGATCGACCAGTGCGACCTGGAAATTGTTGTCCTCCAGAGCCTGGGTCGCCTGAGGTTCATTGGTCGCCGTGGTGACCTCATAGCCTTTGTATTTGAGCAGGCGACGGAAAAAATTACAGACATCCGTTTCGTCATCGATAATCAGTATATTGATTGTGGCCAATGGTGCTCTCCCGGTTTGCAAACAATTCCTGGCAGCGTGTTGTCAGCTGCCGTTGGATGCGCGTGAACGGCTCAATTATTCTTCGGTTTCCGGCAAGACCAGCGAAAAAACACTGCCTTGTCCCGGTGTGCTTTGCACTTCAATGGTGCCGTTATGTCCCTGAGCAATGCCCAGGCTCACCGACAAACCCAGCCCGGTGCCTTTGGTGGCGTCCTTACTGGTGAAAAACGGTGTGAAAATCTTCTGCAGATCCTTCTTTTCAATGCCGCAGCCGTTATCCTCGACACTGATAATCGCCCAGCGCTTACCGTCTTTTTCCCGCACATGGGTGCGGACATGAATCACTTTTTCTTCATCGTTCAGGCTGTCAAGAGCATCACGGGCATTGACCAGCAGGTTGGTCAGCACCTGCTGAATCTGCGGACCATTGGCCGTCATGCTCGGCAGTTTCGGATCGAGGTCGGCAATAATGCGGATCTGGTTGCGGTTAATCTGGTATTGAATCAGGCTCAGGACCCGTTCCACCTCACTGTTGAGATCCGTGGAACTGACGGCAATCTGATCCTGGCGTGAGAATGTCAGCAAATTCTGGATAATGCGCTTACAGCGCAGACCGCAGTTAATGATGTCGTCAATTTCTTCAGAGACATTTTGTTCCGCCAGTTCACGCGCCAGCAGTTGTGCCGTGCCGATAATGACGGTCATCGGACTGTTCAGCTCATGGGCGACACCGGCGGCCATCTCGCCGATGGCGGCCAGCTTGGCCGATTGCACCAGCTGGGCTTCCATTTTGACCTTCTGCGTCACGTCCTTGAGGATGATGGTCATGGCCACCATCTGTCCCTTGTCCGTAAGTACCGGATAGTGGGAACGGTCCAAAGTCAGGCCCGATTCGTCGTGGATACGGATATGCTGTGGCTGCAGTGTTTTCTGCATATCCTCCATCGGGCAGTCCGCACAGGGGGCGTCGAGGCCGTGTAGACAGGCGTAGCATTTATTGCTGCTGCTCTGTTCCCAAGTCTTGCGCATCTGCTCCGGCAGATGGCCGTTGTGGAGGATTACGTTGTAATCGAGATCGACCAGCACAATGGGGTCGGTCACGGCGCGGAAGGTCTGCTCCCACTCTTGTTTGGCGCGGGAAACCTGGGTGTAGAGCCGTGAATTCTGAATACTGATCGACAAATGATCGGCCAGATGCTGTATGGCTGACAGCTCAGGTTCCTGATAAGCATCTTTGTTAAAGCTGGCGACCAACAACACGCCGATTACCTCGGAACGGACAAACATCGGTGCAATCGCCAGCGATTTCAGCTCAATGGGGTAGATATCTTTCTGGTGCACTTGAGCCAGATAACTGGTGGCCGGATCAAAACTGGTGGCCTTTTTGCTGCGGATCACCTGCCAACTGTAAGAATCCTTGGGCAGTTCATCCATGGTGCAGAAGTCGCTGGGTACAGCCGCTTTGAGGCTGAGGCGTTCCATGGACAGGGTGGCGACGCTCAGGAAGTCGCAGGGGATGGCCTGGGGCAGCTTAAGGAATGTACGATCAAGAATATCCTCAATCGTCATATGGATATTGATGTCACGGGTCAACTGATGGAGGATTTCAAGCAAAGTGTTTTGCTTGAGAATCTCCTCGTTTTTCTTTTTCAGCTCAACATAATAATTGAGCTTGGAAGAGTCCACGCCGGTCAGTTGTTGTAACAGGTGTTCCTTGTTGCCCATGATTCCTCCTCAGCCGTGCTGATTGCTACATGGCCTTGTGGAAAATTTCCGCGATCTGCTCGTAACTGGCCGGCCGCGGGTTGGTGACCAGACAGGCATCGTTGAGCGCGTTGTGACTCAAACGGTCAATGGCATCAAGCGGCAAACCGATTTCGCCCAAGCCCTGATGAAGCCCGATATCGGACAGCAGGTTGTTCACGCCGACAATGGATTGTCGGGCGGCATCATCCACGCTCATGCCGCGGACCTTCACACCCATAGCGATGGCGATGTCGCGGAATTTTTCCGGACAGGCCGGCAGGTTGAATTCCATGACATGAGGCAGAATTGCGGCATTGGACTCGCCATGATGTTTGTCGAGCAGTCCGTCGACTTGATGGGTCATGGCGTGGGTGGCGCCGAGAATGGCATTGGACAGTGCCAGACCACCGGTGAGGCTGGCCATCGACATATTGGTGTTGGCATCCATATCACTGCGATCATTGAACGCTTTGCGCAGATATTTCGATGCCAGTTCAATGCATTTGAGAGAATGGATCTCGGTCATCGGTGTTGCCGCCAGCGACACATAGGTTTCAATACCGTGGGTAAAGGCATCAATGCCGGTGGCGGCAGCCAGGGCAGAGTCTTTGGTGCTGAGCAGTTCCGGATCGACAATGGCGATATCCGGCACCAGCGATTTGGAGATGATCGACATTTTCAGATGCCGTTTTGAGTCGACGATGATGGCAAACTGGGTGACTTCGGAACCGGCCCCGGCGGTACTCGGAGCGATCACCATCGGCGGCAGCGGCCGGGTGACCTTGTTGATCCCTTCATAGTCGCGCAGTACGCCGCCGTTGGTGGCGAGGATGGCAATCGCCTTGGCAACATCTGTCGGGCTGCCGCCGCCGACCACGACAATGGCGTCGCAGCCGGATTCGAGGTAGCGCAGCAGGCCCTCATCCACTTCGTAATCTTTGGGATTCGTGGTCAGAGCCGCATAGGTGACGGTTTCCAGGCCGCTGGCATGGAGGTAGTGTTTTGCTTTATCGACCCAACCGGCATTGATCACATCTTCGTCGCTGACGACAAACACTTTTGAGGCGCCGATGCGCAGGGCACTGTCGCCGATCTGGCTGAGGCTGCCGCGGCCGAAGATCACCTCCGGCATGACAAACTTACTGATATTCATTGTACACTCCACTTCTAACAGGCTGTTGAAAAACAGCCTATGGCGCCTAAGGACGGGCGACCGAAATCAAGAACAGCTCTTCACGTGATTAATTTTGTAACCAAGACGGAAATCGCATTTTCGGCGTGCGTCGTTGAAAAGGCCCCGGATGGGACCTTTTCAACAACCTGCTAAACATAGTCTCCGCCGATCATTTGCACGTCTACCTGAGTCCCGGAGCCGATGTGGTCGGGCGCTGCCGGAAGGATTGCCAGGCCATTGGCGCGAATCATGGTCTTGAGAATACCGGTATTCTGATCGCCTGAAGTGCTGGCAAGATACTGGCCGTTATTCATGGTGACAAACACACGCATAAACTGGGTGCGTCCCGATTTCTTTTTCACGTCATCTTTGAGTATGGCACGTACCGTTGGATGAAAGACCCGGCGGTGGCCCATCATCTTCAACAATGCCGGTTTGACGAACTCTTCAAACGTGATCATCGTCGACACCGGGTTGCCGGGCAGGGAGAACACCGGCTTGTTGCCATGCATGGCAAAAGCGGTAGGGCGGCCCGGCTTGATGTCGATCTTCCAAAACACGGATTTGACGCCGAGTTCTTCAAGGATGTCACGCACCAGATCGCGGTCACCGGCCGAGACACCGGCAGACGTGATCAGGGCGTCCGCTTTGAGCCCTTCCTTGATCTTCTGCAGGTGGCTTTCGCGGTTGTCGCGGGCGATGCCGAGCAAGATCGGTTCACATCCAATCTCTTTCAGCGCTGCGGCCACGGCAAAACTGTTGCAATTGACAATCTGATGGTTGTTGGGCGGTGAGCCGGGTTCGATCAGCTCATCGCCGGTCGCGAGAATGGCAACACGCGGCCGCCGGTAAACCGGGACGATCACTTTATTAAATGTTGCCAGCAGCCCGATCTCCGCAGGGCGCAGCAGAGAACCGGCAGTAAGAATGTTCTCGCCGTCGGTGATATCCTCGCCTTTAACGCGGATATGGTCTCCGACGGTGACGGAACCGCGAATGGTCAATTGATCACCCTCTTCACTGGTTTCCTCAAACGGCACGACGGTGTCGGCACCCGGTGGAATCGGCGCGCCGGTCATGATGCGCACGGCTGTACCGGGTTGTACCGGGTCATTGCTATAACCACCGGCGGGAATGTAGCCGCTGATGGTCAGAGTGCCGTCATTTGAACAATCGTCATGGCGGACGGCAAAGCCATCCATGGCCGAGTTGTCCCACACCGGCAGACTCCACGGTGCAATGATATCTTCGGCAACAATACGTTCGACGGCATCAAGAAGGCCGACCCGTTCAACACCGAGGGGTGTGACATGGTCGAGAATCGTTTGGCGGGCCTGTTGGAAACTAAGCATAGGATTTTTCCTTTATCATCATGTCGTCCGACGCCACCACCTGACCCCCTTGCAACTCAATCACCTGGCTGCCAAGACGCTGGGCCTGAGCCTGGTCATGACTGGCGATAATCACGGTGATACCCTGATCGGGCAGGGTGGAGATCAGTTGTTCGAGACGCTCGACACTGTATTTGTCCATATTGGCTGTTGGTTCATCAAGGAGCAGAACTTTGGGACGTAGCGCCAGAGCACGGGCAATGGCGACCCTTTTTTGTTCTCCGCCCGAGAGTTCACGTGCGTTGCGGTGGTGAAAATCTGCCAAACCGACACTGGCCAGTGCGTCATTAACCGCCTGCTGTGCCTGATTGGAGCAGATGCCGCCAAGGCGCAGGGCCATGCGCAAATTGTCACTGACCGTGCCGTCAAACAGATAAGGCGTCTGATGGACCAACGTGATCTGACGGCGTAACCGTGGCAGGGAGAACCAGCCCCGCTGGACACGGCGTTGCCTGAAATAGAGTGACCCGCTTTGCGGGGTAACCAGCAGCGCCAGGCAGTTGAGCAAGGTACTCTTGCCGGAGCCGTTGGCGCCATGCAGTGCGTAGAGGTGTCCGGTTGCGAATGACAAAGACGCGATGTCCAGGGCGCAGCGCTGCTCATTGGCATAGCGGTAGCGGATCTGTTCAAGACGGTACAGTTCACTCATCGGGACCTCTGTTGCAGAAAATTGAGAAAAATATTAATTGCCAGGGCCACGGACAACAAAATGATGCCCAAGGCCAGACCAAAGGCGAATTCCCCTTTGCTGGTCTCCAGAGCAATCGCCGTGGTCATGGTGCGGGTATAGCCGCGAATGTTGCCGCCGAGCATCATGGCCACGCCCACTTCGGCGATAATGCGGCCAAAGCCGGCAATCAGAGCGGCCATAATGCCGAAGCGGATCTCCTTGACCAAAACCAGCACACTGGTCAGAGGGCCGGCTCCCAGAGTCTGAGCGGTCGGCAGAATGCGTGGATCCGATCCGACCACCGCCGCCAGGGTGTAATTGGTGACGATGGGCGTGGCCAGAATCGTCTGACCGATAATCATGGCGCCCGGAGTAAACAGCAAACCGAACTGCCCCAGAGGTCCCTGGCGACTGAGAAAGCCGTACACCACCAGGCCAACCACCACCGTCGGCAAGGCCATCAACGTGTTCAGCAGCGTCAGGCAAATGGTTTTGCCGGTGAACTGGTTGAGGGCAATGACAATGCCGATGGGCACACTGACCAGTGTGGCGATAACAATGGCCACACTCGAGATCGTCAGGGAGGTGTTCACCGTATTGAACACCTCCCCGTCGAATGACAGAATCAACGCAAACGCTGTGCGCAATGATTCAACAATAAAGCTCACCGGCGATCCTTATTTCTCGTAGGTGAAGAACAATTGCTGGTTGTTTTTCCGGTAAGCGTCAATCATGTGCTGACCGGTTTCCCCGGTGAGAAAATTGGCAAACGCCGTGGCCAGTTTAAATTTGACATGCGGATGCTTGGCCGGGTTCACCGGAATGACCCCGTACGGGTTGAACAACCGCTTGTCGCCTTCCACCACAACCTTCAGGGAGATTTTATCCTGATAGGCAATGTAGGTACCGCGGTCGGTCAGAGCATAGCCCTGGCGCTCATCGGCCATGGTCAGAACTTCACCCATGCCGCGTCCCGCTTCTAGATACCAGTCACCGGCCGGTTTCAGGTCGGCGGCTTTCCACAATGAAAGCTCTTTGAAGTGGGTGCCGGACTCATCACCACGTGAAACAAAGGTTGCTTTGCTGTGGGCAATTTTCGCCAGAGCCGCAGCCACATCACTGGTGCCTTTAATGCCCGCCGGATCCGTTGTCGGACCGACGACGACAAAGTCATTGTACATCACATCCTGACGATCAACGCCGTAGCCGCCATCGACAAAGGCATCTTCCTTGGCCCGAGCGTGGACCAGAATCACATCCACATCACCGGCCATGCCCAGCTTAATCGCCTTGCCGGTCCCCACGGCAATCACATCGACCTTACAGTGGTTCTGCGCTTCAAAGGTCGGCAGCAGGGCACTGAGCAGTCCGGAGTTTTCCGTCGATGTGGTTGTGGCCAGCTTCAGGTGCTCCTGAGCCAGAGCGACTCCAGCCAGCAGCACGACGATCATCAGTGAAAAGAGTACCATTCGCAGTTGTTTCATAACGATTTTTCCTTCAAACAAAGGGGGTAAAATAAAATGACCCTCCATTGCCGGGAAAGACAAAAAAACGGCACCAATCACCTTGATGATCATTGACCGTCAGCTCCTTTCCAAGCGTGGGAGGCTCGCCAGTTTCCCGAAGAACCCATAGGCCTGCCACCTTGGGATGTGCCGGTAGGTGAACAGACTCGGAGTTGTAACGATTATCGTGTCGGTGCCTCGGGCATCCGACAGCTCTTTTTTATGGCAGCCTGTATACGTGCAAGTCTCGTGCACAATCGTTGCGGGCGAGCCATTAAAAAGTCTATGCGAGCGGAGCGGCGAAATGTTTTTGCAGGGGTGCTTCTTATGTAACCTCCTTGTTTTACAGGTTATTATCCCTGTCAAAGCCAACTGTTCCAATCTGTACCAGGGACGCGAATTGCTATTTTCTGCGGCAGCACAAATGCACTAAAAGTGTAACAAAGTGGAACGCATTGTCACGAACTAGAGCTGGTTCTGTGCCAATTAATAACGGTTGGTGCGGTCGCGTCGGGCCAACAAGGCGGGGGGGATTGCGTGAAGAGGGGGGTGTTCACTGTTCCATTCTGATAATCCGTGTGTGGCGAGCTGTTGCATTGTGTTCCAAACTGGATCAAATCGTCGCGTTGACGACAAGTCGTGGTTTGATGATTCTGTAGACGGCAAAGCAGTGTTCCACTATGTAACTCTTTTGAATTACGAAGCTTTTTAGGAAAATATTTAAAAGTGGCACCCAAGTTGCTCTATGGGGAGGTAGCGTTGTCCGTACCTGAATCAGGTGTTCTGGTGCAGGGATTCTACCGGATCTATTTCACATCACTATCGATGGAGGAGCCGGGCGGATTTGAGAGACTGTCATGCGGACGTTATATCTCATTCACAACAGCAACAAAGGAGAGAACTAATGGCATTAGCAGATCAAACTTACGGTTTCTTCATCCCGACAGTATCTTTGATGGGGGTAGGTTGTGCCAAGGAAGCCGGCGATCAAGCAAAAGCACTGGGCGCTACCAAGCTGCTCATCGTTACTGACGCAGGCCTGGCTGCCATGGGCGTTGCCGACACCATCAAAGGTTATGTTGAAGCTGCCGGTCTGGAAGCTGTTATCTTTGACGGCGCTGAGCCTAACCCGACGGATAAGAACGTTGCCGATGGCGTTAAAGTCTACGAAGACAACAAGTGTGACGGCATCATCACCCTGGGTGGTGGTAGCTCCCACGACTGCGGTAAAGGTGTTGGCCTGGTTGTTGGCAACGGCGGCCAGATTCGTGACTTCGAAGGTGTGAACCAGTCCACCAAATCCATGCCTCCGTTCCTGGCCATCAACACCACGGCAGGTACCGCGTCTGAAATGACCCGTTTCTGCATCATCACCAACACGGACACCCACGTTAAAATGGCCATTGTTGACTGGCGCTGCACGCCGAATATCGCCATCAATGATCCTGTTCTGATGGTTGGCAAGCCGGCTCCTCTGACTGCTGCGACCGGTATGGACGCACTGACTCACGCTGTTGAGGCTTACGTTTCCACCATCGCTACTCCGATTACTGACGCTTGCGCGATCAAAGCGATTGAGCTGGTCGCTGAGTACCTGCGTCAAGCTGTTGCCAACGGCGAGAACATGGAAGCCCGCGACAAGATGGCTTACGCTGAGTACCTGGCCGGTATGGCATTCAACAACGCCAGCCTGGGTTACGTTCACGCCATGGCTCACCAACTGGGTGGTTTCTACAACCTGCCTCACGGTGTCTGCAACGCTGTCCTGCTGCCGGTTGTGTGCGAATTCAACGCCATCGCCAACGTGAAGCGTTTCGCTGACATCGCTGTTGCCATGGGCGAGAACATCGACGGCCTGTCTGACGTTGAAGCCGCTGAAGTTGCCATCGCTGCCATCCGTCGTCTGTCTGCAGACGTTGGTATCCCTGCCGGTCTGACCGAGCTGGGTGTTAAAGAAGAAGATCTGAAGATCATGGCAGAGAACGCTCAGAAAGATGCCTGCATGCTGACCAACCCCCGCAAGGCCAAGTTGGAGCAAGTGATCGACATCTACAAAGCAGCAATGTAACACTCGGCCCTCAAGGGCTGATCTGACGGACACTGTCAGAAACGACCAGCACGGGAGAGGCTCCGGCCTCTCCCTATTTTCACTCAAAAGCACAACCAAAGATCTCCGAGCCTGCCCCCCTACGGAGGTTGCCTTTAAGGGGACAGGCCAGCGGGTTGCATTGGAAACGGTGTGGCCTCCCAGTCTTGGAAAGGAGATTCTTACCATGCGCTTAACGTTAAGACACTGCAAAGGAGCCTGACACACATGGATAAGATTTTCCGCATTAACATGACCGACCTGACCACCACCGTTGAAGACGTCCCGGCTGAATGGGCCGGACTCGGTGGTCGTGCCCTGACCTCAACCATCGTTGCCACCGAGGTTGATCCTGAATGCCATCCTCTGGGAGAAAAAAACAAACTCGTTTTTGCCCCTGGCCTGCTAAGTGGTACCGCTGCGGCCCAATCCGGTCGTATGTCCTGCGGCGCTAAAAGTCCGCTGACCGGCGGTATTAAAGAGAGTAATGCCGGTGGCACCACCGCCCAGCAATTTGCCCGCATGGGCATCAAGGCGATGATCATCGAGGGCATGCCCAAAGATGATAAGTTTTACAGCCTGCACATCACCAAAGACGGCGTCACCATCGCCGAAGAATCCGAGCTGCTCGGCAGCGGCAACTTTGCCGTCATCGATGCCATGGTGGAAAAATATGATAAAAAGATCGGCGTCATGACCATCGGCCTGCCCGGCGAGCTGAAAATGGCGTCCGCCAATATTTCTGTTAAAGATCCTGACGGTAAAATCCGCAGCCACGGTCGTGGCGGCATGGGTGCCGTGATGGGTTCTAAAAAAATCAAGTACATGACCGTTGATTCCGACGGTGCCGGTGCCGTGCCCATCGCCGACCCCGACACCTTCAAAAAAGCCGCCCGCGTGTTTGCCAAGGCGATGCTGGATCACCCGGTCAGCGGCGAAGGTCTGCCCACCTACGGCACCAACGTTCTGGTCAACATCCTCAACGAAGCCGGTGGTCTGCCGACCCGCAACTTCACCTACGGCCAGTTTGACGCCCACGATAACATCAGTGGCGAGACCATGCACGACACCATTGTTGAGCGTGGCGGCAGCCCCAAGCACGGTTGCCATAAGGGCTGCATCATCCAGTGCTCCCAGGTGTACAACGACAAGGACGGCAACTACCTGACCTCCGGTTTCGAGTACGAGACCATCTGGGGCATGGGTGCCAACTGCTGTGTCGAAAACCTCGACGAGATCGCTGAAGCCGACAACATCATGGATGACATCGGTGTTGATTCCATCGAAACCGTCGTTATGTTCGGTGTGGCCATGGAAGCGGGCATCCTGCCGTTCGGTGACGGCAAAGGGATTCTGCGCATGCTGCGCGAAGAGATCGGCAAAGGAACCCCTCTGGGTCGTATCCTCGGTGGTGGTGCCGGCAATGTCGGTCGCACCTACGGCGTGACCCGTGTTCCCGTGGTTAAAAACCAGGGCATCCCGGCATACGATCCGCGCAGTGTTAAGGGGATCGGCATCACCTACGCCACCAGCACCATGGGCGCTGATCACACCTCCGGTTACACCATTGCGACCAACATTCTCAATGTCGGCGGCTTTGTTGATCCGCTGAGCAAAGACGGACAGGTCGAGCTGTCGCGCAATCTGCAGATTGCCACCGCTGCCATCGACTCCACCGGTATGTGTATCTTTGTCGCCTTCCCGGCGCTGGATATCCCCGAGTGTCTGCCGGCACTGATCGACATGATCAACGCCCGCTTCGGCTGTGAGCTGACCGGCGATGACGTCACCGAGCTGGGTAAGAAAGTCCTCAAGCTGGAGCATCAGTTCAACCTCGATGCCGGCATGACCAACAAGGACGATCGTCTGCCCGAGTTCTTCAAGACCGATCCGGTTCCGCCGCACAACGCGATCTGGGACTTCAGCGACGAAGAGATCGACGAATTCTGGAACTTTTAAACAACCTATAGAGTCGTGGACTCTCCTTGCCGGGTGCGACCAACCCCTGTGTTGTCCGGTCGCACCCGGATTTTTTCTGAAGCAAAACGGTTTTACGGGTGCAGGAATGATGAATATCACAGTTAAGCTGTTTGCCAATTTTCGCGTCGGGCGGTTTAAAGAAGCCCAGCGCAATTATCCCAATAACACGCCGTGTCGCCTGGTGCTGCAGGAACTGTACATCACTGAGGAGGAACTGGGCGTGCTGATGGTCAACAGCCGACATGCCGATCTCGATCACGAACTTAAGGACGGCGATATTGTCTCCATCTTTCCCCTGGTTGGAGGCGGTTAACATGTCGGAAGTTCGCGCCAGTGTAGAATGCTGTGTGAGTGACGGCATGATCAGTTGGAGCGATCAGCTGACCATCGCCCGCCAATACGGTGTCAGCGTTGCATACATCGAAGCCGTGGCATTGGAACGCGGCATTCTGCCGGCGCGCTATCAGCGCAACCGCAAGATGCTCAATTGCCGCGATCAGTTGGCACTGTTCAGTAGCCATGTCGCGGTGGTTGGTTGCGGCGGCCTGGGTGGCTACATCATCGAAGAGCTGGCCCGCATCGGCGTCGGCCACCTGACCGTGGTTGATCCCGACTTTTTTGAAGAACACAACCTCAATCGCCAGGTCCTGTCCACCCCGACAGACCTCGGTCATGACAAAGTTGTCGTAGCAGCACGCCGCGTGGCGGAGGTCAACCCGGCCGTGACTGTCACCCCGGTTGTCAAGGCACTGTCCCGTACAAACGGGTGCGGACTGCTGGCTGGTGCCCAGGTTGTGGTAGACGGGCTCGACAATATCGATACCCGTCTGGAACTGTCCGAAGTATGTGAAATCCTGGAGCTGCCCCTGGTTCATGGCGCCATTGCCGGTTGGTATGGCCATGTGACCTCGCAGATGCCCGGCGACAAAAGTTTACAGACCCTTTACGCAGAGAAGCAGCGTCCGAAAGGGATTGAGGGATCGTTAGGCAATCCCTCCTTCACCCCGAGCCTGATTGCCTCTGTGCAAGTGGCCGAGGTGATCAAGATTTTACTCAACCATGGGGAACCCCTGCGCCATCGCCTGTTTACCATTGATCTATTGGATATGGAGTGTACCGAAACACCCCTGTAAACAAGTGATAACCCTTAGCAAAATAAGGGTAAAACCGCAACGATGCTGGCCTCCGGGTGGCTCTCTTTCTAACAAAATAATGGAGGATAATATGCCAACATTTGTTGTTGAACGAGATCTCGAAGGTGCTGGCTGGCTGTCAGCCGAACAACTCGAAGGCATCGCCCATCGCGCGTGCGAAATTGTCGATGCCATGGATCATCAGGTGACCTGGGTGGAAAGCTACGTCACCGAAGACAAGTTTTACTGCGTGTATATTGCACCTGACGTGGCCGCGGTGCAGGAACATGCCATGCGAGGGGAGCTTCCGATCAGCCGAGTGGCTGAGGTGTTCAAAAAATTTGGGCCGGAAGCAGACCACGCCTGACCCGAACAAGGAGGGGGGGCTATGAAACTGATCGACCGCTACGGGCGAAAAATCAATTACCTGCGACTTTCCATCACCGACCGCTGCAACATGCGTTGTCGCTATTGCATGCCGGCGCACGGTGTAGAAAAAGTCACCCATGACGATGTGCTCAGCTATGAAGAACTCTATCGCATCTCTAAAGCTGCTGTTGCTACCGGCATTGAAAAGATTCGCGTCACCGGCGGAGAACCGCTGGTCCGTAAGGGGGTTGTCCCTTTTCTTGAGCACCTGTCGCGCATTGACGGCCTCAAACAACTGGTGCTGACCACCAATGGCCTGATGCTCAACGAGATGGCCTATGATCTCAAGCAGGCCGGTGTCAAACACCTCAATGTCAGTCTCGATTCCCTCAATGCCAACACCTTTGCCGAAGTCACCCGTGGTGCCAACCTGGTGAAAGTTCTTGCCGGTCTGGCGGCTGCCGAGCGTGTCGGTTTGCCGGTCAAGCTCAACATGGTGGTGATGCGCGGTGTCAATGATCATGAAATCGAGCGTTTTGCCGAGCTGACCCGCGACAAGCCGCTGGCGGTACGCTTCATCGAATACATGCCCGCCCTCAAAGAACCGGGCTGGCAGAAGCTATCACTGTCCGGCCATGAGGTGCTTGAGCGACTGGGCGAGCGCTATCGTCTTAATGCCGTGGATCGTCATGAACTGGCCGGTCCGGCCTGTGAATACCGTATTCCCGGAGCCAAGGGGACCATCGGCGTCATTACGCCGATCACCGGTCATTTCTGTAAGAGCTGCAACCGCATTCGCGTCACCTCAACCGGCCAGGCGCGTAGCTGCCTGTTTTCGGAAAAAGGGGTGGATCTCAAGCCGATCCTCGACAGTGACGATCAACTGGCCCTGCAGGGGGCATTACGCACCGTGGTGACACTCAAACCGGATATGCATAACGTCAGTGTCGATCAGTGCGATCACACCGCTTTTGCCATGTCCAATATCGGCGGTTGACGAACCGCCACGCCATCTGTCGGCGTATCGGTAGGAGACTTTCGCCCCCCTTGTTGAAACCTCCTGACAACCGACGCCACGTACGTCGACAGCCGAAGGCCATCTGTGCAAACAGGTGGCCTTCTTTTTGATTTCAAGGGGCAAGATCGCGCAAGCAATCGACATCAAGGTTGTGTCCCTCTGGGGGAATGGTGTGAGACGAAGCTTGACCCGAAATTTCAGTGTTGACAGAACATGGGCGGATCAATTCAATTGATACTTCTTAAAATTCTCCGCCTGCTCAAAGATCTCCTTGTACACCTCGTCACGATCCACCGGCGGATAACCATGCTCAGCCAGTACCAGAATCAGCTCCACCTTCAGCTCGGCCTTGATGTCATCGCGCTGGTTCCAGTCGGTGTATTTCGCCTTGTCATTCACGATGCCCTTTACCGCCTTAGCCAGCTTCAGCAGCTTGTCCTCGGGGTAGGAGAAGTCATATTTGACGGCCAGCCCGAGTAAAATGTCGTAGAAGGCTTTCTCCTCAATGTCGATGCCCATATCTGAGCCTGATGCCATCTCTTTATGCAGGGCACGGATCAGGTCAACGATCTCATTGGAAAAGTCTTCCAGCACGTTGCTGACCAGTACGTCGTCCTCTTTCCGCTCGTTGTAGGCATCGACCAGGGCTTTGAACTTTTTGGTGAAATCGGTTCCTTTGGCCTTGTTGATCTTCTTGAAGTCGTCAATCGCCTTGGCAAGCAACTGCTGCAGGAGTTTGACCTTGGTGTTGGGCAGCTTGATCTTTTCGATCTTGGCCAGATAGTCAGCGTCAAAGATGTCCATTGTCCCGGCTTTGTCATCTCCCAGCTTGAAGATCTCTTCCACGCCGTCAGCTTTGAGTGCTTCGGTGATCATCTCCCGCACCTTGGCATTCATCTGGGCGGTGTCGGGGGCACTTCCTCTGGTTAGCTTGACGATGATCGACCGCACGGCAAGGTAGAAGTGGATCTGATCCCGTTCCTGCTGTTGCAGTTCATCTGATCCGCAGCAAATGTCGTAAGCGGCCTTCAGGCGCTTGACCCGTTGCATGAAATGCTTTTCGATCTTGTCGGTCAGCTGGGCGAACTCGGCAGCGTTGTTCAGGCAGTTGAGCTGCTCGACAGGGCTTCCGCCATGGTAGAGGGTGGTATCGAAGGAGTGAAACATCTTGTTCAGCAGGTCGAGGTGGTCACGCACCACGATAATCGATTGCTCAATCTCCTCGATATTCTGCTGATCGGCCTTGTTGTAGTGGGCCAACGCCATATTCATCTGCTTCTTGATACCGATGTAATCGACAACCAGCCCTTTGTTTTTTCCCTCGTACTTGCGGTTAACACGTGAGATGGTCTGGATCAAGTTGTGACGCTGGATCGGTTTGTCGATGTAGATCGTATCGAGGAAGGGCACGTCAAAGCCGGTCAGCCACATATCAACGACAATAGCGATCTTGAAGTTCGACTTCTCGCTCTTAAACTGGCGGTCCAGCTCCTTGCGGTAATCCTTAGTACCGAGCAGGTCGTACAGCGCTTTCTCGTCATCCTTACCACGGGTCATCACCATCTTGACCCGCTCCATCGGCTTGACCTCTTTTTTCTCCTGCTTGGTCAGGCTCGCGTCTTTCTCGCAAGCCAGCACCTCATTCCATTGTGGGCGCAGGGCGATGATTTCTTTCCACAGGGCGTAGGCGACCTCCCGCTTGCTGGAGACGAACATCGCCTTGCCTTTGATCGTCGCTCCTTCCTCAACGCGTTTCTCGTAGTGATCAACGAAATCCGTCGCCAGCGCCTTAATCCGATCTGGATCACCAAGGATGGCGGTCATGTTGGTCGATGCCTTTTTGCTCTCCTCGATCTGGTAGTCGCTGGCACCGTCCTCGGCGCACTGGTCGTAGTACGCTTCGATCTCATCCAGTTTCTTGTTGTCGAGAACGACCTTGGCGGCCCGTCCCTCGTAGACGATCCGCACGGTAATCTCGTCCTTCACCGATTCGGTCATGGTGTAGCTGTCCACCACATCGCCAAAGACATCGAGAGTGGCATCGATAGGGGTGCCGGTAAAGCCGACATAGGTCGCATTGGGCAGCGAGTCGTGCAGGTACTTGGCGAAGCCGTAGGTACGTTGGACTCCTTTTTCCGTGATACGCACCTTCTGGTCGAGGTTGACCTGACTGCGGTGCGCCTCGTCGGAGATACAGATGATGTTGTCCCGCTCGGAAAGAAGCTGGGTATCTTCGGTGAACTTGTGGATGGTGGTCAGAAAGACGCCGCCGCTGTTGCGACCCTTCAGGTAATTGCGCAGGTCAGAACGGCTTTCGACACTGATCACGGTCTGGTCGCCGATATACTCCTTGGCGTTGGTGAACTGGCCGGAGAGCTGATCATCCAGATCGGTGCGGTCAGTGATCAACACAATCGTCGGACTCTCGAAATCGACACTCTTCATCAGCAAACGGGTCAAAAAGAGCATGGTGAAGCTCTTACCACAACCGGTCGCACCGAAGTAGGTCCCACCCTTGCCATCGCCATCCGGTTTTCGGTGAACCTTGATATTCTGGTAGAGCTTGCCTGCGGCGTAAAACTGGGGGTAGCGGCAGACCACCTTGAGCTGTGCTTTGGAGACATCGGGGAAGTAAATGTAGTTGCGGATCACCTCGCGCAAACGATCCTTATCGAAAAGCCCTTGGATCATGGTGTGCAGGGCATTGATACCGTCCTGCTCGATGGTCTCGTTGCCGGTCACCTTGCGCCAGGTGTAGAAATAATCATACGGCGCAAACAGAGAACCCATACGCGAGTTAACCCCGTCAGAGATCACGCACAAGGCGTTGTACTTCATCAGCTCCGGGATGTCGCGGGCATAGCGGGTAGTGAGCTGCACGTAGGCATCGTGGATGGTCGCCTCTTCACGGATGGCGCTTTTGAACTCGAACACCACCAGCGGCAGACCGTTGATATAGAGGATGCCATCGGGGATGCGTTTTTCGCTCCCCTCGATTTCCAGTTGGTTGACGATCTTGTAGATATTTTGATCGCCACCATAAGCTTCCAACTCTTCGGCAACAATGGTTTCAACGTCCCCTTCACGGGGAACCCGTCTTTCCGGTAGGCCGGCATAATCGATCAGCTGGATGTAGAGGTCTTTCTGGCTGCGGTCTTCGCGCTTAAGCAGGAAGCCGTCGGCAACCAGCTTGTGGATGGTCTTGTTAGAATCGTAAAGGTCTTGCGGATTCAGCCCCTCCAGCCGCCGGATCACCGAATCAATCTCGGCCTCGGTGATGTTGTCGCCAGCGTACTGGCGTGCGAGGAAAGCCCGCAGGTCAGCTTTGATCAGCACCTCATTCGGCTGACGATCGAACGAATCACCCTTGTGGTGCGGGTAGCCCTGATCTCCCAGCAGGGCGATGATCGCCTGCTCCAGCTTCTCCTCGGTAAATTTCATCTCAGCCCTACTTTAGTCATATCAGTCAGCCCTTCGGCTCGTACTGAATCCCATGATCTCCTGGAGAGGGTTTTGTGTGATCAATTTCACCCGTTACAAAAATTTCGTCGCGAATACCCTCTGGAAACGCAGCACAGCGAAAACCCCACTGCCCTGGCGGTGGCGGTATTAAGTGTTTGCAGCGCATACAGATAGGTTCTGGCCCGATCATAGCGGGTTCTCCAACAGCTTCAGCATGTCTTCATCCGGCCAGATATAATCGCGCCCCTTTATCGATGTTGGCCGATGAGCCAGCCAGGCTCCCGTATGGTAGGGCGACAGCTCCGCAATATCGAGTTCATGACCCTCAACGAAAAAAGGCAGTTCCTGACCCATCTGATTGAGGGTGCCTTGCACCGAGCGGTTACAGTCGTTATCGCAGAGCAGCGGAGCCAGCCATTTTTCGGCGGCCTTCATATGTCTGTCTTCGGCTCCGACCTTGAGCAGGGTGTTCAAGAACACATCCTGAAAGAACCAGTCCAATTCGGCGAAGTCGGGCTTCTTCAGCGCCGGGACAAAGACCGGGAAACGGGTGGTATCGTGGACGAACAGCACGCACTGGCGGCGCTGCAGCAGAACCAGGTTGGCGTGCCAGTCGCTCAAGGGGTTGGTTGCGGGATCACGCACGACCGAGAGAGCAGGCTTTCGGCTACGCAGGCGACCGTCCTCCAACAGCGGCAGCTTGGCCAGCAGCTTTTTGGTGCAGTGCAAGCGGATCATAAGGCGTCCGCGACCAGTTTCTCGGCATCGGGGATGCGGAGTTGGCCTGAGAGGAGTTTGGGGAGGAGAGTGTCGCGGAGCTTTGCTAGCGAGAGCACCTCTCTCTGGTTCACAAAACTCTTAGAAAACAAAGAACCTGAGACTGACGAGTATGCCCTCCTAATCCCATGTGGAACAACCACGATTGGCAACTCTGCTATCTCCTTGGGCTTGACTCTCTGACGGCTACCGGTTGAACCAGTTACACGATTTGCAATTTCCGTCTGGATCATTTCAGAGCAGAAAAACGAGTAGAGATATGCACGCTCCGATGGGTCGAGCGGTACGAAAGGCATGAACTCAGTTGAACAAATTGAGTGCTTCTCGTCTTCTACATCTGGCATCCAAACCCTTGGAAACTGCGGGTTCAGTTTTGAAGCCAATACACATGATTGCGGGACACTGTACTTCCCGCTCTTGATCGTTTCGCCCATATCGAGCGTCGGCCACATTCCCTCATCAAATGCCGGGATGCTGAAATGAGACCACTGCTTGTCAGGTTCTTTATTCGGCTGAACTGACTGTGTTCTCAATTCTGCAATTTCTGACAAGCGACCGCCCTCCCACCCCTCAGGAATCCACCCCATCTCATCACTTAAGACAAAGCTGCTCGGGAACTGCTTTTGAATCGCTTCGGGGAGAGGTTTGCGCTGGTCGCCAAGGGTGGCTCGCACCTCGGCTCTGACTTTCAGCTCGTCGGGGATGGGGTTGCCTGCGGCAAGGGCGTTGTCAATCACCGGATCGAAATCGACAAACCAGCTCTTGAACAGCGCCTGCGCCATCGCCTCCAGCGTGGCGTTCATCTGGCGGTTGAGTTCGATTTTGTCGTCGAGGGTTTTCAGGGCCCACGCAATTGCCTTTTGATCCTGGGGTGGTGGGAAAGAAATCTTCAAGCGATTGATCATTTCATTATTAAGGCTCGCCCTTGTAGACATTGTTGAAAATGCCAACATCTCATTTCTAAACCTAGGGCTTCGAAGAAAATATCCAACATATTCTGGAACCAGTTGGTTGTTTTTTTTAGGTCGCAGGCGCTTGGTAAAACCGTTGAAGGTCGCATGAGGATAGTCTTTCAGGGCGACACTGCTCATGCCTAACTCATCCATTGTCTCACTTGTTCTTGTGAGAAACACGTCTCCACGCTTAACTGAACACTTCCTTTGTTCCTGTGTGCTAGATTCGACCAACTCAGTCAATTTGTCCGGTACGAAATAGTTATTAAAAACATCTTTAAATGCTAAAAACGGGAAGCCGGACCCGAAGTCTTTTGCTGGCTTGGAGAGCCCTGAGCTGATTTCATATAAATCTGTGAGATATTCTTCTTGCCACTCTCCACTAACTGCTTTTTCTGACTTCTCTACTAAAACGACATGTTCTGCTTCAATATTTTCCCTGAATTTCTCCGGCACCTCATCCCAAACAAAGAAATCCACTCGAAAGGGCAAACTGCTTTCTTCAAATGCTTCACGCAGGAAAGAAACATCAGATTTTTGGTCGGGCCTGACAAAGGCCACTAAATCGAGATCGGAGTCGGGTCGAGAGGTCCACTTGACCCGAGAGCCGTAGGCCCACACCTCAGTATTTGGCAAATGGATTTTCAATAACGTCAACAGCTCGTTGCGTTGAGACGGTGTTAAATCGATTGAGACGTTCGAAGTTGTCATTATTCCCAACTCTGGCCACTCATGGTTTGATATAGACCTAAAGCATCGTCTATAAAATCGCCCATCAGTTCTAAAGCAGCCAGGGCTTTTTCACCGCTGTAGTCATGTGAGGTTGCTATGCGCAAGTCAGCATATTTAAGCCATTGCTCAATTGTTGATGCAAACAATTGATTCTCGTTTGCTATTTTGAAAATTGGTTTTGGACTATTTGGAACCTCCGGCAATCCAAGTTCTTCCGACAGATAGCGCTTGAGAACTTTCCACATGCAGTCGTAGCAGGTTTCAAAACGTTGAATAACCGATTCGGCTACAGCTTCTTGTATCAACTCTGGCAGATTCTTATCTATTGTCGAATAATTTTCATATTGTACTTCTAGGTGCTTAAGTGATTTCTGAAATTTGTCGTATTCAATCATTAGTGACTCTCCCATATCCAAGTACCTTCAAGTTCTTTCGAATCACTTCATCAAGTTTTTCGGACTCCTCCATCTGCCGATAAAGGGCCTGGGTCAGGTCGGCCATCTTCTCCTCAAAGGGGATGCCGTCATCTTCGATCTCGGCCGCACCGACATAACGCCCCGGTGTCAGAACATAGTCGTTGTTCCTGATCTCCGCCAGCGT
The DNA here is from genome assembly GCF_963678835.1 of uncultured Desulfuromonas sp. Classification (NCBI taxonomy): domain Bacteria; kingdom Pseudomonadati; phylum Thermodesulfobacteriota; class Desulfuromonadia; order Desulfuromonadales; family Desulfuromonadaceae; genus Desulfuromonas; species uncultured Desulfuromonas sp. The sequence goes on from NZ_OY787469.1 coordinate 497,805, forward strand.
CACTGCCTTGCAGAAGCCAGGTTTGTCCTCATAGCCACCATCTTTCGATTCACCCCTCCACGCATGGTAGGTGCGGGCGATCTCGGCGATGTCGTCCGCGGTTAGTTCCTTGTGGGTGCGATCCACCATGGTGCCCATGTTGCGAGCATCGATGAACAGGGTTTCACTCTTGCGGTCGCGGTGGTTGCTGTCGGTGTGCCCCTCGACCACCTGCGCCTTTTTGTTCTTGGTCAAAAACCACAAGCAGACCGGAATCTGGGTGGTGTAGAAGAGCTGCCCCGGCAGGGCGATCATGCAATCGACCAGATCGTTCTCGATGATCTTCCGGCGGATTGCGCCCTCAGCCGAGGTGTTGGTGGACATGGAGCCGTTGGCCAGAACGAACCCGGCCACGCCGTTCTGCGACAGCTTGGAAATCATATGCAGAATCCAGCCGTAGTTGGCGTTGCCTGTCGGCGGTACTTCATACCCGGCCCAGCGCGGGTCACTGGTCAGCTCGTCGGCTGCGCGCCATTTCTTCAGGTTGAAGGGCGGGTTGGCCATGATGAAGTCGGCCTTGAGGTCTTCGTGCTGATCCTTGAAGAAGGTATCGGCCGGTACGTCGCCGAGGTTGCCGGCGATCCCCCGGATGGCGAGGTTCATCTTGGCCAGCTTGTAGGTGGTGGCGGTCAGCTCCTGGCCGTAGATGGAGACATCCTTCTTGTTGCCCTGGTGGCTCTCCACGAACCTCACAGACTGAACGAACATGCCGCCCGACCCGCAGCAGGGGTCGTAGATTTTTCCTTTGTAGGGTTCGATCATCTCGGCGATCAGGTTGACCACGCACTTGGGGGTATAGAACTCGCCACCGCCTTTGCCTTCGGTCGCGGCGAACTTGCCGAGGAAGTATTCATAGACCCGCCCGACGATATCCTCTTCCTCGCCGGTATCATCTCGTCGCTCGACGGTGTCGATGTTGTTAATCGAGTCGATCAACGCAGCCAGCTTGCTGACATCGATCCCGAGGCGCGAGAAGTAGTTATCCGGCAACGCTCCCCGCAGCGCCTTGTTGTTCTTCTCCACCGTATGCAGAGCGGTATCGATCTTCACCGCAATATCGTCCTGCTTGGCGTGCTTCTGGATGGTTGACCAGCGCGACTGTTCGGGCAGGTAGAAGACGTTCTTCATGGTGTAGAAATCGACCATGTCGAGGTACGCCTCTTTCCCCTCGGCGATCAGTTCCTTTTTGCGCTCCTCGAACTTGTCGCTGACGAACTTGAGGAAGATCAGGCTGAGGACGACGTGCTTGTATTCGGACGACTCGACGGATCCACGCAGTTTGTCGGCGGTGTCCCAGAGGGTCTGTTCAAACGATTTCTGTTTTTTCGGTGCGGCGGACTTTTGGGCCATTATGTGATGGTTCCTTATCGGTGTCGTGATTTGGTCTGGAAAATGTTGATGAACACGGTTGTTGATTTTTACGCCAACAGGATGTTGAAACCGTCCATCTATGGGTTCACAGTCTGTTTTTCAACAGCCTACAGAATCAACTCATAACGATACGCTTTTTCAACTTAATATTCAATAATTCTAATGGCTTTGTTGGAGGCGTTTCTCTCTGTGCATGTTGTGGTGAACTCAGGACAAAACATGTGGAGCTGGAGAAACTGATTGAAGGGTTGCTACGTCGTTTTCTCCCTAACTAAGTGCCACTTGTCCGCAGTTTTCAACTTCTTAATCGCCGCTTCGCGGCGACTGGCCGAGGAACGGCTGTGGCCGGATTCGTGGTAGACAACCTCAACCGGTTCGTGGCCGCGAAAATAGCGCGCACCGCGGCCGCCGGCGTGTTGGGCAAAGCGCCGTTCAAGATCGGTGGTGATGCCGGTGTACAGGGAGTTGTCGCGGCAGCGGATGATGTAGACCAGCCAGTTGTCAGCAGTCATTGATTCGTAACAAGGAACTCCCGGCGAAACAAGCGCCTCGCCGGGAAAAAGAGATCAGGCTTCGGCCGCCTGTTTTTTAATGGTGTCGAGCTCGCTCTCATCGATTTCACCCATCCACAGTGCCGTGGCCAGGTACAGATCGAGAAGGGGCCACTCTTTATATTCGGTAGCCAGTTGCACATAAATGCCGATGCGGGTGGCCTCTTCTTCGTTGCCGGCCCCTTTGAGCATAGCCAGATACTCTTCGTTAACTTCAGGATCCAGTTCGGTGAAGTAGGCGACCAACACGTCCGCGGCAAGAGCACCCTGGGCCGCTTTAAACAGGGCGCCGTCAAAGCGTGAAGCGGTACCTGCTTTGCGGTTGAGTAAAGATTCTTGACGAAAGCTTCTCAGTCCGGCAGCTTCAACCCAGTGGGCAAAAATTTGCGGTTGGCGCTTGGCCAGACCACGGCTGATTTTGAGTTTCTTTTTTTCATCCAGTGCCTGCCAGGCACGTTGTACAGATTCGGGAACCATAATAACGCCTTTCATCTCAAAGTGTCACAGAGGGGAGGATATGTTAAGGTGGCCATCCGGCAACACCGGGGAACTATGCCATCAACCGCCCATGGCGACAAGACCAATTAAGCGGTCGGTTAAAAAATCATGAAATGAGTGTCTAACGGGCCGTTGCTAACCGGCCAATAAAGCCTATGAACGGGCAGCTAAAATTGACGACGAGCTGGTAAGCTCTTGATTTTGTATGTCGTTAAAGGAGTTTTAGGTGAAACAGGTACTGCCGATCCAGTGTCTCTATGCATTTGATCAGACCGTATGGCTCGAATTTGCTCGTGCTCATTATGCCAATCAACCCGGCGTGCGCTGGCGTGCTGTTTTGAGTGTGATGTGTGTCGTGGCCGGGTGTGCCGGTGTGGCGGGATACTATCCGAATAAAATCAGCGCCATGTTGCTCTTGCTCACGGGATTTATCGGCTTGTCGGCAACCAACCTGCTGGCTTTGCGCCGGGTCGGACAGGCGCGGCGGCATCCGTTTTTCGGTAAGATGGTCACTGTGATCATCGATGACGATGAGGTCACGTTGCGCTGCGGTGATCAGGGCATGGTGCAACCCTGGCAGAACTTCACCCGCTATCGGCAGGTGAAAGCTGGGATGCTGCTCTATTACGGGCCGGACAGCTTCATCATGATTCCGCAGTCGGCGTTATCCGATACCGCTTGGAAAACCGTGGTCGAGGTGCTGAAGAAAAATGAGGTTGTCGCCCTGTCAGGCCGGATCTGAGGCAACAGGCGCTGCCAACAGAGCCTCAGCCTCTTCGACAGATGTGGCTTCTTCAATGGTATAGCGGGCAAACTGCTGGCTCGCTGCATTGGCTTGACACTGGAAAACACTGTCACTGACGATGCGGATCACCCGACCGACCTGATGGGTGGAAAGGGCCGTCATTACTTCCTGGAATAGGGGGAGACCGCTGATATAACCACAATCCGCCTGGCTCATATCATTAATGACGTGAAAGCCGTCCTCCAAGTGCTCCAGTGCGGCCAACATTTCTTTATTGATGGCTTGGGCATCCTCGGCGTCAATCACGCCACTGAGGGTAATATACAAATGATTTTTGACGCTATCCGTACGAATCTCATGCATAAAGCCGATCCAGAAAAGGGTTACTCTTCAGTGTGCGCCGTATGACGGCGCTGTCAAGCTTTGGACGGAAAAAAGGGAACATGCCCGATGACATGTTCCCTTTTTTTTGTATGTAACTTGTTGGTCGTTGTTTAAAGGCCCTTTTTCTCCGTCCAGGTGAAGAAGGCCACAACCGCAATAATCCATGCGGCAATGATCAACCACGCAGACACGCCAAGAACCTGAGGCAGGGTAATTTTACCGTAATTGCCCCAACTGAGAATATTGGTTTTCAAGCTCGGGTAGACCTCCGCGTAGGCCGCTGCACCGACCAACATGCCGAGAATTGCCCAAATAGCGTGAAAGCGCCCTTCGGCCAGAGCCCCAACGGATGTGCCGGGGCAGAAACCGGCGATTGCCCAGCCAACACCAAAGATCAATCCGCCGATGATGACGGCCCCGACATGGGTTGCTTTCAGACTCAGGCTGATCAGTCCCGCAGCATGGCAGGCGTAGATGCCGACCATCCCGACAATGACCGCTGTGGCCATGAACTTGATGATCGTCATGTCTTTAAGCAGCAGAAAGCCAACCTGGCGTTCAAAGCGCAACACCTGACCTTTTTGCAACAGGAAACCGAAGAAAAATCCGGTGATCAATCCAATAATCAGTTCCATCATTGTCCTCCTTTCCCGTAAAGTAAGCGTGCCGTGATGATGCCGCCGACCATGAAAAAGACCAGAGCCAGCAGACTACTGACCGACAGCTGCATGTTGCCGGAAAGACCATGACCGCTGGGGCAGCCACCGGCCATCCGCGCACCGAACAATAGGATCGCCCCGCCGATAAAGGCACCAACGCCCCGTTTCAGGGCGCTGTTGCCAAACCGCTCCCGCCAGATCGGCGGTACCGATTCACTTTTAGCGCTGCCTCCCAGACGCGAGGAGATAAAGGCTCCGGCAAAGATGCCGAGGACAAAGAGCATCTGCCAGTCCACTTTGACCTTTTTGCTCTGGAAATAGGCGTTATCCGCGACGTGCTGTGGCGCCACCGCCTGTTCGATCAGGCCCGATGCACGGACAAAAGTCGTGGATGCACCAAGATATTTGCCCTTATCAAGAACAACTGTTGTGACCACGACGGACAGCACAGCCAGAATCCCGACCAGGGCACCGGCCAGGTACGGACTCCAGGATGCTTTTCTCAGTAAACTCATGATAGGCTCCCTCGTAGATGATTTAAATTAATGTATCCATATATATCACGACAATGATAATTGTCAACCGTTTTGGTTATATTTACAGATTGACTTAAATCACTGAAATCGAAGTCTATCAGGGCGTTGAAAAAGCCACCATAGGCACCACAACGGGCATGTTTTGCTCCGTGCTACCCTTTACCCCGTGTCCGCGTAGTGCCGGAAGCACAATTTTTTTCAATCCACTGAATCATCTTACCGGCCACATCGATTTCCGTGGCCGTTTCAATTCCCTCCAGACCGGGCGAGGAGTTGACCTCCATCACCACCGGGCCGTGGTTGGAACGCAGGATATCGACACCGGCGACATTGAGGCCCATGATCTTGGCGGCGCGTACCGCCGTGGAGCGCTCTTCCGGGGTCAGCTTGACAGTCAGCACGCTGCCGCCGCGATGCAGATTTGAGCGAAAATCACCGGCCCGGCCTTTACGCATCATCGCGGCAACCACTCTCTCGCCGACAACAAAGCAGCGGATGTCGCACGAGTTGGCTTCTTTGACGAATTCCTGCACCAGGATATTTTGCTTAAGGCCGCGGAATGCTTCGATAACGCTTTCCGCCGCGTTTTGGGTTTCAGCCAAAACCACACCGACGCCTTGAGTGCCTTCGAGCAGTTTAACCACCAGCGGAGCGCCGCCCACCTGGGAGATCAGGTCGCCGGTAAATTTGGTGGAGTGGGCAAAGCCGGTGACGGGCAGGCCGATCCCTTTACGGGCCAGCAACTGCAACGAGCGCAGCTTGTCACGCGAGCGGCTGATGGCCACTGACTCGTTGATGCAGAACACGCCCATCATCTCAAATTGGCGGACAACCGCGGTGCCGTAAAAGGTGATGGATGCGCCAATGCGCGGGATGACCGCGTCAAAATCGGTCAGCTCGCGGCCTTTGTAGTGAATGGTGGGGTGATGCGAAGCGATCACCATGTAGCAGAGCAGTGGATCAATCACTTCAACGTCGTGGCCACGTTGTTTACAGGCTTCGACCAGCTTGCTGGTAGAGTAGAGGGCGGGGTTACGCGACAGAATACAAATTTTCATTTTACATCTCCCTGGGGATAGACAGAGTTCAGGGTCTCTTTATCGGGGCGGTCAAAACAATAAGATCGACTCGGATCGACCAGCAGGTCATCCATGGCGGTGCGGCCAAGCAGCATGCGAAAGCGCATGGTTTCGCGGTTGGTCAGAGTGATTTCAATCGGCCACTGCTGGTCACCGAGGCGTACGGAGGTCTCAATAACATAGCGTTGCTCACGGTGACCGCCGGAGTCGGTCACCGTCCGCCGGTCCTTGACCACGGCTTCACAGTTCAGCTCGGGTGTGGTGGCGCCTTGCAGGGGATGAAGACGAAATCGAACCCAGTGCTGATTGTCGCGGGTAAACTCTTCAACAAAACAGGTATGCAATGCCGAGGTGCGGGCACCGGTGTCGATTTTGGCCTTGATCCACGGTATATTCAGTTGAGGCAGGCACAGCCATTCGCGCCATCCAACGACCGATTGTGTTTCCATGGTCGCTCCTTCTTAAAACACGGGTTAATAAAAATCTTCCACCAGAGACTGAAACGCCTCCATGGAATCAACAATCTGATCTTCGTCGCCGTCGGGGGCGGCCAGGTGAAACAGGGCGTCGCCCTGATACACCAGAGGTAAATTCTGTAAGCCCATGATCACACCGCGGTGCTGGGCAACCACCGGCGTGCGTTTATTGTTCAGTGGGTTTTCAATATAGCCAAGTATGTCGCCATTACTGACCAGATCGCCCAGTTCACAGGTGCGGCGCAGCAGACCACTGATCGGTGCCCGAACCCAGAATGTTCGCCGCGAGATCAGCGATTCTCCCTTTGAGGCTCTGGTCCGTGACGGCAGCATGTGCAGATGGCGCATGGCAGAAACAATGCCGCGTACCCCGAAACGGATCGAAGGTTCGTCAAAACGCAAGGCTTCGCCCGCCTCATAGACCAGGATCGGCACGCCCATCTCATGCACGGCCTGGCGCAGAGAGTTATCACGCAATCGCGAGTGGACGATGAGCGGCGCCCCAAACGAACGGGCAAATGCCAGCTCGTCGTCACTTTCCCATTCGCAACGGATCTGCGGCAGATTTTTGCGATGGTTGGAACCACTGTGCAGATCAATGCCGTGGCTGCACTGACTGACGATCTGTTCGAGAAAACGGTGGGCCACCCGCGACGCGAGTGAGCCTTCCTCAGAGCCGGGAAATGAACGATTCAAATCACGCCGGTCCGGCAGGTAGCGCGACCGATTGAGAAAGCCATAAACATTGACCAGCGGGATGGCAATCAATGTGCCGCGCAACGACTTGAGCAATTTGAGGTTGATCAGTCGGCGGACAATCTCCACCCCGTTGATTTCGTCGCCGTGAATCGCCGCGCTGACAAACAGCACCGGTCCCGGACGACGGCCGCGAAAGACATGAACCGGCATGGCCAGTTCTGTGCGGTCGTATAGACGCGGCAGCGGCAGGGAGATCAAGCGGTTTTCTCCGAGCTTGATCCTTTCTCCGGCAATGTCAATCTGTGTGGATGTTGTTTCAGTCATCATGCTTTGTCCCATGAAGGTCGGCCATTACGTTGTGTACAAGCGGCAGGGGAGAATACACCTGTAATACAAAAATGCAAGTGTATTTTCTCCTGCAATAACAGAGGGCTGCAATTTTTATCATTATGTTTGAATTGACTGGAATCAGACGGAATCCAACAGGTCGGGAAACACATAATTACAGTGTAACCGAAACTGGACAGATCGCCATCCCGGCGGGCAAATCAACCTTACTTTACAGGGACGGTCATCCGGGTGTAGAACTGGTGGATGGAATGTTTTGTCAGCAAGGCGGAAATGGCTTTTTCGCCCTGCACCGTTGAAGGGGTTATTGTTATGACGCATGCACAGGTGTGGCATCAATTTATTGAGACCGGAAAACTCGACAGTGCTTTGGATAAAGCCGAAATCCGGCATTCCTGGCAACGTTGCCGTGAGATGGATGTCGATCCTTACGACGGCGTCAGCCATCAACTCCTGACGCCTGGCCAGATCAGCACATTGCTGGGCAGCCAGAAACTCTACATCTCTCTTGTTCGCCACTTTATGAAGCAGCTTTATGAATTTGTCAAAGGCTCCGGGTTTATCGTTTTTCTGGCCAATCAGGAAGGATATATTCTCGAAGCTTTGGGGGATCCGGAGACGTTTAAGGCTGCCGCCAAAGTCAATTTGATTCAGGGGGCCTGCTGGGTTGAGTTTGCCGGAGGCACCAACGGTATCGGGACCGCGTTGGCCATCGGGCGACCGGTTCAGGTCTCAGGCTGTGAGCACTATTGTCAAAAACTGCACAGCTGGACGTGTTCCGCAGCACCGCTTTACGACGAGCGTGGTGATATCAGTGGTGTTTTGCAAATGTCCGGACCATGTGAAAAGACCCATCCGCATACATTGGGTATGGTTGTCGCTTCGGCGGAAGCAATCCGCAAACAGTTGAGTGTCTGGCAACGCAACAGTGAGCTTGTTCTGGCCAATGCGCAACTCAGTCATCTGTTTCAGACCATGTCCGACGGAGCCCTGGTGATCGATGTCGATGGTCGGGTAATCCAAATGAACCCTGTCGCTCGCAAGGTATTCGGCAAAGAGTTGAGCGGTGAAGAACTTAACCGCATCATCACAGCGGCGGATAGTCCTGATCTCATCAGTTCAACCCATGCCTATAAAGACCTCGATGTGGTTCTGCAGACTGAAACCGAGCCGGTTGAAGCGCTGTTGACGGTGAAGCCGCTCAAAGATGACAACAGCGATCAATCCGGAGCAGTGGTGTTTTTCAACCCGATCCGCAAAATGAAAAAGCTGGTCAACCGTTTTGGCGGTGCCCAGGCAACCTTCCATTTCTCGGATATCATCGGTGAACATGACAGCGTGAAAGCCGCCATTAACATGGCACGAAAAGCTGCAGACAATCTTAGCCATGTGATGATTCTTGGCGAAAGCGGAACCGGCAAAGAACTGTTGGCCCAGGCCATTCACAATCACAGTATGCGTCGCAACGGCCCCTTTCTCGCCGTCAACTGCGCAGCGTTGCCGCGCGATCTGATTGCCAGCGAACTGTTTGGCTATACCTCCGGGGCGTTTACCGGGGCCAGCCCCAAAGGACGTCCGGGCAAGTTTGAGATGGCCTCGGGAGGGACGTTGCTGCTGGATGAAATCGGCGACATGCCGCTGGACCAGCAGGCGACATTGCTGCGCGTACTTCAGGACAAGCACGTGACCCGGCTCGGCAGCGAACGGGCCATTCCCGTAGATGTGCGGGTCATCTGCGCGACCAACAAGAATCTTCTGGATGCGGTGAGCAAAGGGCATTTTCGCCAGGATCTCTATTATCGGCTCAATGTCACACGCATCGATGTGCCACCATTGCGTGAGCGGGGGCGGGATATTGAGCTGTTGTTTAAGTTTCTGCTCAAGAAGATCAGCCTGCGTCTCCATCAGGCTCGTCCCGATGTTGATGATGCGGTTGTCACCGCATTGCTGCACTATGGGTGGCCGGGAAATGTGCGCGAACTGGAAAATGTTGTGGAACGGATGATCCATGCCGTTGAAGAGGAAACACTGACTTGCGCTCATCTTCCACAGGAAATCTGCTACGAGGCACCTGCTGAACGGGCTTCGGGCATCAGTGTCGTATCCATGCAGGATGCCGCCACTCTTAAACAGGCTGTGGGCGAGCAGGAGCGGCGCCTGCTGGTTGATCTGCTCCAGCGCTACCAGGGCAATATCAGCCTGATTGCCCGGGAGATGGCTGTGTCGCGCAACACGATCTATCGTAAAATGCAGCACTACAACATCGCCAGAGACTATCGCTTTGATTAGAATCTGTGATGGAAGTACAGTGTGTCGTGCTGCAATGTGTCACATTTTTATTACAGGTGTTTCAAGTAGGACACATTTGTCCTTTTGAGGGAACACCTGCTCATGACAATGACCCAAGACTGAAACAGTCTCCCGCCGATTTTTTTCGTATACGGTTTTCGCCCTGAAAACAGACTTTTAGACAGTTTTCCTCTCTTCTGCGTGACGGTAACAACACCTGCTGGCATATCGGTTGCTATTAAGCCTTCTCATGCCCGCGCGTTAACGCACTATTTTTTATCAAAGGAGAGAGTATGAAAAACCAAATTGATTCTCAGTACAAGCTGTACATCAACGGCCAATGGGTGGATGCCAGTGACGGCAAAACCTTTGAAGCACATTGCCCGGCGGATGGCTCATTGCTGGCAACCTGCGCCAATGCCACCAAAGAAGATGTCGATGCTGCCGTGGACGCGGCTTGGGGCGCTTATGATTCCTGGAAGGATATCAGTGCTCAGGAACGTGCCGGTTATCTGCTGAAAATCGCTGATCTGATTGATGCCAACGCCGAAAAACTGGCCATGGTGGAAACCCTTGATAACGGTAAACCGATTCGTGAAACACGCAATGTCGACGTGCCGCTGGCCAGCGACCACTTCCGTTACTTTGCTTCGGCCATCCGCACCCAGGAAGGTCAGGCGACCATGATCGATAAGGACACTATGAGCCTGATTTTGCGCGAACCGATCGGCGTGGTGGCCCAGATTATCCCCTGGAACTTTCCGTTTTTGATGGCGGCGTGGAAAATTGCTCCGGCACTGGCCGCCGGCAACTGCGTGGTAATCAAACCGTCATCCACGACCTCTCTAAGCCTGCTGGAGTTTGCCAAACTGCTCGATCAGGTTCTGCCCCCCGGCGTGGTCAATGTGATCACCGGCAAAGGCTCCACCACCGGCAACTTTGTCCTCGAACACCCCGGATTCACCAAGCTGGCGTTCACCGGCTCAACGGATATCGGCTACAACATTGCCGATGCTGCCGCCAAAAAATTGATTCCGGCCACGTTGGAACTCGGTGGTAAATCGGCCAATATCTATTTTGACGACTGCCAGTGGGACAAAGCGATTGAAGGGACCCAAATCGGTATTCTGTTCAATCAGGGCCAAGTGTGCTGCGCCGGCTCACGGATTTTTGTTCACGAAGCGATCTACGACAAATTTGTTGCCGACATGGCCACCGCATTTGAAAAAGTCAAAGTTGGTCTGCCGTGGAACGACGACACCATGATGGGCTGCCAGATTGATGAAGGGCAACTCAACCAGATCCTCTCCTATGTCGATATCGGCAAAGAAGAAGGGGCGCGACTGGTCACCGGCGGCGTCAGGCTGACCGACGGTGAGCTGGGTAACGGTTGCTTTATGGCACCGACCCTGTTTGCCGATGTCGACAACTCCATGCGCATTGCTCAGGAGGAGATTTTCGGTCCGGTGGTGTGTGTGATCAAGTTTAAAGATGAGCAAGAAGTGATCGATATGGCCAACGACAGCGAGTTCGGTCTCGGTGGTGCCGTATGGACGCGTGACATCAACCGCGCCATGCGTGTCGCCCGCGGTGTGGAGACCGGTCGTATGTGGGTCAACACCTACAACCAGTTGCCCGCCCATGCCCCGTTCGGCGGCTACAAAAAATCCGGTATCGGTCGTGAAACCCACAAAATGATGCTTGAGCACTACAGCCAGGCGAAAAATATCTTCATCAGCATGAGCGAAGAGAAGACCGGTCTGTATTGATCATGTTTCACCGGTCTCTGCGCGACCTTTGGCGCAGAGACCGGTAAACCCCTGTTCCCCGTCGGCTGATGCGTGACCAATTCGGCAAGGAGAGAGCATGACGATTACCGCAGAGACCCTGGTTGAAGAGATTCTTGATATTGATCCGGGGGTGGTGCGTTATTTCATCCTCAACAAAGTCAGACCGTTTACCTGTGGCGGAGCGTATCCTCAGGCCTTGGGGGCGTTGCTGGCACGGTATAACGTTGAGGATGTCGAAGGCTTCATTGCCGGGCTCAACGAATTCATCGCCAACGGAATGGAATCTTCATAAACATTGACGGCCCGTTACCTAAGTGACGAGCCATGGAGAAATGATATGGCATTCGCAGATCAAACGTACGGTTTCTTTATTCCGACTGTTTCCCTGATGGGGGTCGGTTGCGCCAAGGAAACCGGCGACCAGGCCAAAGCGCTTGGTGCATCGAAACTTCTTATTGTCACTGACGCCGGTATGAAAGCGTTAGGTGTCGCTGATACCATCAAAGGCTATGTTGAAGAGGCTGGCCTGCAGGCCGTCATCTTTGCCGGGGCCGAACCCAATCCGACCGATACCAATGTTGCGGACGGCATTGCCGCCTATAAGGAACATAACTGTGACGGTATTATCACCTTGGGCGGTGGCAGTGCGCACGACTGCGGTAAAGGGGTTGGTCTGGTGATCGGCAGTGGCGGCAATATCCGCGATTTTGAAGGACTCAACAAGTCAACCAAACCGATGCCACCGTTTCTGGCCATCAACACCACGGCCGGAACCGCCTCGGAAATGACCCGCTTTTGCATCATCACCAACACTGACACCCATGTAAAGATGGCCATTGTCGATTGGCGCTGCACGCCGAATATCGCCATCAATGATCCCGTGCTGATGGTCGGGATGCCGCCGGCACTCACCGCCGCAACCGGCATGGATGCCTTGACCCATGCGGTCGAGGCCTATGTGTCGACCATTGCCACGCCGATCACCGACGCCTGCGCCATCAAAGCGATTGAGATCATCGCTGAGTCACTGCGTTCGGCTGTTGCCAATGGTGAAAACATGCAGGCGCGCGACCAGATGGCCTATGCCGAATACCTGGCCGGTATGGCGTTCAACAATGCCAGCCTCGGCTATGTGCATGCCATGGCGCACCAGTTGGGCGGTTTCTACAACCTGCCGCACGGGGTGTGCAATGCCGTGTTGCTGCCGGTGGTGTGCGAGTTCAACGCCATTTCCAACGTGAAGCGGTTTGCCGATATTGCCGTGGCTCTGGGGGAAAACATCGAAGGTCTGTCCGATGTCGAAGCCGCCGAGGTGGCCATTGGCGCGATCCGTCGTTTGTCTGCCGATGTTGGTATTCCGACCGGATTAACCGAACTGGGTGTTGAGGAAAAAGATCTCGCAACCATGGCCGATAATGCTCAGAAAGATGCCTGCATGTTGACCAACCCCCGTAAGGCAACGTTGCAGCAAGTGGTCGATATTTATAAAGCGGCCATGTAACCTTTTGTCACGTGAGTCTCTCCGACGCTCTACCCCCGTGACTTTAGCGCCACAGGAGCTGTTCTCCTCCTGTGGCGTTTTTTTTCAGCACGCGTCTTCATACTGTAAGCATTCGCATAATGGGAAAACATATGGATCACCTTGCTAAAAACAAAGTAAATAACTTTAAAGAGAAGGATAAAAAGACGGCAGTACGGGCAACGCACACCAAAGAACGGGCTGCCCGCATTCATCGAAAATTTCCCCGACAGGTACGCTCAAAAGCGATGGTCGAAACGATTCTGAAAGCCGCCGCCGAAGTTTTTGCCGAGCTGGGCTATTCACGCACAACCACCGACAAAATCGCCGAGCGAGCCGGGGTTTCCGTGGGCTCTCTCTACCAATACTTCCCCAACAAGGGTGGTTTAATCGGCAGTCTTTACAACGATCATCAGACCAAAATTCACGCCGTGGCCCGCAAAGCGCTCCAACGCTTTGGTGATCATTCCATAACATTGGAAGAGGTTCTGCGTCGCTACCTTGATGAGCTGGATCAAGTTCACGAAGCCAATCCCACTGTGCTCAAGGCCCTTGAGCGCGATGTGATCTGCGAGTCCAGGGTAAACACCGGCGAGGACGAATTGAAAGAACTGAACCGTCTGGCCCTGCTGCTTTCTCAGCGTCCCGACGTCCGAGACGGCGATCCCGCCGTTATCAGCGTCATCATGGAGCAGGCCATCGGCCACCTCAGCCGCGGGCTGTTGCACGACACACCGTCACATCTGAATCACGCCACGCTTCGCGAAGAGATGGTCCAGCTTCTGCTTCGCTATCTGAAAAAATAGATGCGAGTTTTCCTGAGCCGGTTACAACAGGCGGCTTAAACCCGCCTGTTGCAGCCTGTGTTTGTACCCTGTCTGATGACTCATCAAGGGTGATCGCTCTTCTCGATTCCAATCAACACCCGAATCGTTACCACCGCAATTCCCAGTAGAATTGCCACTAACCCGACAATCCCCGGCCATCCCCAGGCACTCCACACATAACCGCCACCGGTTCCGGAAATACTCGATCCAAGGTAGTACGCGAGCAGATATAATGACGATGCCTGAGCGCGTGCCACAGGGACTCGGCTGCCGACCCACGCGGAGGCCAGAGCATGGGCGGCGAAAAAGCCGATGGTCAGGACAACAATGCCGACGACAATAGCGGCCAGCGGTGTCAGCAGAGTGAGCAGAATGCCGATGATCATGATAAGAACAGACAACGTCATCAGCCGATTGCGACCATAGCGATCGGTAAGTCCGCCGATGATACTGGAGCCGCCGGCGCCGAAAGCATAGGCAAAAAAGATCAGTGCCACCTGCGACTGGCTCAGATCATAAGGGGGCGCCAGCAGGTAAAAGGTGACATAGTTGTACACGGTTACAAAGCTGCCCATAAACAGAAACGCCAACAGAAACAGGCAGATCAGACCTGGATCACGCAAGTGGTGAATCAGTGACAGAGAGATTTTTTTCAGATGAAACGGTTGGCGCTCAAAGTGGCGTGATGGCGGTAGCAACACCCAGAACAGCACGCTCATCAGCACCGCGGAAAAACCGATTAAGGCAATGGTTGCCTGCCAGGCAAACAGATCGACCAGCCATGAGGTGAGGATGCGTCCGGTCATGCCGCCGCAGGCGTTGCCGGCAATATACAATCCCATGGCCGCGCCGATGGCGCGCGGTGACATCTCGTCATTGAGGTAGGCCATGGCCACCGCCGGGACTCCGGCAACCACAATCCCCTGGAGCAATCGCAGCGCCAGCAGACTGGGCAGGGTGGTGCTGGTCGCACACAGCACCGAAATCAGCGAAGTGAGGATCAATGCCCAGCCCATCAACTTTTTGCGGCCGAAACTATCGGAGATCGACCCGGAAATGGGCAGCATCCACGCCAGGGCAAAGGTGGCCACAGACAGGGTTAGACTGGCCGTGGCTGGCGAGATGGCAAACTCACGCACCAGCAAAGGAAACAGCGGCTGAAAGGTGTACAAGGTGGAAAAGGTGACAAACCCGGCGATGAACAGCGCCAGGTTAGCGCGATGGTAGTTGCTGGTGCCGCGTTCAATGCAGAGTGGTGTCATGGGAAGCCTTTGGTCAAAGATGTCACAGAGAGCTGTGTTGTCTCACTTGACAGTAGACTAACCAGTGCCTCAATATATGTAAAATATATTGAGTTAATAGAAACGATAAATTGAATTTATGGATATTCGTCAGATTAAAACCTTTCTCGCCGTGGCCAAGCATCTCAACTTTACCCGGGCTGCTGAAACACTGCGTCTGGCCCAGCCGGCAGTGAGCATCTCCATTGCCAAACTGGAAGAAGCGTTGGAGCTGACTCTATTTAACCGTCAGGGCCGTCATATCACCCTCACGGCTGAGGGTGAAGTGTTTCTACGTCATGCCCGGCGCATTATCGATGATCTGTCTGATGCCGAACGGGAGATGACCGAACTCAAGGGGTTGGTGCGCGGCGAGGTGCGTATCGGTATCCCGCCGATGCTCAGTTCCTACTATTTCCCACGGGTGATCAGTGATTTTCGTGCCGCTTATCCCAACCTGAATTTGTCGGTGATGGGCCAGGGCGCCGGAGAGATTCAGCAACTGATCCGGTCTGGTGATGTCGACCTGGGCGTGATTGCCGGCAGCAACATTCCCGATGGTTTGGAAGCGCGCTGTTTTTTGCGTGAGGAGATTGTCGCCTGTGTGCCGGTGGAGCATCCGTTTGCCTGCCGCGACAGCATCACTTTGGACGAGCTGTGGCGCGAACCGCTGATCCTGTTCAAGCAGGGTTTTTACCTGCGTGAATGGATCGATTCGCTGCATCGTGACCTGCCGCAAACCCCCAATGTGGTGTTTGAAACCAACCTGTTTTCTCTGGTGCGGTCATTGATTCGCGAAGGGGTTGGTGTTTCGACCCTGCTGCGCATGGTGGTGGCGGATGAGCCGCAGGTAGCGGCGGTGTCGTTTGCGCCGCCGTTGTCGCTGGATCTGCATATTGCCTGGAAGTCGGATGGGTATCTGTCGCAGGCGAATCAGGCGTTTCGGGATTTTCTTCTTGAGCGAATTGAGTCGTATCGTTAGGTTTTTTCGATTGCGGTTTAAGGTCAAGATCAAAGTCAAGGTCGCCGGGTTTTACCTTGGCAGCCCTTGCGAACGGATGATGTCTGCCAGAGCGATTAGTTTTCGGATTTCGAACCACTGAAGGTCAAGGTCAAAGTCAAGACCGCCGGGTTTCGTCCCGGCAGCCGACATCCTTTTGACTGGCCGCTCAAAAGGATGCAAAAACCAGCTTGAACACCTCCTGAACCTCAGATTAACCGACAATGAGTTTGTTTCCGTGATGCTTCATGGACTCGGCTCGCCGCCCTTTAGGTCGACGAATCATGCAACTCATCATCTCTGGCGTAAAATGTTGATGACAATCTTAAGTCGCGCTCTACCTCTGGTGTGGCACCAATCAAACGGGCGGGACGGTGCCCGCCCTTCAGTGGTGTGTTATTAAGCTGCCAAGCCCTCCCGTTCAGCAGCACCGAACGCAATGAACGTCAGCGCAATGGTTGTCGGCAACCTGTTTGAGCGGTAGCGAGTTTTGCCGACATTGCGATGTAAGAGAATGGAGAGAGGGAACCCGATAGGGTGCAATGACGGGAGTCGATTTTGCGCCACTTTTGTCGACGCAAAAGTGGCCCGAAGTGCGGGCGCGGAAGCCCGCGTCACGTGGGTACCACCATAGCGAACGGATGAAGTTCGCTGGTGCGATTCGTTTCGTATTACGAACCACTGAAGCTCAAGATCAAAGTCAAGGTCGCCGGGTTTCGTCCCGGCAGCCGACATCCTTTTGACTGGCCGCTCAAAAGGATGCAAAAACCAGCTTGAACACCTCCTGACCCTCAGATTAACCGACAATGCGTCTGTTTCCGTGATGCGTTACAGATTCGGCTTGCCTCCCTTTAGCTCGGCAAATCGTGCAACGCGTCATCTTTGGCGTAAAACGTTGATAACGGGCTTACTCCTTGCTCTATTTTTCTCGTGGTACCGATAAAACGGGTGGGCAGTTCCCACCCTTGCGGCAGAGTGTTTATTCAGTACCCCCGCCTTTGCGCTAGCAACGCAGAGACAAAAAACAACAGCGCCCCGATCAAACAGTGATCGGGGCGCTGTTGTTTAACCTGTTGCGTCGTGGAGTTTAGATAAACATCGAGGCCAGGACATAGCCGACACAACAGGCGGTAATCACGGCAATCAAGCCGGGAACCATGAAACTGTGGTTGAAATAGTACTTACCGATCTTCGTTGTACCGGTGATGTCAAAAGCCACGGTCGCAATATCCGAAGGATAGTTGGGGATGAAAAAGTACCCGTAGCAGGACGGCATAATCCCGATAACCAGCGCCGGAGACAGGCCCATACCGAGCGCAACCGGCAACATCATGCGGCAGGTGGCAGCCTGGCTGTTAACGACCACGGAGACGATGAACATGGCCAGGGCAAACGACCACGGATAGGCTTGAACCATATCCAGGATCCCGGCTTTGAAACTCGGCATGGCGAACTGAAAGTAGGTGTCACTCATCCAGGCGATGCCGAAGATGGCAATGGCGGCGACCATACCGGATTTAAAGACCACGCCTTCAGGCACTTTGGAGGTTTTGGTTTTTGTCACCAGCAGAATGATGCCACCAAAGGCCAGCATCATCATCTGAATAACCACCGACATCTTGATCGGTTTAGCGGCGTCAGCGATTGTGCGAATGCTCGGGAACATGGCGATGATGACAATGGTCACCAGGGCGAGGACAAACAGGATCACCGATTGCTTGGCCGAAGCCGGAAGTTTTTCATCCAACGTGGTTGCTGTGGTTTCTTCAATGCGCTTGCGCATATCGGGATCTTGCATGCGACGCTGATATTCGGGGTCATCTTCCAGTTCAACACCACGACGCATGCTGTACAAGGACATGGCGATCAGGCCGATAAATGTGGCGGGAATCGTCACGCTGAGGATCGACAGCAGGGTGATGGTGACATCGATATTGGTCAGTTGCGCCAGATAGTAGACAACGGCGGCTGAGATCGGGCTGGCGGTAATACCCAGTTGGGCGGCCACCGATGACGCTGCCATGGGCCGCTCGGGGCGGATGCCGTTTTTCAGTGCGACATCGCCGATGATCGGCATGACCGAATAAACCGCATGGCCGGTACCGAGCATAAACGTCATGGTGTAGGTAACCAGCGGACCAAGGAAGGTGACCCGGCGCGGGTTGGAACGCAGGATACGTTCGGCCACCTGCAGCATGTATTTAAGTCCGCCGGCAGCTTCAAGCACCGAGGCACAGGTGACAACGGCCATGATGATCAACATAACGGTGATCGGCGGCGAGGTGGGAGGCATTTGGAAGATAAACACTTCGGCAACCAGACCGATACCGGAAACAACGCCCAGTCCGATCCCTCCATAACGACTTCCCAAATACAACATCAAAAGCAGGAACATAAACTGGATGTACAACATGGCGGTTCTCCTTTTCAGCTGAAGGGTCTTGGCAACGCGGTTGGTGAAGAGCGTGTTGCAACCGCGTCTGATCTTTATTGTTATACACAGCATAGAACCACTTTTATGAAATTGTAAGTTTATGGAATTAATCTGTTTTTAGTCTTTTAAGGTCATTTTGTTCATAGTGTTCACGGTGGGTTTTACGGCAGGAAAAAGGCGTGGCAGGGGTGCGTTGAAAACAGAGCGGTGTGCCAAATATGGCTCATGTTCCACCGTATACTGTCTCACTCCGTTTCGACCTGTACCACATTGTTACGCGCGTAAAAGGGCAGAAAAGTGTGCTGTAGAATGGGTGTTCTGTAACTATTTGAAAATAAAGGGTTTAAAAGTTTTACAGCAAGATAGAAGAATTTGGCAATCTCTTTGCAAAATAGATAAGCAAGATTGATAAGTCAATTTAACTCGTTGTTTTAACATACAAAATCACACAGGAGTAAAGACTATGGGACGCAAAAAAGAGCATCCGAAGAAGCACATCGTATCCTGCCGCATCAACACTGAGGAAATGGAAATTCTGCGTGAGATCTCGGAAGATTCGGGCATGAGCATCACCATGTTGCTGCGTAAGAGTCTCGACGCTCTGACCAACAACAACCCCCTCAGCGCGTAACGCACGTTCCAATGAGGCCAGGCCTTGTTTCATTAAGATTATTTGCTATTTTTGGCCTCTAAGCTGTAACATTTTGTAACACCGAGCTTTTTCAAAAGGCTCCCATCATGGGAGCCTTTATTTTTTTGCCAAAAAATACCCATCAAGTTCGACAAATCACATTTTTTATTGTATACAGTATAAGTATCGTTTGCATCGCATCTTACTCTCTTGAATTGTTTTACACGGAGGAGGGTCAACGATCCGCGTTGATCCAGGCATCCAGTCGGGGTGTTGTTGCCCCTGCTGGAGTTTGTTCACTCACGGTATGGGAGGAAACAATGAAAAGTGAGCTAAGGGCGTATATTGCCTACGTTGCGGCGAAGTTGGCTAAGCAGGAGGATCTGCAGATGAGCGTGCTGGACCTGGATGAAAATGTTCAGCGTGATCTGACGGAGATGTGTCAGCTGCGTCCGGTTAAATCCACGACACAACCGCGGCAGTGCGGTACGGTTCGTAATGCCGATGGTGAGAATTTCTGCATGGTCTCTCCACAGGAAGAGCAGCACACCTGTCTATCGGTGTATGGGCAGCTGTTCGATGGTTACGATCATGATAGCGATTCGCACTTTAGTGGATTTATCAACGACAACCTGGTTGAGCTGTACGATTACAAATGTTCTGATCATTTTTCGTATCAACTCTAAAGGTGCAGACAATCAATCGCCCAAACAGAAAAAGGGTCGCTTCGGCGGCCCTTTTCTGGTTTAGCGGGTGGTTGCGCCCCAGGTTTGAATGTTATCGCAGCCTCATCGGTTAAAATGGAATTTCTGATAATTCCATGTCAAGCAGGTCAACCATCAGCAGGCGGTTGTCAAGCAGATCGCCGCGATCCAGGAGCAATTTACTTACTTCCGCCACCTGAAGAGAGGCGATGACCGCCGGGGTAAAGGAAGGATTGCCGAGTTTCTTTTCAATCCCTCTGGAGTCAGGCTGTTGATAAATCTGTTCCAGGTGGTGATGTTCCGGCATCAGGGTGGTGACATGGCCGTACCAGCCGCCAATGGCGCCGTGTACCAGCGGCACTTCCAGCTCGCGGCAGACCTCAGCCAGATCCAGGCGGGTGGCAATCGAGTCGAGCGCATCAACGACCACCTGGGCACCGGCAAGCAGGCCAATGCCGTTGTCACGGCGAAATTCCTTCACCTTCGGGGTGACAACAACGGCGGGATTGACCTGGCCAATGCGCTGTGCCGCAATGGTCACTTTGTCGCAGCCGAGCACGTCGGTGGAAGAGAACAGCTGGCGGTTGAGGTTGTGCTCTTCAAACACATCAGGGTCGATAATCGTGATGTGGCCAACACCGAGGCGGGCCAGTTGTTCCACGACAAAACCGCCTAACCCACCACAGCCGACCACGGCAACGTGACTACTGAACAGGCACAATTGGTCGTGACAACTGAGCATGGCCCCATTGCGCTGGTAGCGAGTCGGCAGAATGCCGCGTTTCAGGCAGATCGCCTCAATGCAGGCGACGCTGACGCCAAAACGTTTAGCCGCCGTCTGCTGGTCGACCCAATGTAACAAGCCTGAACAGGCGTGGTTTTCAATCCATTGTTGCACATCACACATACTAGCCTCCCCCCACCAAGGGGAAAATTCCGACCGAATCACCGTCGTTGAGAAGCGTGTCCACATCAGCGTGGCGGCCATTGATCATCAAGACGCCCAGTTCGTCCACGGCAATACCCAATTCGCCAAGAAGCTGGCGACAGGTCAGTGGCGCGGAAAAGCTGCGTTGTTCTTCCTTGAAACGATCAATGCGAAACTGGGCAAACAGCTTGATTGTTATCGTCATCATGTCGGTCTCCAAAACGAAAAAATCCGGATGTACCCAAGGAGGGGAGGGCACATCCGGTAAAGAGAGAACAGCAACTCTCGTATGGGGCGATCACTTACGCGAGGTAAGTGATCGGGTTAAAAGTTCCAAAATTCGTCGATCTCTTCGTCGCTGAAATCCCAGATCGCGTTGTGCGGCGGAACCGGATCGGTCTTGAAAAACTCAGGCAGCCGATCGTCCTTGTTGGTCATGCCGGCATCAAGATTGAACTGATGCTCCAGCTTGAGGATTTTCTTACCCAAATCCGTCACATCATCACCGGTCAACGCACAGCCGAAGCGGGCGTTGATCATGTCGATCAGTGCCGGCAGACACTCGGGGATATCCAGTGCCGGAAAGGCAATGAAGATACACATGCCGGTGGAGTCGATGGCGGCGGAGGCGATCTGCAGATTGCGCGACAGCTCAACCTGACCGTCCTTTTTCAGCGGATCGACAAAGCCGCCGACATTAAGGATGTTGGTGGCAATGGTATAGCCGGACGTATGGTCAGCGCCCATGGTGCTGGTGGCATACGTCACACCAATCCCTTTAACGCTGCGGGGGTCATAAGCGGGGATTGCCTGATTCTTCACCACGGGAACGCGAGTGACACCGTAGGTGCGGCCGACGCAACCGGCGCCGCCACCAAGAATGCGGCCCAGAGGGGTTCCTTGGCCGATCTCTTCGCGCAGCATGCGCAAGATCCCTTCGCCGTCGCCGAACGGCAAGATGCCCGCTTCCATGGCCACACCGAACATGACAACCCCTTCAATCGAGTCGATGCCGATGTCATCCATAATGTTGTCGGCCTCAGCGATCTGATCCAGATTGTCGACGCAGCAGTTGGCGCCCATGCCCCAGATGGTTTCATACTCGAAACCGGAGGTCAGGTAGTTACCGTCTTTGTCGTTGTACACCTGGGAGCACTGGATGATGCAGCCCTTATGGCAGCCGTGCTTGGGGCTGCCGCCACGCTCCACAATGGTGTCGTGCATGGTTTCGCCACTGATCTTGTCGTGCGGCTCAAACTGACCATACCGGAAGTTTTTGGTCGGTAGACCACCGGCTTCGTTAAGGATGTTGACCAGGATGTTGGTACCGTAGGTGGGCAGACCTTCGCCGCTGACCGGGTGATCCAGCATCGCCTTGGCAAACACGCGGGCGGCTTTTTTAAAGGTGTCGGGGTCCGCGATGGGCACGGCACCGGCGCCGTCGGAATCAACGGTCATGTACTTGATTTTTTTAGACCCCATCACGGCACCCATGCCGCCACGACCGTGGCTGCGGATTTTACCATCAGGGTCTTTCACCGAGATATTGGCGGACGCCATCTTCAGTTCACCGGCAATACCGATGGTGATGACACCGATTTTCTTATCGAATTTTTCCACCATGGCATCAATCACGGCAAAGTTGCCGCTGCCGAGCAGCTCAGATTCTTCAGCGATGCTCACGCCGTCTTTGGTGATGTGCAGGCTGTAGAACTTGTCATCTCTCGGCATGCCCTCGATGATCATCGCCTTGATGCCCATGCGGGCAAATTGCTGGGCGGTGGTGCCACCGGCATTACTCTCTTTGATGCCGCCGGTGAGAGGGCTTTTAGCGCCGCAGGACATCCGGCCGGATTGGGCCGCGGCCGTGCCGCTGAGCAGGCCGGGAGCAAAAACCAGCTTATTGAATTGGCCAAGTGGATGGCACTCGGGATCAACCTCGGTGGCAACAATGGTTGAGGTCAGGGCGCGACCACCGAGGCCGAGCCATTCAGCCGGAACGTCCTCAACAGTGGTGGTCAGGTTGGTCATGTTAACGCGAAAAATCTTATCCATGGGTGTCTCTCCATTGTTGCAGGTGAACAATCCTCGCTCATGGCGGAAATCTCCTGTCCAAACATGGGGCGATGCCGTTTCCGGGATCACCTTGCGGCCGGGCACCAGGCGTCTGATCAAAGGTGGTTCCGGCGCGGAGATTTAAGGGCTGGTCTCAATCGGCGACCCCTGATCTGGAGTGCGGTTGAGAACATCCCCCAAGACCACGAGGTGTCAATAAACCAACGCATGGTCGTGAAAAAAACCAGTACTGGACGTGGTAAATTGGCAAAGAGTGTACCAACCACTTTATCAGGGATATTACAGGTGGCAATAAGATAGCTAAACTATCGAAATACGGTAATTTATTCGCGTTAAGGGCGGTCGGTAAAATAGACGGGGAGAATAGGAAAACTGTGCCGTTCTGCAACAGCTGTTCAGCATGTGAACAGGGGCCGAATGGTATACGAAAAGAGCGAGAAATTCGTTAAGAGAGGCTGTTGAAAACAACCTGAGGTGAGCTCGGTGGTCGTGACAGCCGATTAAAAATAGACGTATTTTTTACGGTCGCGAATAATCAGAAACAGGAAAAACGGGCCGCCAAGCAGGGCGGTAAGCACGCCGATACGCAGGCCGCCACTGCCGACCAGACGCACCAGACAGTCGGCATAGACCACCAGCGCGCCACCGAGCAGACCGGAGGCCGGTAACAACAGGCGGTTGTCGGAACCCACCAGGCTGCGCATCATATGCGGGGCAATCAGTCCGACAAAACCGATGCCGCCGGCAACGGCAACCGCGCCGCCGGTGAGCAGGGCAGAAAACACCAGCAGGATATTGCGCGACCAGTTGACACGCACGCCGAAATTGCGCGCCTGTTCATCACTGATCATCAGGATGTTGAGATCGCGGGCAAAAAGCAAGGAGCCGATAAAGCCGACCACGGCAATGGCCGCAATAATGAGGACATGCTCCCATGAACGGTTGGTCAAATCGCCCATCAACCAGCTCACGATCTTGCGGGCCATGTCGTACTGCTCCGTCGACAACACAATCACCACCGAGGTGATGGCGGTGAAAATAGCGTTAAAGGCGATGCCGCCGAGCAGCAACGTGTAACGTGAGGTCAAGCCGCCACTGGTGGCGACGGCCAACACCACCATCAACGAAAAAAAAGCCATGGTCACCGCCAGCAACGGCACCAGATAAAGGCTGGTGGCTGCCAGACCGAAGTACAGTGCCGTCACGGCACCGAGCGCCGCGCCCGAGCTGGTGCCGATAATGCCGGGGCTGGCCATGGGGTTTTTAAACACCCCCTGCATCACCGCACCGGCGCAGCCCAGTGAAAAACCAACCAGAACACCGCACAGGGTGCGTGGCACGCGACCGTACCAGACAATGGTACCGATGGGGTCTGTCGCATCAATCAAGCCGCCGCCCAACACATGACCGATAATTGTGCCAATTTGCGCCAACGTGATCGACCATGAGCCAATCGATACCGACAGTGTCATACCGAGAAGCAGACACGCCAGAGTGACCAACAAAACCAGCAACGGTTTACCAATGGCCATGCCACGGGCCTCACTCGTCATTGAGAATCCCCCCAAGGTAATTGAGGCTGGCAATGACAAATTGGGATGACGCGGTCAGGTAATATTCAGGAATCGCGTAAATGCGGTGCTGTTGGACGGCGTTTGACATGGCCAGAATTGGCTGACAGGTGAGGCGCTGTTTCAGGCCGCTGTCTGCCGGAACCACAATAATGTCGGGGTTCCACTTCAGTACCGTTTCATAGCCGATCTGCTTGAAAAAGCCGATGCCGTGCTCGCTGGCGGCATTTTTTACGCCCAGGCGCCGGCACAACGCATCAAACAACGTGTGCTTGCCTGCCACAAAGCCCATGCGGTCGTAATAGAGCAGGGTCGGCACCTGGCCGTCAAGACGCTGCGTTACCACGTTGCAGATCGCTTCGCTGTTGTGCGACATGGTTTGCAGAAGTTGGCGGGCACTGGCTTCAACGCCAAGCATGTCGCCAAAGAGATGAATCTGTTCGCGAATATCGTCAATGCCACCAAAGAAACCGGTCTCAACATGGGGAATTTCCGCCAGATTAAGCTGATGCTTGAACGCCGTCGAAGAGTAAAAACTGGTGATCACCAGATCCGGTTGCAGGCCGATCACCATCTCGGCATCTTCCGTGAAAAAAGTTGGAATTTCGGCTGGAAACTGGTCCGCCAGAAACGAATACGCCGCTACCCGGCAGCTTTCATGCAGCCCGGCAATGCGCTCATGGGGTACAATCGCCCACAGCTCCTCGGTCAGACCGACCGTATGCGGAATCACCCGTTGCGGCTGTTGCTCCAACAACAGGCTGGCTGAGCGGTTGTTCAGCGCATCGGTGATTTTATTCCAGGTGCGGATCTGATAATCAATCCGCCGTGGGTAGCGGTTGTCCCGGCGTTCCGGTCGATGGGCATCGCTCAGCTCAACACGCAGCTCAGCCATGTCCAGAGGAAAATCGAGTGATTCATCCTCCGTGGCTTGGGCCAAAGCGACTGAGCTGAAACACAGCACGATTATCAACAGAATCAACAGTTTATGCATAGAACAACAGAGACACGCCGTGCGGCGTCTCGCTTTCCTCAATATCAACATGAAAAACCTGGCGAATGTGCGCCGTCTGAAACGCTTGTTCCGTCGGTGCGTGGCAATACAAACGACCGCTCTGCAATAACATCAGGGTGTCACAATAGCGCCGCGCCAGATCGAGATCGTGAAGACTCATCAAAATGGTTTTGCCCTGCGCCTTGAGCCGCGTCAGCAGCTCCATAATCTGCAACTTGTGTTGGATGTCCAGCGAACTGGTCGGTTCATCCAGCAGGATGATCGGCGCTTCCGTTACCAGAGCGCGGGCAATGCTCACCAGTTGGCTTTCGCCGCCGGACAGTTGATTAATCACCCGATCTTTGAACGGCTGGGTGGCGGTCACCTCCATGGCCTGCTCAATGATGCCGAGATCGTGCCGGCCCAGCCACGAAAAACGCCCTAAATGGGAGTGGCGACCCATGGCAATAAAATCAAACACGCGAATGGAAAAATCGACCCGCGACTCCTGCGGCACCAGAGTGATCATCTGGCTCAGCTCGCGGCGGCGAAAGTGGCGCAGGTCGCGACCATTCAGCATTACCGAGCCGCCTGCCGGTTCCCAGATCCGGCACAAGTTGCGCAGCAACGTCGACTTGCCCGCCCCATTCGGCCCGATAATGCCGTGGATCAGGCCGGTTTCAAACGCCGCGCTGATGTCATGCAGAATCGGCTGGCCGCCAATGGCATAGCTGAGGTTGTCGATGTCGATCAGGGGTTCCATCTGCTTGTTTTAACTCCAATGAATGACGTAAGTGCTCAACATAACATAGCGCGGTAAAAAGTTCTTCAGGCGTTTGCGGGCGGGCAGTATAAATTTATTCCGGGTCAGAAGGAAACAGTGTAATCAACGCTGTCAGGCGCCGCCAGACAGAAGCAACGACAGGTACGCCCAAACACGAACAGGCGGTTGAAAAACAGCCTGTGGAGGCTATGGACGGGCGATCAAAACAAGGACAGGTTTTCAAGTACTTGATTTTGTGAGCAAGACGGAAATCGCATTTTCGGCTTGCGTCGTTGGAAAATCCCCGGACTGGATGTTTTCAACATCCTGCTAAACCGGATGCCGATAACGAGAAGCGTTGAATTAAGGATCTCTATTGACACCGGTGCAGGCAGGGTGGATAGTAATCGATGTGTCATGGATAAATCAGCCTGTTTTTGATGGCTTAGCATCCAGTTTATACATGATTTGCGCTATTAAAATGCGAAGAGCTACAACACCGAACAGAAAACAACTGCAGAGAGTTTCGTATGAGAATCATTGTATCAATTGCCATTGCCTGTCTTTATCTTGTTCTCCACGGCGTCTCTGCCCAGGCCTTTGACTATAAGAAAGCCGATGCGTTCCCTGCGTTGCGCGACTTCGCAACGGTCAGCGATTTTGAAAAATTCTATGGCGAATACACCCAGACCTGTCTGGATAACTCCTACGGAGGGACCCGTGGAATTCCCTGCTTTATCGGTTCTGAACTCTGGGATCGGGAGCTGAACGATTACTATCACGCGCTTTACAACACACTGGATAAACAAGGCCAGGAGGCGTTGAAACAATCGCAACGAGCCTGGCTCAAAGAGCGGGACCTGAGCATTGATTTCAACACCCTGCTGCTCAATCAGAAATATTCCACACGTTCTGGGACAATGTTTTTATTGATGAGAGCAGGCGATGCCGAAGAACTGACCCAGGACATTGTGAAACAACGTGCGTTACAGCTTAAAAAATGGCTGGAGTTCTGTTCAAACGATTAGACTACAGCAGGAGAGCCAATGGATTTTACAATTGAAAACAATTCCGGCCAGGGGAAAAACAGCACACTTCCACCTGAAATCAAAGGGTGGAACTGGGGGGCTTTTTTTCTCAACTGGATCTGGGGCATCGGCAACAGCACCTTTATTGCCTTGCTGATGTTTGTGCCCATTGTCAATTTTGCCATGCCGTTTGTTCTGGGCGCCAAAGGCAATAAATGGGCGTGGCAAAACCGGACGTGGCGCAGCGTCGAACATTTCAAAAAAAGCCAGAAGCGTTGGGGGATTGCCGGACTCCTCCTCGTGTGCGTGGGCTTGCCGGCGTTGATTCTTTCCATCTCCATGGGCATGAAAAGCAGCGATGCCTACACGATGTCGCTGGCACAGCTTCAGCACAATCAACGCGTGATCAAACTGTTGGGTGAACCTGTTGAGGCGGGCTTTTTTGTTTCCGGAAATATTTCCGTCAGCACCGCTGGTGGGCAGGCTTCACTTGGCTACTCGGTCAGTGGTCCCAAAGGTGAAGCAACGGCCTATGTGTATGCCATCAAGGAGTTGGGCGTGTGGAAGCTGATAGAGCTTGGGGTGTACTCTGAAGCCTTGCAGCGGCGGATAATCCTGATTGTCGATGGCGAGAACGTTGACGTTTCGCAGGAAGAATCCCTTATTCAGCACAATAAGGTGGGGGGATGATGGAACGGGAATATGCCGGTTTTTGGGTGCGCAGTGTTGCAACCCTGATTGATATGCTGATCCTGTCCATTGTGACGGGGATTCCATTGACCATCATCTATGGCCAGGACTACTGGCGTGACCAACAGATGATTCACGGCTTTTGGCAAGTGATGATCAGTTATGTGTTTCCTTTGCTGGCGACAATCTGGTTCTGGCGTCGCTATCGCGGTACGCCGGGCAAGATGGCCTTTCGGCTCAATGTCGTTGATGCCCAAACAGGTGGAGCGCTGACTGTGGGGCAGTCTGTTTTGCGCAACATTGGCTATGTTGTGTCCGCTCTGCCGATGATGCTGGGTTATCTCTGGGTTGGTGTTGACCGGCGTAAACAAGGGTTTCACGATAAAATGGCGGGTTCTGTGGTTGTTCGCGAATTGGGTAAAGAGCCGGTGAGATTTGAAGAATGAAAATTCAATGATCGTTTACTTTTTAGCTTTGGGATGGTGAATCTAGTGGAAAAATAAACGTACGTTGAAATTTTGTGCTCCAATTGTTCGTATTATGCGTACTACTGCAAGAGCAAGAGCAAGAGCAAGAGCAAGAGCAAGAACAAGAACAAGAACAAGAACAAGAACAAGAACAAGAGCAAGAACAAGAGCAAGAGCAAGAACAAGAGCAAAGTCAAGGTCGCCGGGTTTCGTCCCGGCAGCCGACATCCTTTTGACTGGCCGCTCAAAAGTATGCAAAAACCAGCCTGAATACCTCCTGGCCCTCAGATCAACCGACAATGCGTCTGTTTCCGTTATGCTTTGCAGATTCGGCTCGCCGCCCTTTAGGTCGACGAATCATGCAACGCATCATCTCTGGCGTAAAATGTTGATGACAATCTTAAGTCGCGCTCTACCTCTGGTGTGGCACCAATCAAACGGGCGGGACGGTGCCCGCCCTGCAGTCGTGTGTTATTGAGCAGCCCAGCCCTCCCGTTCAGCAGCGCCGAACGAAGAGAACGGTCATCGCGATGGTCGTCGGCAACCTGTTTGAGGACTGATGCCGACTGGGCGAGTTTTGCCGACATCGCGGTGTTAGTGAACGCAGAGAGGGAACCCGTAGGGGGCAATGGGGTTGTTATTGATCAGATGAACGAGAGGTGTTGCGTGAGATTTTTTGCGTCAGCAAGGCAGAGGGAGGAGCTATAGTCGTTCTATGGCGACGACCGATAACGCGGCTGACGTGAAAAAGATCCGCAACAACACCGTGAAGGCTGATTGATGACAACCCCTTGGGAGTCGATTTTGCGGTACTTTTGTCGACGCAAAAGTGCCCCGACGTGCGGGCGCGGAAGCCCGCGTCACGTGGGTACCACCTTCGCGTACGGATGAAGTTCGCCGGTGCGATTCGTTTCGTATTACGAACCACAGAAGCTCAAGGTCAAAGTCAAGGTCGCCGGGTTTCGTCCCGGCAGCCGACATCCTTTTGACCGGCCGCTCAAAAGGATGCAAAAACCAGCTGAACACCTCCTGACCCTCAGATTAACCGACAATGCGTCTGTCTCCGTTATGCGTCACAGATCCGGCTCGTCGCCCTTTAGGTCGACGAATCATGCAACTCATCATCTCTGGCGTAAAATGTTGATGACAATCTTAAGTCGCGCTCTACCTCTGGTGTGGCACCAATCAAACGGGCGGGACGTTGCCCGCCCTGCAGTCGTGTGTTATTGAGCAGCCCAGCCCTCCCGTTCAGCAGCGCCGAACGAAGAGAACGGTCATCGCGATGGTCGTCGGCAACCTGTTTGAGGACTGATGCCGACTGGGCGAGTTTTGCCGCCATCGCGGTGTTAGTGAACGCAGAGAGGGAACCCGTAAGGGCGCAATGGGGTTGTTATTGATCAGATGAACGAGAGGTGTTGCGTGAGATTTTTTGCGTCAGCAAGGCAGAGGGAGGAGCTATAGTTGGTCTATGGCGACGACCAATAACGCCACTGACGTGAAAAAGATCCGCAACAACACCGTGAAGGCTGATTGATGACAACCCCTTGGGAGTCGATTTTGCGCCACTTTTGTCGACGCAAAAGGGGACCATATACGACGGGCGGGCGCGGAAGCCCGCGTCACGTGGGTACCACCTTCGCGAACGGATGAAGTTTGCCAGAGCGATTCGTTGCGTATTACGAACCACTGAATCTCAAGATCAAAGTCAAGGTCGCCGGGACTCGCCCCGGCAGGCGACATCCTTTTGACTGGCCGCTCAAAAGGATGCAAAAACCAGCTTGAACACCTCCTGGCCCTCAGATCAACCGACAATGAGTCTGTTTCCGTTATGCTTCACGGAATCGGCTCGCCGCCCTTTAGGTCGGCGAATCCTGCGACTCATCATCCTGTGGTGTAAAACGTCGATAACGATCTTGTGTCTTTCTCTATTTCTTTCGTGGCACCGATCAAACGGGCGGGACGGTGCCCGCCCTTCAGTGGTGTGTTATTGAGCAGCCCAGCTCTCCCGTTCAGCAGCACCGAACGTGATAAACGTCAGCGCGATCAGCTTCGAATGACGAACCACTGAAGATCAAGATCAAAGTCAAAGTCGCCGGGATTCGTCCCGGCAGCCGATATCCTTTTGACAGGCCACTCAAAAGGATTAAGTTGGGAATGTCAGATGTGAAGACCTCTGGAGAACTTTCGAAGCCCGGTGCTGTTGGCTCTTGTAATCAATAAAGGGGTACTGTTCCCGGAACACTCCACGAAGTTGACTGCAGACCCTTTGTTCGGCTTTCGGCCTTGAGTCTTCAACAAGAAAAAGGTCAGCCTTTCAGTTCTTTGGGGTGGATACCGTAGTGTGCGTAAAATATCTTACTGAAATGACTAGCACTGTTATAGCCTATGCTGTGGGCTACGGTTGAGACATCCTTTTCGCCTTCCCGCAAAAGCCTGTGGGCTGTTCTTAAGCGTTCTCTTCTGAGCATCTCCCCCACAGTCACACCAAAGAGAGCTTTGAACCCTTTTTTCAAGTCACACTCGTTAATGGCGGCTCTATGCGCCAGTTGTTTAATGTTTGGGGTATGGGCAAGATCTTTCAGCAGTATCCCTTTGGCCAGATAGATATTCCGCTCCTTTTTTTTAATTTTTTTGATCGGCGTATTTGCAGGGAATTGTGAGAAGAACTGGCTGAAAAGATCAAGGATGTCACGTTCGATATCTATCTTGTTGAAAACGTGCGAGTTTATCGTGTCGCATATTCTTTTTAGAAGGATTTTTTCATAATGGGATATCTTTTTCTGCTCGAATATTTTCCATGGAGAATCCAACTTTTTATCCATTTTTCCCTTCAGAGGGTGATCGCCGGCAAGCCAACCGTCCAGCGTCTCTTCCTCAATGAGAAAGATGACCTCTGAATATACGCTATTCGCGTGAAATCGTTTTATTTCACTTCCGAAAAAATAACCGAACGTCAGGTCTCCCTCCTCAAATACCAATGTCCTGTTTCCGAATATATTCCAATGGACTTCAGAATGGCCGGCAATCCTGTAATTGCAAAAATAAAATCCTTTCTTCTGCGTGTTTTGGATAACGATATCCTGATCGGTGGTTAACGTATGGGCGTGCATACGCACGCCGTTTCCCGCGCCATAGACCCAAAAAGCGCCTTTTCCCAATCGATTCGGAAAAGAGTTCCGCAGGTCTATTCTTTGTGATGAGCAGATACCGTCAGGTAAAAATAGTTCCGAGAACTCTTCTTCACTCATCCAATAAGCCATATTTTCCCTTTTCCGTTAAGCATATTCCAAAAACCGCTAAAGCAATATTGTACTATCATATCGCTTTCAATTGATATTAAAAACCAAAATCAACAACTGGAGGAAGATAGTGATGACGAGGGTAACAAACGTATTGATGATCGTATTTCTGGGACTTTTTCTGTCCCCACCTCTCAGCATGGCCGAAGGGGATAATTCCGAGCTTGATCCGATAATCGTAATCGCAAATAAAATCTCTCAGGATGTGACCGAGGTTACCTCAAGTATTTCGGTTATTACAGAAGAAGAAGTGAAAATCCGGGAGATTAATGAGATTCAGGACCTCTACAGAACCATTCCCAATATGCATCTTTTGAAGACCGGAAACAAGGGGACTCAAACCTATGGGGGCATTCGAGGGATTACGCAGCTTATGAACGGCGCTCCGGTCATTGGCTTTTTTGTTGATGACGTCTACTATCCGAGCAGTGATATTTCGCTGTTCGATATCGAGCGTATAGAAGTGCTGCGCGGGCCTCAGGGGACGCTCTATGGCCGGAACACCGAGGGCGGCGCCATCAATATCATTACAAAAAAACCGGCTGCGGACCGCTCGGGAATGATCGGCGTCGGCTACGGGAAGCACAATGACAAAGTCCTGAATTTTTCCCTTAACACCCCATTGATCGACGATACCCTGTACGCAAGAATCAGCGGCCGAGGTGTTGACACCGATGGCTATAAAACCAATACCCTTGATAATGACGATGCCGTCGATGAAAGCAGAACCATTGATCTGCGGGCAAATCTCTACTACTCGGCGACGGACAGCCTAAACATCGATGTCGGATTTGACTTTCAGAGATACAGAGGGAATTGGGCGACCTTTGCAAGCCTTGAGGCGCTGGAAAGCAATCCGCACGATGTAACCGTCAATGACCCCGGAAACCTTGACAAAGACGCTCGGGGGATTTCAATTAAGGTCGAAAAAACCCTGCCCGGAGAAAACCGGCTCATTTCAATTTCCGCATTGAGAAACGATGATTCCGACAGTGAGGAGGATCTTGATTTCACCTCCGTGGACATGCTGCGTTTTCATCTGAAAGAGGAGACGGATTCTTTTTCACAGGAATTTCGTTTTGTCTCTGACGGTGGCCCCTCAAAATTCAAATACGTCGCCGGAGCATACGGATTTTACGAAGACGCAAGTCAGTATATCGATACTTTTTTCGATCTGGACATGCTTTTCGGATCCGGTGGTAACGTCAACAGCATCAACGACGGCGAAACAAAAACCTTGGGAGGCGCGCTCTATGGAAACCTGATCTATTCAATCCTGGGGGGGCTCGATCTGAATTTTGGGCTCCGCTATGATATCGAACGCAAGGAGTTTGATTATCTCTGGGAGGGAGGCTCCGCTTTGGGCTATATGCCTCAAGAGGGAAACAAGGAGGACACCTGCAGCGCATTGCTTCCCAAATTCGGCCTTAGCTACATCGTCAATGAGAACATTATGCCCTATCTTTCGGTTAGCAAGGGCTATAAGAGCGGTGGCTACAACCTGGCTGAAAGTGTCGGTGATGAGTTTGATCCCGAATATACATGGAATTACGAAATCGGGATAAAAACCAACTGGTTCAGTGACAGATTGACATGTAATCTGGCGTTGTTTCAGATCGACTGGAACGATGTACAAATTGAGGTCATCAAAGCGGGTGGATACAGTGCCATACAGAACGCCGGTGAAGCAACATCCCGCGGCGTCGAAATTGACACAAATTTAAGGGTGACCGATTCGATCAGCCTGCGCGGCGGTTTTGGGTACTCCGACGCGACATTTGACGAGTATGAGTACAGCGGTGAAAATTACCGCGACAACAAGATTCCCAACGCTCCTGAATACACCTACATGGTCGGCGTTCGCTATGATCTGGGACGTTTTTATTTAGACGCGGAATGCCTCGGCGTCGGCAAAACCTATTTCGATGCCGCCAACACCGAAACACAGTCAGACTATAAACTTGTCAACGCAAAAATCGGTTATCGGGGCGATGGTTTCAGCGCCTATATCTGGGGTAAGAATCTCACTGACGAGGAGTACCTGACCAGAGCGTTTAAGATGTTCAACTCATGGTATGGCAAAACAGGCGATCCGCTTACCGTAGGGATGAATTTCGAGTATAAATTCTAGCAGTCTCAAGCTTTGCGGATTGTCGCGAGAAGTCGGCTGTTCGAGGGCAGATTTTTGATCATTTGAAAGCGAATAGCTGATATGGAAGGCTCCCGACCAAGGTCGGGAGCCTTCGAGAATTCCGGGGACAGTATTGATTGGCGCTAGTTTAAAGGGAAAAAGCAGCAAAAACGGGACTTTCCCCGCACGGGGGCTGTCCCAGGCTTTTGCGCTGACCCCGCGCAGCAATTCAATGCATTGCACAAAGCCGGGGCCGCCTTCATGCTCATACTTGTATTCCGACAACAGGCCCATGGCCTGGCAAAAATCCTCTTGATGAACTCTTTTTAGCCCGTCTTCGCCTCTGTCGCGGTCGTATCTTTCAATGGCAAAGATCCGCAACAACTCCGTGAAGGCTGATTGATGACAACCCCTTGGGAGTCGATTTTGCTCCCCTTTTGTCGACGCAAAAGAGGGCCGACGTGCGGGCGCGGAAGCCCGCGTCATGTGGGTACCACCTTCGCGAACGGATGAAGTTCGCCGGTGCGATTCGTTTCAAGTTGCAAACCATTGAAGATCAAGATCAAAGTCAAGGTCGCCGGGTCTCGTCCCGGCAGCCGACATCCTTTTGACTGGCCGCTCAAAAGTATGCAAAAACCAGCTTGAACACCTCCTGACCCTCAGATTAACCGACAATGCGTCTGTTTCCGTTATGCTTCACAGGTTCGGCTCGCCGCCCTTTAGGTCGGCGAATCGTGAAACTCATCAGCTTTGGCGTAAAACGTTGATAACAATCTTAAGTCGTGGTCTATCTCTGGTGTGACACCGATCAAACGGGCGGGACGGTGCCCGCCCTGCAGTCGTGTGTTATTGAGCAACCAAGCTCTCCCGTTCAGCAGCGCCGAACGTGATAAACGCCAGCGCGATCAGCTTCGAATGACGAACCATTGAAGATCAAGATCAAAGTCAAAGTCGCCGGGTTTCGTCCCGGCAGCCGACATACTTTTGACTGGCCGCTCAAAAGGATTGCAAAAACCAGCTGAACGCCTCCTGAACCTGAGTCCACCGACACTGAGTCTGTTTCCGTTATGCGTCACGGATTCGGCTCGCCGCATCAAAGAAGATATTGGATAAACACCTCCTGTGTTTCCCAATAACGCAAGCCGAAAATGCAATTTCCGTCTTGCTTACACCATCAGAGATGGTGGTCGCCCGTCCATGGGCTCCACAGTCGGTTTTCAACCGTCTGTCAGCTCGACGAATCTTGCAACTCATCGCCTGTGGCGTAAAGCGTTGATAACAATCTTAAGTCGCGTTCTATCTCCGGTGTGGCACCGATCAAACGGGCGGAACGGTGCCTGCCCTTACTTGGGTTTGTTATTGAGCAACCAAGCTCTTCCGTACTGCAACGCCGAACGCAAAAGAGACCTGATGAGTGGGCGCGGAAGCCCACGTCATGTGCGTAGCAGGGAACGTGAACCGACGAGGTTGGCCGAGATGAATAGTATTAACCAACTAATGCTTTTTCTTGACAAAATTAGACCTGGAGCCGATAGTGAACGACATATTATGAATGAATTATCATGCAATATTCATGGGAGGCACTATCATGCGCTTGATCTTTGTTCATGGTTGGAGTGTAACCAACACCGATACCTACGGCCAACTGCCTGAGGCGCTGCAAGCCGCCTCAACCGATTACGACCTGTCACTTGATCTGCACCACATCCATCTCGGCAAATACGTCAGTTTTCATGACGAAGTCACCCTCGACGATATTGCCCGTGGCCTGCACCAAGCCCTGCACGACCTGCCCGGCAATGCCGATCAGATTCAACCCTTCTCGTGTATTACCCATTCCACCGGCGGCCCGGTGGTGCGTTACTGGCTCAATCGTTTTTACGGCCCGGAAAATCTTAGCGCCACACCGCTACGCCATCTGGTGATGCTGGCTCCGGCCAATCACGGCTCGACTCTGGCGGCACTCGGCAAAAAGCGGGTCGGCCGCATCAAGGCCTGGTTCGATGGCGTTGAACCGGGGCAGCGAGTGCTTGACTGGCTGTGCCTCGGCAGCGAGGGGCAGCGCCGCCTCAACGAAAGCGGTCTGCATTATGATTATGTCGGCCATCAGGTTTACCCCTTTGTGCTGATTGGCCAGGGCATCGACCGCAAACTCTATGATTTCATCAACAACTATCTTACCGAGCCCGGTAGCGACGGCGTGGTCCGCGTTGCCGGGGCCAATATGAATTACCGCTTTTTTTCGTTGCGCCAAAGTGACGAAGTGTTGAAAAAGAACCCCTACACGACCCGTCTCGTTACCAAGCCAGAGCGCCCAGTGCGTGTGTCACCCGACGTGCCGCTGGGGGTCTATAATCAATACAGCCATTCCGGAAAAACCATGGGCATCATGCGCAGCATCGACAAACACAAAGGCACTGAGCAACCCGTGGTTGCCGACATTCTCAAATGCCTGCAGGTGGAGTCAGCCGTTGCGTATCAACAACGCGCCACCGAGCTGCGCACCCTGACCGAAGCAACCCAAGCCAAAGCTCGCCAGGATAAAACCAATGACCGCTACGCCATGCTGGTGTTCCGCGTTCAAGACGATCAGGGCAATACCTTCAGCAATGACGATTACGACATCCTGCTGCTCGGAGGCAAAAGCTATCAGCCCAAAACCATGCCGAAAAGCTTCCTGGAAGATCGCCAGATGAACAGCAAGACCAGCAACCTGGTATTTTACATCGATGTCGATCAATTCCACCAAATCAAAGACGGCCTGTTTGGCATTCGCATCATCGCCCGCCCGCAAAAGGGCTTTTCCTATTACCAGTGGGCCGAGTTTCACTCCGATGGTGTATCACTGACCGATATTGTCGCGCCCAATCAGACCACCTATGTGGATATCACACTCAAGCGCTGCGTGGATAAGAATGTGTTTCGCTTTGCGCGCGGGGATGAGAAGCGGGGGAGTTTTAAAGGGGTGAAGCCTTAAATGTAAATAATCGATAAAATTTAGGAGACGAGAGTGGAAAATTCAATACCTTTTGAGTTATTTAGATATCAAATTTTGCCAATTGATAGATTTATTCAAATGAATTATTTAACGGAAGTCAGTTCAATGAATGAACTAATTTCTAGAAAGAATGAATTCTTTTTTGAGTGTATTAAGGAAACAAAAGATTTTTCAGATAACAAAAGAGAAACTATTACCAAAAAAATCCATGAAGATAGCGAATTTATACTCTTAAAAGTTGCACATAATAAATCGATTCGCAGGGAAACGAAAGACTTTAGAGATGAAGTAATAGATAGTTGGCCGTCAATATTGGTTGCAATATGGAATGATCCTGAAAAGCAGATTATAGCTGTTCAAAAAAGAACTATGGCGTTTTCTACATGCAGAAGTGTTGTGAAAATGGTTTTAGGAGCGATTTCAAAAAAACTAACATTTTACGGTTTGACGGCAATACATGAACCATTGTTTGAGAAGCAGAAATTCTGGTCTTTGCTTCATAAGTATGATGGAAAGGTTAAGGCAGTAGAATTTGAAATGATTACACCAAATATGGCAAATATTTCAGATTCTTTGGCAGATGGGCTTAAGGATTTTGCGAAAAATACTAACTCGACAAGAAATAAACTCAAATTGGAGTCAGATCCAGGTGCTCCGTTGCATTTGTCGCAGGATAATGAGGTATTGACGGGGTTAGTAAATTACAGTAGCGAAGGAGGAGGGAATATCTCCTTGAAAATAGAAGGTGTTAAGAAAAAATACAATACATCAAAAACGGTCAGAGAAGTGCATTTAGGTCCAACAGAAATACAAGGTAGTTCAGATCAAATAACTAAGGTCTTGAAAGAGCTAATGAAATGATAAAACAGGTTTTTACATCTTCATTTATATCAATAGGTGTCGGTTTCATATTTGAAATAGTAAATAAAATTATTGGAGCTACATACATATATAAATTTTTCGAAGATAGCCTAGTTACAATTCTAGTTGCGCTTCTAGCCGTTAACGCAGCAACAATGGGAATTGTTCTAACAAAAATTAGAGATTTGGTTTCAGAGTCAGGTGGATCGAGATATTTTATAGAAACAAGAAAAAATATGCTCCTTTCTGTGAAGGAACAAATAGGTCTGATAATTTCTTCAACAGTTATATTATCAATAAAATCTTCAAATATCGTGTTGAGTGTTGAATATCTTGATTTGTTTTTAAATACAATAGTTGGTGGTGTTTTTGTATACGCGTTGTTGATACTTTATGATACAGCTAAAGGTGTGTTAATAATAATTGATTTTGATACAGACGATTAGCAATGAATAGATTTATGGATTAGATAAAGCGACAAATGGACGTTGAATTTGGGAACAGCTCTGAACAAAGAATGAGTCATGTCCTCAAGGAGTTCGGTGTATGGAAGCGGGTGTAGCCCGTTGTGTATTTTGAATCATTGCAACAACGTATTGACCTTGTACTGATGGAAAGAAGTAACTCCAAATGATGAAAGGCTTGCGTATTCTTTCATTGTCGGACATTCATGGCGACATGGATGCCTATCAAATATTCCTTAATAGGTTGGAGGGACAATCCTTTGATGTGGCTATCATAGCGGGTGACCTTGGGGGCCTAAAAGAGGCGAGAACAATTTTGTCCAAGCTCGCTAATTTCGGTAAGCCAATCCTTTACGTGATGGGTAATTGGGATTCCTTTTCCTACCTTGATAACATTCACGAAGCAGCTACGCATATCCACCTGACGCACCAGAGGATCGGAGATTGGGTGTTTCTAGGGTATAGCGGTTGCTCTGCTAATCTGTATTGCGGAAATCCTTCGCTTGCTGGTAAGCATGAGGAATTTTTGAGTAAAGCCCGTCATTACAAGCGGAAGTACAGTTCATATGAATTGTTTTGCAAATCGATCGTATTTAAAGAACTGCAAACATACATACACGAGAACCAGATAGATGTGGATGAATTGATCTTTGTCTCACATGACCGATTTTATGCGCTGCCATTTACCCCAGTTCTCTATATTTTCGGGCACAGGCACACCCCAAAATACACTTACTACAAGGGAATTCACTGTTTAAATACTTCAGCAATTTCTATGGAATCCACGATGTCTAATAAAGATATGGACGCTCCAGGAAACTTTTGTCTTATAGATCTTGAGGGAACGGCGTGTCAAATCAACTTTCAGGAAATTCCCAGCCCCTATGTTAGAACTGATCGTTTCCACGGTAGTTGCTTTCAAGACGTAGAAGAAAATGGTTATTGTGACACCGCATTCTTCAAAAAACGAAAGGTTTAGAAGAGCATAGGGGACGCAGTTGATATTTTGACATTCTAAAAGACCATTTCTTCTGCTGTGACACCGAAGACAGCATATGCAAATCAAAAGGAGACCCATCGGTCACCTCAAGAGGGTATAAAAGGGGACAGGCTAGAAACTAGGGACACTGCCCGAATGGCGCTAGTTTAAGAGTTCTACCATGGTGAAATTCCAGATTAATTTGGTAAATATGGCATAATAAGCCATGAAGAATTCAACGCCTATATTCCCCGGATTTCACCTGCAAACATTACGACGTAAACCACGCACACCACAACAGAAGCTTGCTGCTGAGTTAGCTGCATTAAAAGAGAAGTCGTTTAAGCAGGTTGGTGAAATCTTCGAACGTTTTATCCCTCATAACCTGCTAAAACCGGCAAGATCCGGTGTCATGAGTCGCAGAAGGCTTTTCTCCAAAGAGAACACGTTCTGGGCATTCTTCAGCCAAATTGTGGATTCAGACGGTGGTTGCAAATATAGACACAGGGGACGTAGTAGATATTTTGACATTCTACAAAGACCTTTTCTTCTGCCGTGGCACCGAAGACAGCATATGCAAATCAAAAAGAGACCAATCGGTCACCTCAGATAGACAACAAAGCCCGCATCAAACTTGATGCGGGCTTTGTTGTCTATCTAACGGGCAATCATCTTCGCTGTTTGGCTCAACTTAAACCGTGACAACATGGTGTGCAGTTGATCGGCCTGTGACGAGAGCTGCCCGGCAGCGGCTGCACTCTCTTCGGCACTGGGGAAACTGGGAAACTCCCCGGTTTCTTGTGTATCCCGGGGAAGTTAAAAGGAGCTGTCGGTGAACACGGCCATGTTCTTTATCATGCTTGTGGGGCGTTTTGTGGACAGTATATCGAATTGCTGAATACATGAGCGGATAGCAGCACCATAGATTGACCAACGTTTATCGTTTTTCATACCGTGCCCAAAAGCTGGTTTTCCGACCATGTGTTTGCTTTATTTGGGCAGCATATTCCGCATGAGGTTTCATCTCCTTCCAGTCGCTGATAGTTTTTGCCAGCAGGTCCAGCTTGCGCAAATAACGTGCGCCATGTCCGTATGTTTTGGTTTGTCCACGGAGTAGGATTGAATCGAGCAGGGCGCGGTGGAGCAGACTGGCGGTCAACGGTCGGGACAGGGATTCAAAGGTTTCGGCGAGAGGGAGCAGGTGCTGATAATAATCACCGTTCAGCTGTTCAGCGCGGGCCTGCAGATAGCTTTCGGCAGCGTCATATTGTTCCATATCGGTTAGAAATGCGGCATCGGTCAGAGAGAGGAGTGGGGTGTTCAGAATGACCTGTATTTCTTCGGCGAGAAGAGTGGAATGCTGAGCATGTCCGGTGATGACAAGCCACTCTTCAAATAAAAGCCTGCTGCGCTGACGGCGAAAGCTTCGACAGGCGGCTTCTCTCTGTTTTTCACTGTCTCCCAGGCGGCCATAAATATTCAGCAGCAATTTGTCCTGCTTCTCCCGTTGGTAATTCTCCGTTTGCGGAATTTTTTCCAACCAGCTCAAAGCGGTGTGTTCATCGCAACTTTCCAGGTAGGCTTCGGCAATGTCAATCTTGCCGGCGGTCGGAAGGTCCGCTCCCCATGCCGCCAGACGCGTTTTCTCGAACAGTTGTGGATCTTTGAGCTGCCGGGCCAAAGATTCCACCTGGTAGTGCCAGTGACGGCGTGCAAATTCATCTGACTCTGTATTTGCCAGTTTCTGAAATTGTTCGACCAGCCAGCGCAACTGTTCTTCCGGCAGGAATTCAGCGGCGCTATTGAGCAGCGCATCGCGTATGCCGTAATCATCCTTGAGAGAGGTTTTTAGCACTAATTTAGCCAGCTGGTTTTTGTCTGCGTAGTGAGAGGCGTAGGAGAGAAAGAGTTCCTGTGCATCAAAGCGATAAACATCACCGACATGTCCGCTTGAATCGTCACAACGGTCAAAGACACTGCGGTCAGTGGTGTAAAAATTTGCCACCAGCTCACAACCGATCTGAGGATCGTCTACTTGCTCCTCAATCTGCTGTAGTACATTTCGCAGTTCACGCGCCAATCCGACTGATTCTCCCCAACGGATGAAACGACGCACGCGCTTGAGTGAGGACAGTTTATCCTTGAGCTGTTTTATCTCGCCTTTGGGGGTTGTCATCTGTAACCTTGAAAAATGAGCAAGTTATGGGTCTGTATGTGCAATTCAAAGGGCAACTGCTCGGTCACCGTTCGTTTCTCTTATACAAGCTTTTTTGTCGTCCTCTCGCACGACTCGGCAATAAACTGATTTAACCGATACAGACAGTCACTTTTGTATGGCGCAAATTTTTCGGTGAAGAGTTGCAGCCTGACGTTCTCAATTTTATTGGCAATCAAAACAACTCTCGGCACGATATATCTGGAACTGATTTGAATGTCCTTTGCGAGAGCTTCCCAGTTTTGCTTCGTTACTTTGTCCGGGTCAACTTCATCGCCAATTTTCATCGCCATGTCTCCGGTGAGA
The DNA here is from genome assembly GCF_963678835.1 of uncultured Desulfuromonas sp. Lineage (NCBI taxonomy): Bacteria > Pseudomonadati > Thermodesulfobacteriota > Desulfuromonadia > Desulfuromonadales > Desulfuromonadaceae > Desulfuromonas > uncultured Desulfuromonas sp. The sequence continues at coordinate 539,434 of NZ_OY787469.1, forward strand.
CCATAATGCACGTAGATCCGTGTCGACAAAAGGTCATAGAACGGCGCCAAGGCCGGTCCTTGCGGCAGCAGTAAGAAGGAAATATTTTTGCCGTGTGCATCTGAATTACCGATTAAAAAGTTGAAGATCAGCCAATCCAGCAGAGCCATGACATCTTTGGCCGGTTTTGCGCTGAGTTTGCGCAGCAATGTGACACACTGCGCAAAGCTGGGGCCGCCTTCATGCTCGTATTTGTATTCCGGCAGCGTTCCCATGGCCTGACAGAAATCCTCCTGATGCACTCTTTTCAACCCGTCTTCACTCTTGGCGCGGTCGTATCTCTCAATGGCAAAGATCCGGGAACCATCAAGGTCATGAATGAATGCGTTGGGCACAGGCAGACCGATGGCACTGGCCAGAGCCATGCAGAACGCTTCATTTTCAACCGTGCCGTCTAAGGTTTCAATCGGCGGTTTGATGATGGTGTTGCTTGGCGCTCCGCCCTGGGGAAGCGCAAACTGTCCTTCTGAATAAAAGACGGGTAATTTATTCTGCACTCCGGCGAGTGAAAGCCGAAACCCGGACTCACCGGCCAGAAAGGGCTTTTGCGGCAGTTTTTTGATGATGTGCGACAATTCCTGGGTGGACACAGCGGTGTAGGTCTTTTCTGCCGTGGATTGAACGCCTTCGGGGTATAAAGACACTGCCCCGGCACAATCCCCGCCGATTTTTTCCAACAAACCAAAGTCGTTGTGCGGGGAGACCCCCAAATTTCGCGCAATAACTTGGCGAATTTTTTGTTCGGGCAACAGGTTGGCAAAGAAAGCGTGTGACTCATCGGCCACATAGGGTTCACTGCGTAATGGGAGGAAAAGCGACAGGGGAATCGCGGAGGTCCGCAGCCAGCTTTCATCGTACTGAAAACAAAAGGATTTCTTTTCATCCAGCCACAGATGGCCAACCACGGCACTGTCGCTGTACACGATCAGTTTCGTTATCATGCCTGCGTATCCCTGGCTTTCCAGCCTCTGAATTGGGCGTGGATTTCGATGCCTAAACACGCGGCGACCTGCAGAACTTTATTGAGCTGCACGGATTCTTTGCCATTTTCCAGCGCCGAAAGAAAGACGTGGCTGACTCCGCAGAGTGCGGCAGCATCATGAAGTGTGAGACCATCCTCTTTACGTTTTTTGCGAATCAGAGCGCCGAGATTGCCGGCGTTTAGAATCTCCATCGTTTACCTCCAGAATTCAACGTTCGTTTACTATAACACCTAAAACGTACAGGAGAGATAAAAAATTCAATGATCGTTTACTTTTTAGCTGAAAATGCTGAATTTATAAGAAAAATAAACGATCGTTGAAGAAATGGTGTATTGGTCATAGCCTCATATAGATCGCTGATTACTCTGAATTGCTCCCCCTTGATTTGGGAATGGGGGTGTAAATGCAGGACTGTTCCTCCCTCAACCCCCTCCCACGAGGGAAGAGTGAGCTATTTTAGGGACTTTCAGTCTCGTCAAAACCCTTGGTCGCCCGGACAGCAACCCCGAATCGTTTAAACACAACCGAGACAGGCTGCTGCGTAAGAATGGATTTTTCCTAAGATGGCGGCAATGCCGTTAGCCCGCTCCGTGGAAAGCACATCCATTAACCCGGCCCGTTCCAAAAGGTAGAAGTCGGCGTTAACGATCTCCTGCGGATGGTAGCCGGAATAGACCGTAGCAATGATGGCCAGAATGCCGCGGACGATCAGGGTGTCACTGTCCCCTTGCAGCTCGACTTTGCCATTGCGGCAATGCAACTCCAGCCAGACTTGGGACTGGCAGCCGGTGACTAGGTTGGCAGCCGATTTCTGTTCCTCTGTCAGCCTGGGCAGGGTGGTTGCCAACTCGGTCAGGTAGGCGAACTTGGTGAAACTGTCTTCCAGCTCCTCGAAGTCGGCAATAATCTTGTCCTGTAGGTCGTTTATGGTCATGGTTTGGATTCCTGGCGGCGCAGCACGTCGATGACTCGCGTTACCGAGTCAACCAGACTGTCGATCTCTGCCCTGCTGTTGTAAAAGGCTGGTGAGACCCGCACCGCACCGTTTAAGCCGAGTTCCTCGAACAACGGCTGGGCGCAGTGCTGGCCGGAGCGTACGGCGATGCCGAGTTTGTCCAGCAGCGTGGCGATGTCGTAAGGGTGGAGGTTGTCGACATTGAAACTTATCACCCCGGCCCGCCGCTGCGGCTGGCCAAGAATGTGCAAATCCGCAATGGCGCTGAGACGGGCGCAGCAGTAATCGGTCAGGTCCTGTTCGGCCCGCTGAACCGCGTCTCGGCCCAGACTGTTCAGATAGCGCAGGGCGGCGGCCAGGGCCACGGCTCCGGCACAGTTGGGCGTTCCGGCCTCAAAGGTATGGGGCAGGTCTTCGGCAACTGCCTGTTGCAGGTCGACTTTGGCCATCATGCCGCCGCCGAAACGGGTCGGTTGCAGTTGGCGGAGCAGGTTTTCCTTGGCATACAAAACCCCGATTCCGGCCGGTGCCAGAACTTTATGGCCGGAAAAACAGAAAAAGTCGCAATCCAGCTGTTGGACATCGATGATTTCATGACGAATGCTTTGCGCGCCGTCCACCAGCACGGGGATGTCCCGCTGATGAGCCAGCTTGATGATGGTTTCAAGAGGGTTGACGGTGCCGAGCACATTGGAGACCTGGGTCACGGCCACCAGGCGGGTTTTTTCGCTGAGCAGCTCGGTAAAGCGGTCCAGGCGCAGATCACCGTTATCCTCCAGCGGAATAACTTTGAGTCTGGCACCTTGTCTGCGACACAACATCTGCCAGGGAACCCAGTTGGAGTGATGTTCCATGGCGGAGACAATGATCTCATCGCCCGGCTTCAGGAAGGCATCGCCAAAGGAGGCGGCAACAAGGTTGATGGCATCAGTCGTGCCCGAGCAAAGGACAATTTCGCACGGATTGCGCGCGTTGATGAACGCACCAATCTCGGCACGGGCCAGCTCCCGGTGGGCGGTGGCCTTGGCACCGAGGGCGTAAATCCCCCGGTGGGGGTTGGCATTGTCATGGCGATAATGGTTTTGCAGGGCGTCGAGGACCGTAGTGGGCAACTGGGTGGTGGCTGCGTTGTCCAGGTAGATCAGCGGTCGGCCGTACACTGTTTCCTGCAGGATCGGAAAATCCCTGCGTATCTGTTCCACATCTATTGACATGAGGAGCTCCGCAACAAGGTCTGAGCGACAGGATCCGCAGCCTTCTTGGAAAGCTGCGGATCCTGGTTACGCTTAACGCAGTTTGGCCAGGACCACTGTGGTCAGGTCGGTGATGGTCTTAATGCGCACGCTTTCCTGTTCCGGGATGGAAATATGCAATTCCCGTTCCAGGGCCATGAGCAGCAACACTTTCTTGCTGAATACCGAAGAGCTGCCGGTACAGGTCTGCGACAGATCGAGCCCTTTTAATTCGGCCGGCGTGACCGCCAGGGTCTTGGCCAGGCTGATCGCCGCCAGTTCCTGCAGGCTTTCGCTCTGACAGTCTTCTTCCTCAAGAAGAAACCGGCTTTTAAGGTAGTTGCGCAGATGAAAGAACAACGCCTCCTGGTTCAGTTCCGGCAGGGCTTTTATCGCAGCGATTTGCTCAGCCGCCTGGTTCTTGGAGTCTAAGAGTTTTTCCTTAAGTGCTGTTGCCAACATGATTCCGCTCCTGTCGGGATTCTTGCTTCACCAAACCGTCATCCATCGGGCTCACTGGCTCAGGCGGCCACAATCTCCATCCTCAGCAGTTCGCCGAGGGCGATCAGGTCGTCAAGGTGATCGCCATAGACCAGTGGCACATGGTTGCCGAAAGCGACCTGCTTGTTAAAGAAGTCTTTGTCGCTTTTCACGGTGAAGAAGACCCCTTCGCTGCAGTTTTTATCGGTGTAGCCCACGCCGCCGACGATGGTCCCTTTGGCGACGAACAGTTTGCTGCAGGTCGGGTCGAAGCGGCACATGGTGATGGTCTGGCCGATATCCTTTTTGAAGTCGTAACGGATGGTGGCTCCAAATTCGGCATCGCGGGCAAAGGCGCGCAGGGCATAGGAGGATTCGGCACTGTCAAAACCCTTCATTTTGCGGTTGGGAACCGAATGGAAGGTCAGCATGACATTCTCCTGCTCGCCGAGATCCGGGATATCCTGTTCCTGCGATTGGTCCGCTTTGAAGAAGGTTGGCCGCACATTAACCCGTTTGCCGTTTTTCAGCAGGGTCGGAAAGGTATTGCCCATGTACGGGGCGGCGTTGGCTAGGTTCATCAGAGTCACCATGGAGATCAGGGCAGGGATGTCATACTCACAGGCCGATGGAATCCCTTCTTCATTGAGCATGGAATGGATAAAGCAAGGGGTGATCTTTTCCTGGTTCAGGCGCCGCGTCGCACAGGCGTCCGGGCAGGGCATGGAAAAGGCGTTGCACTCGTTGTGAACCAGGAACTTTTTGACTGTCGCATAGGCCATGACCGAGCGCAGCACATTCTCCCTGGTCATATCGCATTCGACCGCACCGGCAATCATTTTATCCGTCAGCGCGTTGATCTCTGCCATTTCGGCGTCGGTGGGGTTGAGACCGCTCACCCCGGGGGTGGTATGGTTACTGTCCGCGGCAATGTGCTGGGTCTGGTCAAGGAGCTCATGGACATCGACATAGCGGAATTTGACGCCGAGAACATCGCTCACTTTTTCCAGGGACAGGAATGAATCAAGGGCACTCAGGGAAATATTGGAATTTCCGCGCGGGGCAAGCAGGATTTTGGTCTGTTGCAGCGCTTTACGGACGCGCAGGAGTTTCAGTTTATCCACCGTGTCTTCCCAACACATGGTGGGGTAGGCTTCCAGGCCGCGAGCGAGGATCGGTGCGGCGGTGCAGGTGATATGCAGGGCGTTTTCCGCGAACATTACCGGTTTTTTGTAGCGTTGGGCAAATTCAATGATGACATCGAAACCGCGTCCGGCCTGACCAAACAGATAGACATCGACCTCTTCCACATGGCCGGCTATTTTTGCCAGCATTTCATCGGTGACCGCGAATTCCTCGTTGCGGTCAATGAAGATCGGTTCCAGCAGGTTGACTTCCTTGGCGACATAGGTTTCTACATCGGCAAGAAAAGCGGCATAAATTTCCTGATTGATCTTGAGATCAAAATCCTTGGTCAGTCCGACTCCGCTACCGAAGCGGCAGGGTCCTTCGAAAACGTAGTCATGGTGCATGGCTACAAAGACTGGTTTGACATTTAACTTTACATCTAACGTCCGTTCGATCGACATAACAACACTCCTTTTGTGTGATAGCTGGTCATCCAGCTGGCTTTGTCGTCCTTGGCCTGGTATATTACCGAATGCAACATTGAATTCAGTATTGAATTCAATGTTGCATTCGGAGTGTTCGAAGTCAAGAAATTTTCGAGCTATATGGGATAGGTCGGATCGGTAACAATCTGTTTCCGAGACGGAAAATCACCGCCAAGATGGCCTGTTCTTGCGGCTTACTGAAAATTATTATATAAACCGCAGGCAGCTGTTTTTTCTTTTATGCCATCGGCAGGAAGGAAAACTGGAGGCTGCAGACAAGGAGAAGTGAATGCAGGAAGACTCGCTAGAAGTTCAAACCTATCTCAAAATCAGGAACATGATGCTCAACTTCGAACTGATCCCCGGCCAGCGGTTGGTGATCAGCGAGTTAGCCGAGCAACTCGGGGTCAGTCGTACTCCGGTGAAGATTGCGGTGATCATGCTGTACAAGGAGGGGTACCTCGATTATTTGGCCCGCAAAAGTTATTATATGGTCCATCAACTCACCAAAGAGGAGCATGATCAGTTGCATGATTTCCGGCGCTTTCTGGAACTCGGTGCCGCAGAAAAGGCTATCATCAACATCACCCCGGAAAGCCTGCAGGAGATGGAGCACCGGGCTCAGGTCATCAGGGAGACTGCTGCGTCGGACGATCATCGCCTGCGCTTCACTCTGGAACTGAATTTTCATTCATTGATTCTTGAACTCAGTGAAAACCGGTATATCCTGGACACCTTCCGTGACACCTTTCAGCGGTTTTTTATGCGCCGCCACATCAGCCGTCACTACGGTGCTCGCTACGAAGAGTTTTTGAATGAGCACGATGCCATTGTCGAGGCTTTCCGCAGTGAAGATATCGTCCGGGTCCGCGAGGCCCTGCTTGAGCATATCAACAACGGCAAAGAGTTTATTGATTCCATCTATTTCTGATCTCCGGTTCCCGCCGCCAGATGCCCAAGGAAGAGCGCATGAAGAGCGCAGGGGACGTTGTTGATATTTTGACATTCTAAAAAGACCTTTTCTTCTGCCGTGGCACCGAAGACAGCATATGCAAATCAAAAGGAGACCAATCGGTCACCTCAGAGAAACAACAAAGCCCGCATCAAGTTTGATGCGGGCTTTGTTGTTTCTCTAACGAGCAATCATCTTCGTGGTCTGACTCAACTTGAAGCGAGACAACATGGTATGTAATTGATCGGCCTGCGACGAGAGCTGCTCGGCAGCGGCGGCACTCTCTTCGGCACTGACCGTATTGAGTTGCGTGACCTGATCAATCTGATCCAGCCCTTGTGAAATCTGGCTGACGCCGTCGGTCTGCTCGTTGGACGCCTGAGCGATTTCATCGGCCAAATCCGTGACCTTGGTGACACGCTGCATGATCTCGTTGAGAGCGTCGGCGGTTTCGGCGGCGATGTGGCTGCCGCTTTGCGCTTTACCCACGGAGTTTTTAATCATCTCGGTGGTTTCGTGAGCGGCCTTGGTGCAGCGGGCGGCGAGGTTGCGGACTTCTTCGGCGACCACGGCAAAGCCTTTGCCGTGCTGTCCGGCACGGGCCGCCTCAACGGCGGCATTGAGCGCCAGCAGATTGGTTTGGAAGGCGATCTCGTCAATGACTTTGATGATCTTGGAGATGTTGGCGCTGGATTCGTTGATGGCATCCATGGCGCTGATCATCTCGGCCATGCTGGTGTTGCCCTGTTCGGCAGCGGCTTTGGTTTCTCCGGCCAACACACTGGCCTGATGGGCGTTGTCGGCATTGTGACGAATCTGGGCACCGATCTCGGTCATGGAGGAGGCAATCTCTTCGAGAGAACTGGCCTGTTCGGTGGCCCCTTGTGACAAGGTCTGGCTGCTGGCGGCAACCTCGGAGCTGCCGGAGGAGATCTGGTCACTGGTGGAGTGGACCAGCTCAAGCACTTGAATCATGCTGGCATTGGTTTTGGCCAGCGGCTGTTTGATCAGGCCGTTGGCTTCAAAGGTGAAATCACCGGCGGCCAGTTTCTCGAATGCGGTGATCACTTCGTGTTGCAAGTTGTCGGCAAAGGCGTCCATGGCTGCGGCCATTTCCCCCAGTTCATCGTTGCGCTGCAGATTGATGCGGCTGTCGAGGTCGCCTTGCTCCAGTGCGGTGAGCATGGCAATCGCGTGCTGAATGGGGCGTGTTGTGGAGCGGGCCAGCAGGACGGCTACGCCGACAATGGCGATCAGGCACAGGCCGCCGAGAATGGAAACCAGCCATTTAAGGTGGGTGAGTTCGGCAAAGGCCTCGGCCACGTGAATCTCGGAGAGCAGCGCCCATGTTGTTGTGCCGATTTGCAACGGTGTATAGGCGGATAACACCGGTTGGCCGTTGTCGTCGGTGATGATTTGCGTGCCGGTGGCGCCAGAGAGGGCGAGACGGGTTGCTTCCGTGTCGACTTGCCCCAGCTGCGGATTGGCAAACGCCGCGCGCACGGAATGGTTTTGGGCGTCAAGATGGGAATCTGAGCGCATCAGTTTGTCTTTCCCCACCAGATACGATTCACCGGTTTCGCCGAGGCCGGAACGTTCGGTCATGATGGCATTGAGGGTGTCGATGGGAAACTGAAACATGGCCACACCGATTTTGGTGTCGCCGTCAAAGATGGGGCAGGCAATGAATCCGGCCGGGTCGTTATAGGATGGGAAATAGCGGGCATAATCAACCAGAACCACGTGGTCTTTGCGGGTAGAGGCATTGGCGCTTCGAAATGCTTCGCCGAAGTTGGTCTGGGCATAGGGTCCGTTGAGCAGCGAGGTGCTGTAGTCGAGTTCCTTGAACACGGAATAGACAATGTTTCCGGTCGCGGAATCGACCAGAAAGATGTCGTAATAGCCGAACCGCTGCAAAAAATTGCGAAATATCGGGTGGAACCGGCCATGCAGGGCACTGTAACGCGATTGATCGTCGGCTTGGTCGAGTTTCTCTTTGGCGCCGAGCGGGTTGCGGTTGGCGCGAATGTAGTGATATTGCAGAGCGATGGATTCATCGTCGAGCTTTGAGAAAAGCTGCGACACATCAGGAGCCGCGCCGTTGTTGCGCTTGCGGTATTCGGCGGCAAATTCCTGGCGGTAATAGCTGCCAAGCTGGTCGCGCATGGTGGTGATATCGTCGGCGGTGTAATGATTGTCGGCGATCATGTCGGCGGCGGCTTGTTTGAATTGCGCCATGGCTTCGACCACCATGCGGTCTTCGGCAAACGACAGCATCTGGTTGGTCACGGTTTCAAAGTAGCGCTGCACCGAAGCGCGCTTGGTGTCGCGAACGCTTTCCAGATGGTGAAAGGCGGATTCCGAGAACGAGGAGGAAGCGTTGTGCAGATAGACACCGGCGAGAATGGCAAACGGGACAAGCCCGGCAAGAAAAAAGGCGAGAAAAAGTTTGGTTCCGAATTTCATCTGAATCTCCATTGATTAAATATACGGCAACATTGCATGATCTCAGGGGGCTGCTGTGACCCGTGAGATAATTTAACTTTAATGGTATGCAGGCTGAATAATATAGATCAGTGGTCTAATCTCTGACAACAATTTAGTTAGAAATATGCGATATGGTAAATTTGTCGCGTTTCTCCGGGCTTGCGGGCGGTGTCGAAGTTCGGGGCTCGATCATTCACGGAGAACGTGACCAGAACGATAAGTTTTATGTCAAAAACCACAACATGTTGTGAATCCGCTTGACACACACCACAATCTCAGATAAAGGTAACCAAAAATATCCACATTGAAATGTGGACGTCATATTGGATCACGGTGCCCAACGGGAGTTTAAATATCTCCTGAGGCTTGATAGGGAAGAGGGGTGCAACTCCCCCGCGGACCCGCCGCTGTAAACGTGGACAACAGGCTCCATGCCACTGGTTTAACCGGGAAGGCGCCTGAAGGATGAAGCGTAAGCCAGAAGACCTGCCTGATCCCAACACTCAATGATTCCTCGTGGTAAAGGGAGAGTGACGCATGCATCCGGATTTTAAATACGCGAAGTCCGCAGGGAGCTTTGGCCCCTGCGGACTTTTGCGTTTCCGGTGCTGACTGTCTCCTGTGCCGCGGTTTAACCTGATGAAGGAGCAGTCGATGCCAGAGACCGAACACGCCCACCAGCTTGCCAGTGTCGTATTACCCACCAAAGTCGTGAAACGCGACGGCACCAGCGTGCCGTTTGACAGCGAACGGATTCGCTTTGCCATTGCCCGTGCCGGCAAAGTGACCGGTGAATTCGATGAGAGTGAAGCCGCTCTGCTTACCCAGCAGACCCTTAAGGTGTTGCGCCACCGTTTTCCCTCTCAGGCTCCCAAGGTTGAACAGATTCAGGATGTGGTCGAGCAGACGCTGATCTCCGCCAACCATTTCGCCACGCTACGTGCCTATGTGGTCTATCGTGAGCAGCATCAGAAGCTGCGTCAGGACCAGAAAACCGTGGTTGATGTGGCGTCGTCGATCAATGAATATCTCGATCAGTCGGACTGGCGGGTCAATGCCAACGCCAATCAGGGCTATTCGCTCGGCGGGCTGATCCTCAATATCTCCGGCAAAGTCACGGCCAACTACTGGCTCAACCACGTCTATGCCCCGGAACTGGGCGAGGCGCACCGTGACGGCAGTCTGCATGTTCACGATCTCGATATGCTGTCCGGCTACTGCGCCGGCTGGTCGTTGCGTATGCTGCTGCAGGAAGGCTTTAACGGCGTGCCCGATAAAGTCGAAGCGGCACCGCCGCGCCATCTGTCCAGCGTCATCGGTCAGATCGTCAACTTTCTCGGTACGTTGCAGAACGAATGGGCCGGAGCCCAGGCGTTCAGCTCGTTTGATACCTATCTGGCCGCGTTTGTGCGCAAGGACAACCTGAGTTACGACGAGGTCAAACAGCAGATGCAGGAGTTGATCTTCAACCTCAACGTGCCGTCGCGTTGGGGCACGCAGACCCCGTTTACCAACCTGACCTTTGACTGGACCTGCCCGGATGATCTGAAAACCCAGGTGCCGGTGATCGGTGGCGAGGAGATGCCGTTCACCTACGGTGAATTGCAGGACGAGATGGATCTGATCAACCGCGCCTACATTGAGGTGATGACCAATGGCGATGACAAGGGGCGGGTGTTCACCTTTCCCATCCCCACCTACAACATGACGCCGGATTTTCCGTGGGAGAGCGAAAACGCCGAGCGGCTGTTCAGCATGACCGCCAAGTACGGCCTGCCGTATTTCCAGAATTTCCTCAATTCGGAGCTGCAACCCAACATGGTGCGCTCCATGTGCTGCCGCTTACAGCTCGACTTGCGCGAACTGCTCAAACGCGGCAACGGTCTGTTCGGTTCCGCCGAGCAGACCGGTTCCATCGGTGTCGTCACCATCAACTGCGCCCGACTTGGCTATCAGTTTGCCGGAGATGAGGCCGGATTGCTCGCCCATCTTGACGAACTTCTTGAATTGGCGCGCACCAGCCTGGAAGTTAAACGCAAAACCATTCAGCGTCAGATGGATCAGGGCCTGTTCCCCTACACGCGACGGTATCTCGGCACCCTGCGCAACCATTTCTCCACCATCGGTGTCAATGGTCTTAACGAGATGATCCGCAATTTCACCGGCGATCAGGACAACATCACCAGCGAAGCGGGACAGGCGTTTGCCATCCGCTTCATGGATCATGTGCGGCAACGCATGGTGGAGTATCAGGAGCAGACGGGCCACATGTACAACCTCGAAGCCACCCCGGCGGAAGGCACCACCTACCGCTTTGCCCGCGAAGATAAAAAGCGCTTTCCGGATATGATCCAGGCCGGGACAACCGATGCACCGTTTTACACCAACTCATCACAATTGCCGGTGGGTTTCAGTGATGATCCGTTCGAAGCGCTGGAGCTGCAGGAAACCCTGCAACGCAAATACACCGGCGGCACCGTGTTTCACATGTACATGGGCGAGCCCATCGGCAGCCCCGAAGCCTGCCGTAAGCTGGTCAAACGGGTGCTGGAAAATTACCGCATCCCCTATTTGACCATTACGCCGACATTCTCCATCTGCCCGAAACACGGCTATCTGGCTGGAGAGCATCCGTTTTGTCCGTTGTGTGATGAGGAGTTGGAGAGCAGTCGAAAGACAGCTTGAATTGAAAGTGAGTTTTGTTGCTTATGGGAACTTTATCCGGGGGCGTGACATGGTACGCACGTGACGTGGGCTTCCGCGTCCACACGTCGGGTTCCTTTTGCGTCGTCAAAAGGAACCGAAAAACGACTCCCAAGGGGCTGTCATCAATCAGGCTTCACGAAGTTGTTGCAGATCTTTTTCACGTCAGCAGCGTTATCGGTCGTCGCCATAGAATCACTATGGCTCCTCCCTCTGCCTTGCTGACGCAAAAAATTTCAAGCAACAGCTCTCGTTCACCTGATCAATAACAACCCCAATGCGCCCTACGGGTTCCCTCGGTGCTAAGCTGGGGTGCAAAATAACCCACAGGCGTAGGGCGGGCACCGTCCCGCCCGTTAGATCGGTGCCACACCAGAGATAAAGAAAGACGAAAGAGCGTTATCACGGTTTTACGCCAAGGATGATGAGTCGCACGATTCGTCGACCTAAAGGGCGGCGAGCCGGATAAGCAAAGCATCACGGAAATCGACTCAGTGTCGGTGAATCCAGGTTCAGGAGAAGTTCAGCCGGTTTTTGCATCCTTTTGAGCGGCAAGTCAAAAGGATGTCGCCTGCCGGGGCGAAACCCGGCGACTTTGACCGGAACGTGAGCACAGTCAATTTTGTCATCGAAAAGAGCATCTGTAGGAGCGAATTTATTCGCGAATGATTCTGGTTATTGATCCTTATCATAGGGGGGAATTCGCGGCTGAAGCCGCTCCTACAAGAGACAATTTCAATGATGCTGAAGTACTAGACCTTAACCAAACAACGAAAAAAAAGGAGCCAAACCATGAAAGAAAACCAAAATCAGATTGATGACAGCCAACGCCAACCCTGCGAAGTCTGGACCCGCGTCATGGGCTACCATCGTCCCGTCAGTTCCTTCAACTCCGGTAAAAAATCGGAACACCACCAACGCTGCTTCTTCAACGAAGAACGCACCCGTTGAGTTCCGCTTTACAGGTGGGCGGCCTGACCCGCTGCACCACCATCGATTTCCCCGGTGAACTGGCGGCAGTGGTCTATTGCCAGGGTTGTCCCTGGCAATGCCACTACTGCCACAATGCCGCACTGATCCCGGACCAGGGCCAACAACAGCTCGATTGGCAACAGGTGGTGGCGTTTATTCACCAACGTCGCGGATTGCTCGACGGCATCGTGTTCAGTGGCGGTGAACCCACCGCGCAAACAGCGCTGCTTGATGCCATGCGCACCGTCAAAGAGCTGGGCATGAAAGTGGCCCTGCACACCAATGGTGCGTATCCCGACCGCCTGCGGGCTCTGTTGCCGCTGTGCAACTGGGTGGGCATGGATCTGAAAGCACCGTTTGACGACTACGAAACGATCACCAAATGTCCCGCCAGTGGAGAACAGGCACGGCAAAGCGCGGAGCTGTTGCGCGCCAGCGGTGTCGCTCACCAGTTTCGTACGACCGTGGCTCCGCTTTTGAAGCGCAACGGTCGTATTGAAGCCATGCAGCAGATGGTGAAAAGCTGGGGGGAAGAGCTGGTGCTGCAACAGCAACGCTAAGGGCGTGCTTCCAACTGAAAACGCCTCCTTCATTTACTTCCCGGCTTTTGGCAAGACAACGAAGACCTTGACAGGAACGTAAGCCATGAACCTTTGCGTCAACATCCCATGACCCCGCCCGCCACGTTTTTCAGATCGATACCGATTGAGGTGCCGCTGAAAATGATCCTGACCCGCCTCGGCTACAGCAGCCGAAAAACGGTCCTGACTGCCAGTCAACGCGACACGCTGGAACAAACCATTGGCGACAGTTTTGCGTTGTGTGAGGCGCAAGGGTGCTGGCGACGTGTGGCAATTGTAGAAAAAAATGAAGACGAGGTGGTACTGGCCGAGGGTCAGGTGCTGAAAAGCCGCTCGCTGGCCAAGTTGCTCAGCCACAGCAACGCCGTAGTGCTGATGGCGACCACCGTCGGTCCGGCCATTGTCGAGGCGGCTGCAGACGCCGTTGCTCGCGGCGACGGTGCCACCGCGGTAATCCTTGATGCGGTGGGTGGGCAGAGCGCCGATGCGGCCATGAACTGGATTAACGAATTTGTCCGCGGTCAGCTAAGCCGTAGCGCAGAGCGGCTCACGGGCCAGAGGTTCTCGCCGGGATACGGTGATTTCAGCCTCGACAATCAGAAACTGTTTTTCGATCTGCTCGAACTGGAGCGTCTCGGTTTGACCCTGACGTCGCGCGCCATGCTGGTTCCGGAAAAATCGGTCACTGCCGTGGCGGGCATCGAACCGGCATTGTCCATGGAAACCACGCCATGAACCGTCTTGAATTCGCGCGCCTTGTCAGGCAACGGCCGTTAATAATCGCCGCCGATGCGCTCTGCGCCGAAGAGGGCAAACCGTGCCCGGTAACCGCTCTGCTGCAAGAGTTTGCATCGGTTGCCGCCGCGCTGCGCAGCGACCGAGAGGCCGGTTGTGCTCTGGTGTGCTGCCCGTCAGCGGCAGCTAACCGTTTTCGGCTGGCGGACGCTGGTCAAGGCGATGAAACCGGTGCCATCAACCGGGAACTGATGCGCCGCTGCCGCGAGAGTGTGGGTGACCTGCCGGTTTTCGCCACTTGCGGGCCAACCGGCCAACGCATTGAGCCGTTTGGCCCGCTTGATTTTGATGATGCCGTGGCCTGTTATGCGGAACAGGCCACGGCACTGGTCGAAGGCGGAGCGGAAGGGTTTTTCCTTACCGGTATGGGTGAGATTCAGGAAGCCCGTGCCGCGCTGATCGCGTTGCGCGAAGGTGGCGATGACCTGGCAGTGCTTGTTGAGATTGTCATCGACGGCGGCGGGTGTATGACAAGCGGCACCGATCCGCTTACCGCCCTGGTGACGCTGCAGTCGTTGGGGGCCGACGCTGTCGGCTTTCGTGGCACTGACAGCGCCGTTGACCTGGAGGCGATCATCGCCCGCGTCAAGCCTTCGGCCACGGTGCCGCTCTATGCACGCCCCGCAACCCCGGATGACGCGGAACAGTACGCGACCACAGGGGCGGCCTGTGTTCAGGCCGGAGCCAACCTGATCGGTGTCGATCCCGGTGCCACCTCCGGGCATGTGGCGGCGCTGGCCCACCGGTTGCGCGAGCTTGCGCCGCCGATGGTGGTGACAAGCGCTGTTAGCGCCGTGTCGTCGAGCCGTGGGACGGCCTTTCTCGGCCCGGATCATCCGTTTGCCGTGGTCGGCGAACGGATCAATCCCACCGGCAAAAAGGCATTACAACAAAGTTTGCGCGACGGCAGCCTTGATCTGGTGCGGCAGTTTGCCGTTGAGCAGGAGCAGCGGCACGCCACGGTGCTCGATGTCAACATGGGGCTGTCCGGTATTGACGAAATGGCGATGATGCTCAACGCGGTGGGGGTGCTCTCGCAACTGACGCCGCTGCCGCTGTGCATCGACACCACCCGACCGGAGGTGGTTGAAGCGGCTCTGCGGCGATATCCGGGGCGGGCGCTGGTCAATTCCGTGTCCGGCGAGCGTGAGCGGATCGAAAAGACCCTGCCGGTCGCGGCCAAGTATGGCGCCATGTTCATTGTTTTGCCGTTGACCGACGCCGGTATCCCGCCGACGGTAAAAGAGCGGATCGCCGTGATTGACACGGTGATGACGGCGGCGGCGCGCTATGGCTGCACGGTGGACGATATCGCGGTGGACGGCCTGGTCATGACCATCAGTTCCAATCCCGAAGCCGCCCGCCAGACCCTGGATCTCATCTCATGGTGTTCCGAAACGCTGCAGGCCAATACCATTGTCGGTTTGTCCAACGTCTCCTTCGGCATGCCCGAGCGGCCATGGATCAACGGCGCGTTTCTCGGCATGGCCATGGGCCGGGGTCTGACCATGGCCATTGCCAACCCGGCGTCGGATCGCATTATGGCCACGGTACAGGCCTATAACGCCCTGTGCGGCCATGACCTCGGCATGCTGCTGCGTCGCGGAGCCTTTAGCGGAGGGCCGTCATGACAAAAGAAGCGTTTAGACAACGGCTGCGCGACACGGTGCTGGTGCTGGACGGTGCCACCGGCACGGAGTTGGCCCTGCGCGGTATGCCCGCCGGGGTGTCTCCTGAAGCCTGGGTGCTCGACCATCCGGATGTGATGCAGGAAATTCAGCAGGCCTATGTGGCCGCCGGCAGCGATGCAGTGTATTCCTGCACCTTTGGCGGCAACCGTTTCAAACTGCAGGAGTTCGGCCTTGAGGCACGAACGGCCGAGATCAACACCGCCCTGGCGCGCATTTCGCGGCAGGCCGTGGGCGATCGGGCACTGGTCTTTGGCGACCTGGCTCCGACCGGCCTGTTTGTTGAGCCGTTCGGCGATCTCCCCTTTGACGCCGCCGTTGCCGCCTATGCCGAACAGGCGCGGGCGCTGGTGGCCGGCGGTGTTGACGGCTTTGTCATCGAAACCATGATGGATCTGCAAGAGGCGCGCGCCGCGCTGATTGGCGTGCGGGAAACCTGCGATTTGCCGGTGATGGTCAGCATGACCTTTGGCACCGACGGTCGTACCCTTAACGGCAGCGATCCGCTGTCAGCGCTGATTACCCTGCAATCCCTTGGTGCCGATGCTGTCGGCTGCAACTGTTCCACCGGGCCGCAGGACATGGCCAAGGTGATCGCCACCATGAAACCCTATGCCACCGTGCCGCTGCTGGCCAAACCCAATGCCGGTATGCCGCGTCTGGTCAACGGTGTCACCACCTTTGACATGGCGGCAAAGGAATTTGGCGGCCACATGCCGCGTCTCGTTGAAGCGGGCGCGGCGATACTCGGCGGCTGTTGCGGCACCAATCCCGATTACATTCAAGCCCTCAAACACAGCACTGCGGACCTGACGCCGCTGGCAATAGTTCCGCAGCGATACACGGCTGTCTCTTCGTACCGGGAAACGGTGTGTTTCGGCAACGATCTGCCCCTGACCGTGTTCGGTGGCAAAATCAACCCGTCCGGCAATCCGACCCTGACGCAGCGGCTGCGCAACGCCGACATGGCGTGGGTACGCAAAATGGCCCAGGAACAGGCGCGCCACGGAGCGGCGATCATCGATATCAATGTCCATGCGGCGGGTGTCGATGAAGCCGCGATTCTGCGGGCGGCGGTGCTGTCGGCAACGAAAGGGTGCGGCAAACCGGTGGCCGTGGATACCGTCGATGTTGACGCGGCAGCGCAGGCTCTGCGGGTGTTTCCGGGGCGTGGCATCGTCAACAGCGTCTGCGCCAAACAAGACGCCATGGAAGCGATGTGCGCGGTTGCCGCACGCTATGGCGCCGTGATCGTCTGCATGCCGGTGGATGACTCCGGCGGGGGCGGCACCGGCGGCGGAACGGCTGAGGCCATTGCCCGCATCGAAAAAATTATCGCCTGCGCCGAGCACTACGGCATTGCCCGCCACGATTGCCTGGTGGACTGCCTGGTGTTTACCGCGGCGGCCGGTCCGGCCGCCCATCGGCGCAGTCTGGAACTGATCGACTGGTGCGCCCGGCGCGGGGTGAACTCTCTGGCGGGCATCTCCAACCTCAGCTACGCTCTGCAGACGCCCCAATGGTTTGATGGCACGTTTCTCAGTATGGCGGCCGGTCGCGGCCTGACCGCAGCCTTTATCGATACGGCCTGCGATGCCACGGTCAACAGCGTCTACGCCCTCGATGCGTTGGCCGGACGGGATGCGCGTATGGCACGTTATATCGCCCGTTTCAGTTCCCAAGGCGGCGCTGGCGCGGCGGTAAAAACGACCACCCGTACGGCTGCGGAACGGGTGTTTGACGCCGTGGTCAGCGGCGATGAAGAGGGGATGGAGCAGGCGATTCATCAGGCTCTTGACGTCGGCGAGTTACCCCGCACTCTGGTGGACGACCGGCTGATCCCGGCCATCAATCTGGTGGGCGACAAATTCGACCGCAAGGAATATTTTCTGCCCCAGCTGATCACCTGCGCCGACACCATGCGCAAAGGCTTCAGCGTGCTGCAGCCGTTTCTCGATGCCGCCAGTGAAGCGCCGGGGCGTAAAGGCGCCAAGGTGGTGCTGGCTACGGTGCAGGGCGATATCCACGATATCGGTAAAAACATCGTCGCCCTGATGCTCAATAATTACAATTTCGACGTCATTGACCTGGGCAAGGATGTGGCGGCCGAAGACATCATCCGTGCCGCGAAACACCATGGCGCCGATATCATCGCTTTGTCTGCGTTGATGACCACGACCATGGTGGAGATGAAAAAAGTGATCGATCTGGCTCGCCGCGAAGGGCTGGAGCGGGTGCGTTTCATGGTCGGCGGGGCTGTCGTCGACCAGCATTATGCCGATGAAATCGGTGCCAGCGGTTACGCCGGTGATGCCATCGGCGCTGTGCGCCTGGCCCAGCAGTTCAGTGAAAACGTGCCACCCGTTGACTCCTCAGCAAAGGACGACAGTCATGCACAGGACACTTAAAAATCACACCGCAATCACGCTGTTGGTCAAAAAACTGGCCGATGGTCGCCCGCTCGACCCGGCTGACATCCGTTTCCAGTGCAAGTCGGTGATTTATACCTGCTTCGAGATGGGCATTGAACCGTTTCAGCTGCCGATCGCCGATCATTATGCCGGGAGTCTGTCCGGTGCACAAAAGCGGCTTTTTTGGCAGCGCTATCTGGCGATGCAACTCGATGGCACAACCCGCCGGGAAATTGTCCCGCACGTTGACGACGCACCGAATTGGTCGATGTTATTGCGTCTGGTTGATGACATCGTCGCCCGACAAAACGTCTGAAACAGCAATTATCTACTGGAATTTTATGACGAATCCTGTTATTGCTTTTGGCCTGGATTCGTGAGGGACGCAGACTCGCCGTTGTGACACTTAAGGTGCGCGGCACATATTTATTCCTGATGACTGTGCTCTTGCTCCGTTCATCTTTTGATTCAGGTTTGACCCCATTGGGGAACATCGGCGGGCAAAAGGACCGCAGCTCCCTTGGAAAATAATAAATATCGGATCACGGTGCCCGCCAGGGTGAAAAGGGAAGAGGGGTGACGCTCACAGAGCCATTCCCCCGCGGACCCGCCGCTGTAAGCGAGGACAAAGGGCAACCACGTCACTGATCGCCAGGATCGGGAAGACTGCCCGGAGGATGAATCGCGAGCCAGAAGACCTGCCTGATCCAGACACTCGAAAAAGCCCGAGGGTAAAGGGCGAGTGATGATACGAACCGACTTTGAATACGGAAAGTCCGTTTGCGCTTTGGCGCAAGCGGACTTTTTTTATGGCTGTTTGTTGACTCCCGACGCCGTGAGGTTCGGTGCGGGAGACTGGTTTAGGCAATTTCGTAGCAAAACCGGGACTGTCCCCGCACGGGGGCTGTCCCAGGCTTTTGCGGTGCAAACCACCACCGTTCCATGGCCCGTAAACATCTGGGACAGCCCCAGATGGGGCTTGGGACAGTCCCGAGTTTACTACGGAATTGCTTAAACAAACAGCCCAACACAATGCAACAGATGTTGCAATCGCATGGCCCGGTCAAGGGAAGAGGAGTGCAAATCTCCCGCTGTCCCGCAGCCGTAACAGGGAACGAACGCCCGAACAACCACTGTCGTGGAGCCAACCACGATGGGAAGGCGGGTCAGTAGGTCGCCCTGGAGCCGGAAGACCTGTCCGGGCCGATTTTTATTCCCGAAGGAGGAAAGAAGACATGAAGAAAAGAGGATTGCTGGCCCTGTATGGTGTCGTGCTTACCGGGCTGATGTGTTTGCCGCTGACGGCGGCGGCGGAGCAGAGTGTGGCGATGGACGACGTGGTGGTCACCGCGACCCGGACCGCAAGCGCCACGACGGGCGGAACGTCGGTTTCGGTGATTACGGCGCAGGAGATTGCGGCGAAACAACTGACTACGGTCGAGGAGGTGCTGAAGACCACGCCGGGCATCGATGTTGTGGCCAACGGTGGTCTGGGAACCCAGTCATCGGTGTTCATTCGCGGCGCGGATTCGAAAAACACCCTGATTCTGGTCGACGGGGTGATGTTTAATGACCCCTCCGGTTCCAATCGCGGTGCCGATCTCGCCCATTTGACCACGGACAATATTGAGCGGATCGAAATCGTCCGCGGCCCCATGAGCGTGCTCTACGGCAGTAATGCCACCGCCGGTGTCATCAACATTATCACCAAGCGCGGCAGCGGTACGCCGCACGCCGCCCTCAGCGCGGAAGCCGGGTCTTACGGCACTTGGAAATTGTCCGGCAACGGCTCCGGCGCCGTCGGCAAGGCCCATTACAGCCTCGGCGTCTCGCGGCTGGAGTCGGACGGCTTCTCCATTGCCGACGATGACAACAGCCATATTCCCCATGACGGCAATACCTCCGAAGATGACGGCTATGAAAACACCACGGTTTCGGGAAAATTCGGTGTGGAGATCAGCGAGGATTTTGAAATTGTCGCCACCTTGCGCTATCTCGATGCCGAGGTGGACCTTGACGCCTGGGGCCCCGGCTATACCGGCGACCGCTTCGGCGGCTGGCCGGACTATGCCCCCCAGCCCAACGGCAAAACAGACTACCATAATGAAACCGAGGAATATCTCGGCCGTCTGGATATCAAAAACCGCTTTTTCAACGACGCCCTCACCTCGGACCTCTACGTGCAAGGCTCCCGCCACGAACGCGACGGTTATGACAATGACGGCGCGCAATCTTATGATTACGTCGGCGAATCCCGGGAAATCGGCTGGCAGGGCAGTTACCGGGTCAATGCCGCCAACACCCTGACGGTGGGCGGGGCGCTGTTTCGCGAGGAGATGGAAAGCGATTCGTCCGGCATCTCCAAAAAGGACGCCGACACCACGAGTTTCTGGGCCCAAGAGCAGCTGCGTCTCGGCAGCTCGTTTGAGCTGGTGGCCGGGGTGCGTTATGACGACCATGATCGTTTCGGCGACAAAACCACCTATCGCCTGGCACCGTCCTATGTCACTGATTTCGGTCTGGTGCTCAAAGCCAGCTACGGCACCGGCTTTCGCGCCCCTTCGTTGTATGAGCTGTACTCTTCCTACGGCAGCGAAGACCTGGATGCCGAAGAGAGCGAAGGCTGGGATGTCGGCTTCGAGCAGGAATTCGCTTCCGCCAACCTGCTGGTGGGCGTGACCTACTTTGAGCAGACCTTTGAGGACCGCATCGATTTCGACATGGCCACCTGGCACTACAGCCAACTGCCCGGCGACACCGAAACGCGCGGGGTGGAAACCTTTGTCCAGTGGCGTCCCGTTGATGCGGTTCTGCTGCGGCTCAACTACACCTATAACGATACTCAGGACCCCGACGGTGCACGTCTGACCCGGCGGGCACTCAACAAGGTCAACCTGACGGCGTCCTACACCCAGGGGCCGTTCGGGGTGAATCTCGACTGCCGCTGGGTCGGTGAGCGGGATGCCATCTCTTCGGCCGCCGACGAAAACGGCAACAGCGTCAGTACGCTGGACGCCTATACGGTCGTCAACCTGGCCGCACGCTACGACATCACGGAAAATCTGTGCCTGTTCGGTCGCGTCGACAACCTGTTTGACGAATTCTACGAAGAAGCCTGGAGCTATGCCACGCCCGGTCTTTCCGGTTATGCCGGGGTCAAGGTGACCTTCTAACAGGCTGTGCACAGCAGGCGCGGCCCCGGACCGTCGCGGTCCGGGGCCGCGGTTGTTGAGGGAGTACCCGCTGATGACGAACAAACACGTTTTACCGACACTTCTGCTCACGGCGCTGTTGCTGTTATCTGCCGCGCCCGGCCATGCCGCCTCGGTGTGGACCGATGCTTTCGGCCGTGACATTACGTTTTCCCAGGCGCCGCAACGGGTGGTGTCGTTGGTGCCGACGGTGACGGAAATGCTGCTGCGCCTTGGTGTTGATGAACCGCTGCTGGCCGTAACCTATCACAGCCACATGCCGCCCGAAGTTGCCGGCAAGTCGCGCATCGGCGGTTTTTTTGCGCCGGACCTGGCGCGGGTCGCCGCCCTCGAACCGCAGGTGGTGTTTTACTCAGCGATCCAGAAAGAGGTGCCGGACTACTTTGCCGACAGCGCAACCGTGCTGATCGAGGTGGATACCCGTTCCATTGACGGGGCGTTTGCGAGTCTGCTCAAACTCGGTGAGCTGTTCAACTGCCGCGACCGTGCTGAGCAACTGCTCGCGATGAACCGTGACCAGTTGCAGCTGATCGCCGCGAAAGTGGCGAAAATTCCCTTGGAACGGCGCAAAAAAGTGATGCGATTGATGGGGCGGGACCGGATCATGACGCCGGGAGCCGATTCCTTCCAGAATGAGCTGATCCGCGCCGCCGGCGGCATTCCGCCGGATTTTACCGCCCAAGGTGCCATTGTCCCGGTTTCACTGGAGCAGTGGCGTCACTTCAACCCGCAAGTGATCTATGGCTGCGGTGACGACAACAGCGCTGTGGCGCCGATTCTTGCCGAGGACGGTTGGCGGGATGTCACTGCGGTTCGGGACGGCAATATCTTCCATTATGCCTGTGACCTGACCTGTCGGGCCGGGACCAATATCGGCTATTTTGTTGCGTGGCTGGCCGCTGATATCTATCAGGACGAATTTTCTCAGCCGGAAAATGTGGTCGAGCCGGACGCGATTGTCACCGAGCGCCGCCTGGACGTGCCGTTGACGTATGTCAAACAGGCCCGCGTGGTTCATAGTCGCATCGATGATTTTGTTCATAAGACCCTGCGTGTCGATTTGAAACAGCCGATGACGGTGGTATCGACACTCGAAGGGCAGCGGCAGGGGATTTCGGTGGTCGGCAACAGTTACTCCCCTCCGCCAACCTGGAGAATGCTGCACCATAAAGGGCTGGCCGCCGGGCGGGCGGAGGTTCTCCGTTCTCTGGGCCTGGCACAAGAGGAGAGCAGTCTGCTGTTTACCGGGGCCGATATGGACAACCTGGCCATCGTCCAGACCCGTTATCGGCAGATGGAGGTGTTTGCCCTGGTGACCGCCGGTGTTCGAAGCAACGCGGTGCGCATGTCGCAAGACGTTGGCGCATTTTATGAGCCGGGGACCATCAACATGCTGCTGCTCAGTAATGTGCGTTTATCCCCCCGCGCCATGACCCGGGCGATCATTTCCGCAACCGAAGCTAAAACCGCCGCGTTGCAAGACCTTGATATTCGCAGCGCCTATTCCGGCGACCGGCACCAGGCGACCGGGACGGGAACCGATAATATCATTGTTGTCGAGGGCGAAGGCGTTGCCGTTGATAATGCCGGTGGCCACTCCAAATTGGGAGAGCTTATCGGCAAGGCGGTTTATCAAGGGGTCAGGGAGGCGGTGTATCGGCAGAACGGGATCGTGGGTGAGCGGAATATTTTTGCGCGACTCAAGGATCGCGGCTATTCCGTGCGCGGTCTGGTTGATGCCCGGTCTTTTCGCGACCAGAAGCAGTTCAGTTGGGTGATCGCCGAGCTGGAATCGCTGCTGCTCAACGAACGGTACGCCGGGTTTGTTGCTTCGGCCCTGGCCCTCAGTGATCAGTACGAGAGCGGTCTGGTGACCGATCTTGATGCCTTCGACAGTTGGTGCGCCCAGCTTGCCGGTGACATTGCCGCCAAAGACCAGGTCGATATCTCGGCAGGGTACACGAGCGACAGCCTGCCGCCGGTGATCAGGCACGCGTTTGACGCGATTTTGAGCGGTCTGATGGCGCGGGAGTCCCTGTAATGCGGGTGGTTCTTTTTCTGTTCCTGCTGCTGAGCGCCGCGTCGGCACATGCGGGAAAACTTGCTCTGCTGGTGATTGACGGCGACAGCACGGTGGCCTATCAGGGCGTTGCCGACCTTGATCTCGCCGGCGCCCACCAGGTGCGCTCCCTGACCCTGCCGGAACTGACGCAGCAGCCGGATGCCGCTGCTTTTGTGGCGGCGGCCGATGTGGTGCTTGTGGATGTCATGAGCCCGGAGCTGAGCGCTTACATGGTGGACCACGACCTGATCAAAGGGAAGACGGTCTACGCGCTGCGTGGTTCTCGTGACGATGACCGTCTCAGGCAGCAGGGCTTTGTTTTTGACGAAGCGATCAGCGGATATTTCGCTGACCTGTCACGCCGGAATGTGACCGGCATGATCAAGCGGGCCTTGCACCAGACCATTGACCCATCCGTCGATTATCCAGAACGGGTCAGCATTCCGGCAACCGCCATTCACCATCCCGACGCCGAACAGTTGTTCGACAGCGTTGCCGCCTATAAACAGTGGTATGCCCAGCGCTACCCTGAGCGTGTGGATCGTTCCTGGGTGGCTCTGACCTTTTATATCACCACGCTGCGTGACGGACAGGTTGAGGCGGCCGATGCCCTGATCAAAAAACTCGAAGAGAGCGGTTTTAATCCGCTGCCGTGCTTTGGTCGTCCCGACCTGACGTTTCAGCGCTTTTTACATCGCAGCAATGGTCGGGCGCCCGCGGATCTGTTGCTGAGTTTTACCCTCAAATTCTGGTCGGCGCTGAATGAGGAGGTTAAACAGGCGCTCAAGAGTCTTGACATCCCGGTGTTCAACCTGGTGCGCCTTTACAGCTCCGAGCTGGATGCATGGCGCGAAAGCCCGGTCGGGATCGCCCCTCTTGAGGTCTCGTGGGCCATCGCCAACCCGGAAACGACCGGGGCCATCGAGCCTACGGTCATCAGTGCCAAGCGCAAAAAGATCCTCGAAGACGGCAATAAACCCCTCTACTACTACGATCTGGTTGACGAAAATGTCGATCACCTGCTGTTGCGGATCAACGCCTGGTCGCACTTGCAGCGCACAGCCAATCACGACAAAAAAGTCGCGTTGCTTTATTACAACCACAGCCAGGGTAAGCAGAATATCGGCGCCAGCTATCTGAATGTGTTCCGCAGTGTGGCGGCCATCATCGCGCGGATGAAAGCGGAAGGCTACCGGATCAGCGGTGACGGCACCCTCAGTGAAGAGAAGGTGCGCCGGATGATTCTGCGCAGCGGACGCAATATCGGCTCATGGGCTCCGGGAGAACTGGAGACCCTGCTGGCCGGCGGTGAGGTTGAGCTGCTACCGGTCGCCACCTACCGGCGCTGGTTTGACGCCCTTCCCGAGGCGTTTACCCGGCCGGTTGTGGAGCAGTGGGGAGAGCCGGAACAGAGCGACATCATGACCAGGGACGGCAATATTGTCCTTCCCATGGTGCGTCTCGACCATCTGGTGCTGTTGCCGGAGCCTTCGCGCGGCTGGAGCGACGACCCGATCAAGCTCTATCACGATCCGACCGTTTACCCGCACCATCAGTACATTGCCGCTTACCTGTGGTTGCAGCATCAGTTCAATGCCGATGCCATGATTCATCTGGGGACGCATGCGACCTACGAATGGTTGCCGGGAAAGCAGGCCGGACTGGCCGCTTCAGATCCTTCGGAGATCATGGTCGGCGATATTCCCAATGTCTATCCCTACATCGTCGATGATGTCGGCGAGGGGATTCAGGCCAAACGGCGTGGGCGCGGGGTGATTATCGATCATCTGACACCGGCGCTAAAGGATGTTGACCTGCATGATGACTTGAGTGCGCTTCGTTATGTGCTGAGTCGCTATGAATTGAGTGCCGGTATCGGCGGAGCAACGGCTGCCGAATATCTGCATCAGATCGATACCCTGCTGAGACAAACGGGGATCGGCGAGGCGCTGGCCATCGACAAGATGACCGCGGCAGACGTCGAAAAAATCGATCATTATCTGCACGAGGTTGATGACGGCGTTATCCCTTTCGGCATGCATACCTTCGGCACGTCCTATTCGCAGGAGGGATTGGACAGTACTCTGGAGGTGATCTGTTCCGCCCATCCGGACCTCGACCGGCAGCAACTGAAAAAAAATCTGGCCACTTCGGCGCAACGGGAAATGGACCAACTGATCAAAGCCCTTGGCGGCGGCTATATTTGCGCCGGAGAGGGCAATGATCCGCTGCGAAACCCCTATGCTCTGCCGACCGGGAAGAATTTCTACGGCTTTTCGGCCGCCCGCTTACCGAGCAAGGCCGCTTGGAAACTGGGGCGGAAGGCCGCGGACGATCTGATCGCGGAACAGCTTGCCGAAGATGGCGGTTACCCGCGCAAGGTGGCGGTTGTGCTGTGGGCGGTCGAGAGTCTTCGCAACGAAGGGGTCAACGAAAGCACCATTCTGGCCCTGCTTGGCATGGAGCCGATCTGGGACAGTAGTGGCCGGGTCACCGGCACCCGGCCTGTTCCGGGCAAACAACTGGGGAGGCCACGTATTGATGTCTTGGTCAATCCGTCCGGTTTGTATCGCGACCTGTTTCCTGAAAAACTCCTCTGGCTTGATGACGCCATTCAAAAGGCGGCCCTGCAAACCGACATCGAAAACATCCTTGCCGAGAACAATCGCAAGATCGAAGCCACCCTGCTTGAGCAGGGGCTCAGCCCTGAACAGGCTGCGGCGCAATCACGACTGCGGATATTTACCGAAAAGCCCGGCTCTTACGGCAACGGTGTTTCCGAACTCACCGGAGCATCCGGGTTCTGGGAGTCGGACCAGGAGATTGCCGGGGTGTTTCTCAACCGCAGCAGTTATGCCATCGGCAACGGCCAATGGGGCGTCCCTTCCCGACAGGTGTTGACGGAAAATCTCAAAGAGGTGGATACCGCGGTCCATTCGATCTCCTCGAACATCTACGCGACCATGGATAACGATGACATGTTCCAGTATTTGGGTGGGCTGTCCCTTGCGGTACGCACGGTTCGCGGCCAGGCACCCAAAAGCCGGGTCACCCTGCAAAAAATGCCCGGTCAGGTTGAGGTGGCACCGTTAAAGCGGGTGATCAGTCAGGAACTGCAACAGCGTTATCTGAATCCCCAGTGGATTGAAGGGATGACGCAGGAGAACTACGCCGGTGCCCATGAAATGGCCAAGTTTGTCGAATACCTGTGGGGCTGGCAGGTGACGACGCCGGATGCGGTGTCTCAGGCCTACTGGAATCAGGTCAAAGAGGTCTATGTTGACGACAAATACCGCCAGGGGTTGAAGGATTTTTTTGCCGCCCACAATCCCTGGGCCTATCAGTCGATGACGGCGCGCATGCTCGAAGCCGTGCGCAAGGGCTACTGGCAGCCGACCGAGCAGGTCCAACAGCAGTTGGCCCGAGAATATATCGACAATGTTCTACGCCAGGGGGTGGCCTGCTGCGACCACACCTGCAACAACCCGGCTCTCAATCAGATGGTGATCAACATTGCCTCGCTGCCGGGGGTGATGGATCCGCGGTTGGTGGAGCAGTTCAAGATCGCCATTGAAAAAATGGCGCAAAGCTCACTGGATCAACAACTGGAGCAGCGTCGGCAGCTGCAACGTAAATTGCAGTCTGGATTTGAAGCGCGCAAGACAACGCAGGCTAATGAGCAACAGGCCCAGCAGGAAAAAACACAGGCGGCGAAGTCGGAGGGCCGGGAAGAGCAGCAGGTCACCGGCTACAAAATGGACAAGGTCAGCCGTGAGGACGAAACCACCGAGCTGAGTTCCTCGGGCATTCAGTGGCTGGCGGCGTTCAGTGTCATGGTGGTGGTGGCAGTGGTCGCTGCCGCGATCTGGTGGCGTCGCCGCCAGTATTAGTACCTGAGAACAGTCAATGTTGTCATCGTAGAGCCACCTGTAGGAGCGAATTTATTCGCGAATTGTTCTGGGAGTGATCCTTTTCATGATGGAAATTCGCGGCTGAAGCCGCTCCGACAAGATCCAATTTCCGTCTTGCTTACAAAATCAGATGCTTGAAAACCTGCCCGTGATTCTGGTCGCCTTTTCTGGGCTCCACAGGTTGTTTTCAATGGCCTGTCAAGGAGGTCGCATGGAATTTAAAAGCCTGGTTCTGGGGCTGGTGTTCGGTCTGGGCGTGTTTGCCGTCAAAAGCGGCATCGGCCTGGGCGCGCTGATTGGCGTCATTGCCGAACCGCGTCGCAGACGGCTGGCGGTGTTCGGGCATCTGCTCGCTTATCTGGCCCTGTTCGGCCTCGGTGCGCTGTTGCTGCGGCAGGTCGCCCTGCTGGACTATTTTCCCCGTGTCCAGAGCCTGTTTCGCGTCGGCACCACCCTGCATCTGCTCCTGGCTGTGGCCCTGGGTGGCTGGGGACTGGTGCTGTTGTTCGGCCGCAGCGGTAAAACGGGCTGGCAGCGCCGTGGCTGGCTGTTGTTGAGCCTGCCCTGCCCGGTGTGCGCCACGGTGATTGTGCTGGAAACCGCCTTTGTCATGCAGTTTTTTCCGCACCGGGCGCTGTTCGCTGTTGCCGCCATGGCAACGGGGTTCGTGTTGGTGCAGTTCCTCACCGCACTGCTGCTGCGCCGCAGCCTGCGGCAGACGGTGGATGGTGAGCGCGTCCTCGGCGTGTTCATGGTGTTGCTTTCGGCCTATTTTGTGCTGGCGGCCTGCCTGATGCCGCAGTTTGCCCAGATCGATCGCATCTATCGACTGTGCGCTGCCGGAGACGGTTGCTGCGGGGAAGGGAATCAACTGCTGGTGACGCTGTTTGCCATGGCGGCGGTCGCCGGGGTGGGGGTGTTGTTGCGTTTGCGTCATATGAAAAGGATCTGATTCGATGGCTTTGATCAAAACCTATATTTATCTCATTTCCACCGCCCTGTTTTACCCAGTGTTGGTGCTGCTGGCGGCGTTGTCGGTGTGGGCTCTGCTGTTACTCGGCTTTTTCTGCGCCGATGCCTATGAGCGGCTGCGCCTGATTCCGCTGAAGCAGGCGGATGAACTGCTGGACGCGCCCGATTCGCACCGGCAGCGCTGCAGCTATGCGGTCCGTGCCTATCTGCGCGAACTCAGGGCGCTGCTTGAGCACGGCGGCGCGACGCGGGATTTGGAAATCGAGCACCTGCTCCAGCAGCATCGCCGAAGGCTGGATACGAAACTGGATAAACTGATGATTCTGGTGCGCACCGGCCCCGGTCTCGGCCTGATCGGCACCTTGATTCCCATGGGCACCGGCCTGGCCGCTCTCGGTCAGGGAGATATGACCCGGCTGGCCGCCGACCTGGTGGTTGCTTTTACCACCACTGTGGTCGGCATGGCGGTCGGTCTGTTGGCCTATGTGCTGCACAGCCTGCAGAAACGCTGGCACGAGGAAGATCTGCTGCAGATGGAATTGGCGACGGAGTTGCTGGTCGACGGCGCAGTAGCGGACCCGCAAGACGCGACGCAACGCGAACAGGGGGCGAGGGCGGCATGAGGATTTCGCGCAGGCCACGACGTTATTTCGCTCGGCCCAGCGGCAGTCGGGAGGGGGCGGATGAAGATCCGTTGGCCGGTATTGCCAATCTGTTTGATCTCGGTCTGGTGTTTATTGTGGCGTTGATCATTTCGGTTTTTTCCGCCTATCATCTGGAGGATTTGTTTGATCAGAACAGCGAGTTGACGGTGATGAAGCGCACCGCCGACGGCCAACTGGAGATCATTACCAAGAAGGGGCGCAAGATTGAAGCCTTTCGTTCGACGAAGCAGCAGACCTCGGGGCAGGGCGAACGGCTGGGAACCGCTTATCGTCTCAAGGACGGCAGCATGGTCTATGTGCCGGAAGATTGAACCGTGGAGAACAGGATGAGACGATTGTTGCATGACATGGCAGTGTGCGCACTGTTCGGGATTGGGGCTGTGTTGGCACTGGAGGCTCCGGCGCACGCCGAGGATCTGGCCACCACTCTGGAGGAGATCACAGTCACTGCGGTCCGGGTCGAGGAGTATATCAGCAACCATCCACAATTGGTGGAGGTGATCGGGCGGCGGGAGATCGACGAACGCAATCTGGCCACGGTCGAGGAGGCGCTGAAGACCCTACCGGGCGTGGATGTTTCTCAGGGGAGCGGTAGCGGCAGCCGCGTCTCCATCCGAGGTTCCGGGCGTTCCTCGGGCGTGTTGGTACTGGTTGATGGCCGGCCCCTCAACAGCAATCAGTACGGTCGCCTCGACCTGAACACGGTGCCGGTGGATCAGGTCGAATCGATTACGGTGTTCAAGCCGCCGGTCCCGGTCTGGCTTGGTCCCGGTGGCAGCGACGGCGCCATCAACATCGTGACGCGAATTCCGCCTGCGGCGGATAAATCAAACGGTCCGCGCACCACGTGCAAGCTGCGCGGAGGCTCCTACGGATTGGTGGCGGGCAGTCTGAGTCGCATGCTGGAACTTTTTGATGGGACTGCCCAGGTTACGGTGTCCGCCAACCACCGCGACGGCAAGCGGCGCAACAGCGACCGGGACACGGCATCGGCGGCGGTCAACTGGAGTCGCCAGGGGGCACAGGGCGTTCGCTACGCGCTGAGCGGTCGTTACTACGATTCCGAATACGGTTGTGCGGGCCCCACCGACAATCCAACTCCGGCCGCCCGGCAGCGCTATCGCAAAGGATCGCTGGAAAGCCGCTATGTCGACATGCTGGGAGAAAACGGCACCTTGGAAACAGTCCTGTACGGCGATCTCACCACCCTGCGTGACCGTTCACAGTCTGGATTTGTCGCCACGCTGGACGAGTGCAAGGCCGGATTCAAGGCGGACACGACCTGGACGGCGCCAGACGAATCCTGGGAGGGGCGGCTTGGTGTCCTGTCGGAGTGGAACACAATCGACCAGACGCTGACCGGAGAACACGAGCGGTTTCGCAACAGTCTGAGCGGCCAGTATGATCGCCGTTTTGCGGCACTGACCACGACCATCGGCCTCAGGGGTGATGTCACCAACGATTACGGCATTGAACCCGGATTTACCGCCGGCATCGGTTGGGGGATGAACGAAAAGGTGTTGATCAAGATTTCGGGCGGCTATACGGTCAATGTCCCCACCTTCGGTCAGCTCTATCAGACCGCTCACGGTTCCATCGACCAGACTCGGGGGAACGCAGACTTGGACGAAGAGCGGATCTGGTCCTATGACCTCGGCATCGAGTACCGTCCGGCCAAGGACGCCCTCTTTCAGATCACTCTTTTTCGCACGGACAGCGCCGATCTGATCAGCTATCAGCGGGGAGGTGACCTGATCTACCGCCCGATGAACATTGCCGACGCCTGGCGTGAAGGGATCGAGCTGACCGGAAAGTCGCCTCTGTGCGCGGGATTGTCTTCGGAGACCAGTTTGATCGTGCAACATTCTGAAAACAGCGCCACCGGGCAGCAGCTGCCCTATACCCCGAAGGTGAAGATCAAGCAGACGTTGCGCTACAGCCTTCCGGGGCAGAAAACCCGCCTTGAGGGAACCCTGCGTTATGAAGGGCGACGCTACAGCCAGGTGGAGAACCGGGCGGCCAATGCGATGGGGGCTTTTGCGACACTCGATCTGAAGGCGAGCCGTGCGTTCACCTTGCGCGGCGTAACTTGTGACGGCTACGTAACGGTGGAGAACCTTTTTGATCGACGTTATCAGGCGCATTATGGGTATCCGGATGACGGCATCCGCGTTATTGCCGGGGTGCAGGCACGTTTCTGACACGCTGCTGAAAATCCCATCCGGGGGCTTGTGTGTGTCCCTGCGCTCAGGTGGTATAGGGTGAAAATCCGCGCTGGTTTTCATCCACGGGCAACGTGGTGCCAACCTGGGGAAAGGCCCGCTGCAGACAATCCGTGCGTGGGCAGAGCTTGCAGTTGGTCCCGATCAGGGTGAAGCCGTCGGCGTCTTTGAGGTCAAGGCCCCGGCTGTAGACCAGTTGCTCCGCATGGCGCAGATCACAGCCGAGGCCGACGGAATAGATCTTGCCCGCCGCGCCGAAGCCGCCGTAATGATGCGACACCGTCCTGGCAATCCAGAAATAACGGCGACCGTCCGGCATGGCGGAAAGTTGGGTGAAGATCTTGCCCGGTTGGGCAAAGGCGTCGTAAATATTCCACAGCGGGCAGGTGCCGCCGGTGCGGGAAAAGTGAAAATCCGTCGCTGACTGGCGTTTGGAGATGTTGCCGGCGCGGTCGACACGAATAAAAAAGAACGGCACGCCGCTTGCTCCGGGGCGTTGCAGGGTGGAGAGGCGGTGACAGATGGTTTCAAAACCGACACCGAAGATCCGCCCGAGCAGTTCGGCATCATAGTGAAGCTGTTCCGCCTGGTGTAAAAATTGCCGGTAGGGCAGAATCAGGGCCCCGGCAAAATAATTGGCCAGGCCGATGCGGGTGAGGCGGCGAGCTTCGTCGCTCGCTGGGTCTGCCTCAGCGGTCAGGGTGTCAATCTGCGCGCCCGCTTCGAGGAAGGCAAGCTGGGTGGCCAGTTGAAATGCCGCCTGACCGCTTTCCAGTTGGGACGACAGCGTCAGGACGCGCTGGGCGCTATCGAAACGGCGTTGGAAATCGTTGTCGGCGTTGTCCACCGCGCCGCGCACGGTGCGGATGCCGTGGGTCCGGGCCAGGCGCTTTTCCAGCCCCTCGGCGGTGTGTCCGGGCCGCAGTTGCCACTCTTCGGCCAGCCTTTCGGCCAGCTCATCAAGTTCGCTGATGTGATTGCGGCGGGCATAGAAAAAATCGCGAACTTCCTCAAACGGCATCCGTTTACCGATGCTGATCTCACTGCGATCCAGACCGAGACGGACGGCCAGAGCTTCCTCACGCTCGTTGGCCTGACGCTGGTTGTGAGCCTGGCGCAGAAGCGTCCGCGCCACCGCCGGCATGTTGGTGGCCAGCTCCCGGATCTCGGCAAGGGAGACGCGCTCTTCCGCCTGGTCGCTGAACAGCTCGCGCAGTTCGGTGATCAAACGCGCCTCGGCGTCTTCCGCAAACAATTGAACATCGACGCCAAAGGCAGCGTTGAGTTTCAGCAATACCGCCACGGTCAAGGGCCGCTGGTTGCGTTCAATCTGATTCAGATAGCTCGGCGACAATTCCAGCGCGCGTGCCAGGGCCGCCTGGGTCAGGCCGCGCTCCTCGCGCAGGCGCCGCAAGCGCACGCCCATAAAGATTTTTTCCATTTTAGACGTCCTCAATGGTCCTTTGGTGTATTTGCAATATTTGCAAATTTACAACAAAACCTTTGCAATGTCCCTCATTTTCAGGGGTAGACAGCTATTTTTCTTTTGCGTATATTGCATAGCAATGTTTTTACATGCAAGAGCAAATGTTAATTTCTACATCGGGCAGGCTGTTTCGGGCTGGACGATTGCACCACGTTGTTTGTGCGTGGAGAAAGGAGGATGTTGGGTCCGTTTCTATCAATGGACCAATGAATTATTGTAGAGCCTTTTGCACAAAGTCAGTGATGGCTTCTTTGCAAGAGCCTCAAGGCGAACAGGAAACGGAAGACGGTGAAAATCCGTCGCGGGCGCGCCGCTGTAACCGGCACAGACAATCCCCCTGCCACCACGGTTGATATCAACCGGAAGGGCGCAGGATCACGGGAGCCGGAAGCCAGAAGACGTCCTGTTCATACAGAATCATATTGTCTCGCGTTTCAGACAGGAGAATCTTCAATGGAAGCACATGTTTTAGGTTTCCCACGGATTGGTCGTGGGCGAGAATTGAAAAAGGCCCTGGAGGCCTACTGGCGTGGCGAAAGCAGCGCCGAAGCATTATTGCATTGCGCCGAAAGCCTGCGCGAGCAGAATTGGCGCTATCAGCACGACAACGGTTTATCTCTGGTCACGGTTGGTGACTTTTCCCTTTATGACCAGATGCTTGATACCGCCTGCATGCTCGGCATGGTGCCGCCCCGTTTCGGTACGGTGAACGGCGATGTTGACCTGACCACCTATTTCCACATGGCGCGTGGCGATGCGCAACGCAATATCCCAGCCATGGAAATGACCAAGTGGTTTGATACCAATTACCACTACCTGGTCCCGGAATTTTCCGCCCAGACCACCATCCAACTGGCATCGCGCAAACTACTCGACGAAACCCACCAGGCCTTGGCTCTGGGGTTGCGTCCCAAACCGGTTCTGATCGGACCGATCACCTTTCTCTCTTTGAGCAAACAGGAAGACGGCGTTAATCGCTGGGAGTTCCTGCCGCAGATTTTGGCTGTTTATTGCGAGGTCATTAACCGGCTGGCACCGCTGTGCGACTGGATTCAGATCGATGAGCCGGTACTGTGTACTGACCTGTCTCTGGAAGGCAAAGCACAGGCCACAACGACCTGGCAACAGCTCAAGCAGGCGGCCGGATCGTGCCAAGTGCTGTTGGCCACCTACTTTGGTCGCCTGGATGAGGCCGTGCCGTTAATTGCGGCCAGCGGCTGCGATGCCATCCATCTTGATGTGTTGCGCAACGAGTCGCATTTATCTGAAATCATTCAACAGTTGCCAACAAGCATGATGGTCTCCGCCGGGATCGTCGAGGGACGCAATGTGTGGAAGAACGATCTGCGTTGCAGCCGGGAGCGGCTCGACAGGTTGCGCAACATGATTGGTGACGAGCGGCTGATGATTGGCTCCACCAGTTCCCTGCTCCACGTGCCGGTGGACCTGTTTCAGGAGCAGCAGCTCGATCCGGCCATCAAAAGCTGGCTGGCCTTTGCCGTGCAGAAGTGCCGCGAAGTCGCCTTGCTGGCCCACCTGCTCGATGACGGCGATCACGAAGCACTGCTGCGCGGCAGTGACCATGTTCAGGCTACGCGCCGTAACGATTCGCGGGTCGAACGGCCCCTGGTGCGGCAGCGAGCTGCTCAGGTCAACGACGCCATGCTCACACGCACAGCCTACGCGTTGCGCCGTCCGCAACAGGCCCAGTGGCTGCACCTGCCGTTGCTGCCGACCACGACCATCGGCTCGTATCCACAAACCCGCGCCATCCGCCTCATGCGTCGTCGCTATCAGAGCGGCGAGGTCAGCGAACAGGTCTATCGCACGTTCATGCAGTCGGAGATTCACAATACCGTCAGTGAACAGGACGTCCTGGGCCTGGACGTGCTGGTGCATGGTGAGCCGGAGCGCAACGACATGGTTGAGTATTTTGGCCAGCAGATGGATGGCTTCTGCTTCAGCGAACACGGTTGGGTGCAGAGTTACGGCAGCCGCTGCGTCAAGCCGCCGATCATTTACGGCGATGTGTCGCGACCGCGCCCCATCACCGTAGAATGGATTCGCTACGCTCAAAGCCTGACCGACAAACCCATCAAAGGGATGGTCACCGGGCCGGTGACCATGCTGTGCTGGAGCTTTGTTCGCGACGATCTGCCGCGCGATGTCGTGTGCCGACAACTGGCTTTGGCCGTGCGCGACGAGGTGCAGGATTTGGAACAGGCCGGGATTCAGTTGATCCAGATCGATGAAGCCGCCCTGCGTGAAGGGATGCCGCTGCGCAAGGACGAAGCCGAAACCTATCTGCGCTGGGCCGTGGATTGCTTTCGCCTTACCAGCGCGGGCGTGGCCGACACCACCCAGATTCACAGCCACATGTGCTACAGCGATTTCAATACCATTCTGCCCTGGATTGCCGCCATGGACGCCGATGTGATCAGCATTGAGGCCAGCCGCAGCAACATGGACCTGCTTGAAGGCTTTCGTCGCCTTGAGTATCCCAACGAGATCGGGCCGGGCATCTATGACATCCACAGCCCGCGTGTACCCGAAGTGGCGGAACTGACCGATCTAATCTGGCGGGCACTGGAGGTGGTGCCGAAAGAGAAATTGTGGATCAACCCGGACTGCGGCCTGAAAACCCGCCAATGGCCGGAAGTGCGCGCAGCGCTACGCAATATGGTCTTGGCAGCCCATCAGGTGCGACAGAGGGTGGAACAGGATCAGCTGAGTTGCCGGACGGCGGATTGATTGCACTAAAAAACCCCGCATCGAAAGATGCGGGGTTTTTTAGCTTCAGTAAGGATTTTTTACCACCCAGTTAATCAATTTCACCGAACGATTGCTCGAAAATTTCCAGCAATTCAAGGTTTTGTTTCGACAGCATCATCGCATTACCGACGATGGCATAGTAAAGGATACTCAAACGCGTTTTCGACGAATTGTCATGAATGCGCAGTGCCTGCTTTTCGTCCAGCATGGCGGCCAGGGTGCGCAGTTGTTCGTCTTTTCGGCGCAGGCTGTCGAGGTCGGCGGTGCGGCGGCGGTGGAATGTTTCTTCCACTTCCGTGAGGATCTCGTTGAGCAGTTCGCGCACTTGCTGCAGCTCCTCAATTTGTACCGGCAGCAAGCCTTTGTGATGGTTGCCGACATGGCGATAAGAGCGCAGAACAATATCACGCTGGCCGTCGGAGAGTTTCTGCATACGACGGATGGTCTGAGGGTATTTGTTGGAAACCGCCAGTCCCGTTTGGCTGAGCACGCGCATGGCTTTGAAAACATTGGCGCTGATGACGTTGGCCCAGCGCTGAATCTTTTTTACCCGCTTGCGCTGTACGCGCAACTGATCCGGATTCTCTCGAAACAGAGCTTCAAGGGTGCTGTCCAGTGAGGTGCGGATTTCGTCGAGTAACAGGCCCATGTGCTCAAAGGTTGTCTCAATGGCTGTTAGTGGTTCT
Source organism: uncultured Desulfuromonas sp. (assembly GCF_963678835.1). Taxonomy (NCBI): domain Bacteria; kingdom Pseudomonadati; phylum Thermodesulfobacteriota; class Desulfuromonadia; order Desulfuromonadales; family Desulfuromonadaceae; genus Desulfuromonas; species uncultured Desulfuromonas sp. Next base: position 575,313 of record NZ_OY787469.1, read on the forward strand.
TCAACGGACTTGAGGTTGAAAATTTTCTCTTTTTCCGCTTCGCCGGACATAACGCGATGTTTGCAATGGGCATTGTAGATCAGGCCGGCGGCGAGCAAAATCAGCACAATGACACCGAGTGCCTGACCGTAGAAGATGACGGTGGCAAAAGTGGCGGCACAGGTAAAAGCGATCACCGCCGTCATAAACCAGCCGCCGATAACCGTGAGAACACCGGTGATCCGATAGACGGCGCTTTCACGGCCCCAGGCCTGGTCGGCAAACGAACTGCCCATGGCGACCATGAAGGTCACATAGGTGGTGGACAGTGGCAGCTTGTTGGACGTGGCGTAGGAGATCACCGCACTGGCCATCATCAGGTTGACCGAAGCGCGCAGCAGGTCAAAGGATGCGGTGGTGCCTCCTTCCGTGGGCAGCGGTGCGGCAGCAGGGTCGAGTCGGCGGCTGACCAGATGACGGACCGGTTTGGGAACCACCAGTTTGGCAGTATCAAAGATATGCAGAACCAGGCGGACAATGGCACGTGACAGACCAATGGATTCAAAACGTTCCGCCCCTTCATCCTGTTGGCTGAGGCTGATTTCGGTCTCGGAGACACTGCGTGATTTGCGTGATATCCAGATGGTCAGAACCATAATAATGCCGGCGATGAGCAGGTAAAGCGTTTCCGAGTGCACTTTCTTGTCCAGGGCACCCATGGTGACGGTGAGCGGATCGGCCGTGGCGATGGCCGACTTGAACGCATGCAGGCCGGCCAGTGGAACGCCGATGAAGTTGACCAGGTCATTGGCGGCAAAGGCCATGGCCAGGGCAAAGGTGCCGATGAGAACAATCGGTTTGAGAATGTTGACCTTCATCAGTTGGAGAATTTGCAGAATCACAGCGGAGGACACAAAGATAATACCGATCAGCAGCAGGGTGTTGCCTTTGATCCAACTGATGTTTTCCGCCGTCATGAATGAGGCGCCCTTGGCGCCCTTCACCAGGATGAAATAGGTGATCGAGGTCAGTGCCAGGCCACCCCACAAAGCACCGTAACGTTTAATGCGTTGGCGGTAGTCAAAGGTGAATAACAATCGGGTGAAGAACTGGGCCACGGCACCACAGACAAACGACACGGCCACAGACAACAAAATACCCATGATGATGGTAAACGCTTTGGCCGAGTTGATGTAATTGGCAATGGTCGACAGGCCATCCCCGGCGGAGATGATTTTGAGCAGCGAGACGACAACAGCCGCACCAAGAAGTTCGAACACAATGGAGACGGTGGTCGATGTCGGCATGCCGTAGGTATTGAACAGGTCAAGCAGGATAATATCGGTGATCATGACCGCGAGAAAGATGGTCAGCAGTTCCGGCATGGTAAAGAATTCCGGATGGAAAATTCCTTTACGGGCCACCTCCATCATGCCGCTGGAAAAGGTGACGCCGGCGATAATGCCGAGACTGGCAATGATCATGATGGTGCGGCGGGTGGCGACACCCGAGCCGATGGAGGAATTGAGGAAGTTCACCGCATCATTGCTGACGCCGACGACAATGTCGATGATAGCAATGATGATCAGGATTCCAACCCCGACCATAAAGAATTCAGTTCCCATAAGGTGTGGTTATCCTTTTAAAGTTGGAAAATGTGTCCAAACAGGGATGATGTCTATTCCGCAAAAAAACCGGGAGGCAGAGGAGCCTGTCCCGGTATGGATAAGTGACGTAATCTCTGGTGGAAAAACAACATGCTATCGAGCCTTTCACCGTGCCTTAAAGAGTCGTCCGCCTGTATAGTGATGAAGTGTTAGGGTTGTGTTAGGGCTTGCCTGTTTTTCTAACATAAATTTCTTTTTTTTCCACGCCTTAACCGGTGAGAAACAGAAAAAGGCCGGTCCGCTGGGACGGACCGGCCTGAGGAGAGACTCGAACACACTCAATTTTGTCATTGGAGTGACCACCTGTAGGAGCGAATTTATTCGCGAAGTGTTCTGGTCACTGATCCTTTTCGCGATGGTAATTTGCGGCTGAAGCCGCTCCTGCACGATACAATTTCAATTATGCTGAAGTCCTAGCGCCATTCGAGGGTGCCCCGCATTTCTCATAAGCGATCTGCTGCGAAGCCTGCAACCCTGTCTGCGAGCGTTTCTCCGTGCGTGCCTTGCAGCCACGGCCCTTTCCGGCTTCTCGCGACGATCTTTGTGAGAAATCCGGGCTATCCGAGGATCTGCTCCAGATCTTGCTCGGCTGTGGTGATCGGACCGATATTGAAGTTCTCAACCAAAAAGTTAAGCACATTCGGGGTAATGAATGCCGGCAGCGTCGGACCGAGCTTGATGTTTTTAATGCCGAGGTGGAGCAGCGTCAGCAGAATGGCAACGGCTTTCTGCTCGTACCACGACAGGATCATCGACAGTGGCAGCTCGTTGACGTCGCAGTCAAAGGCCCCGGCCAGGGCCACGGCAATCTGAATGGCGCTGTAGGCATCGTTGCATTGACCGATATCGAGCAGACGCGGAATGCCGCCGATGTCACCAAAGTCAAGTTTGTTGAAGCGGTACTTGCCGCAGGCCAGAGTCAGGATGACGCAGTCTTCCGGCACCTTTTCCGCGAATTCAGTGTAATAGTTGCGTCCGGTCTTGGCACCATCGCAGCCGCCGACGAGGAAGAAGTGGCGAATATCGCCCGCCTTAACCGCCTCAATCACCTTATCTGCCACACTCATCACCGCGTTGTGACCGAAGCCGACCAGAATCTCTTTGCCAGGGGCGTCGTCAAAGCCTTCGCAAGCCTGAGCTTTGTCGATCACGGCGGAAAAATCCCAGCCATCAATGTGCGGCACGTCGGGCCATTCCACCAGACCCCAGGTAAACAGGCGATCTTTGTAGGATTCAGCCGGTTTCTGGATGCAGTTTGTATTGAAAATGATCGCGCCGGGGAAGTTGGCAAACTCCTTGGCCTGGTCCTGCCATGCACCACCGAAGTTGCCTGCCAGGTGATTGTATTTCTTCAGTTCCGGATAACCGTGTGCTGGGAGCATTTCACCGTGGGTATAAATGTTGATCCCTTTCCCTTCGGTTTGCTTGAGCAGCTCTTCGAGCATGCGCAGGTCGTGACCGGACACCAGAATCGCCTTGCCCGCCTTGGTGCCGAGATTAACCGGCGTCGGCACCGGATGACCATAGCTGTCGGTATTGGCCTTGTCGAGCAGTTGCATGGTCACCAGATTGATACGGCCACATTCCATGCACAGGTTGACGTAATCCATCAAGCCCAGCGAAGTGTCGAGGGTGGCGGCCAGAGCACGGTGGGTAAAGGCGTAGATCTCGTCCTCTTCCAGGCCGATCACCAGCGCGTGATGCGCATAGGCGGCATAGCCCTTCATACCGTAAATAAGAATCTGTTGCGTAGAATGCACATCGGCATCAAGGGCCGGATCTTTGACGCCATGCTCAACGCCTTGGAGAATCAGTTCGCCTTGGGTTGCCGCGGGCTGCCATTGCGCGACCTGAGGAATGTCACCGGCAATTGGTCCGGCCAGAGCAGCAGCCTTGTCTTTCAATGCCGCCGCCCGGCGGATCAGTTTTTCAATGGCCGTAGCATCAAAGTCGACATTGGTCACCGTGGCAAACAGGCCATCGATCATAAAACGGTCGATCTCCGCGTCCTTTTTATTGGTGGCGCGGGCGTTATCCGCCCAGAAGGCGATCCCTTTCAAAGCATAAATGAGAAGGTCCTGCAGGGCGGCAACCTCGGGCTGCTTACCGCAGACGCCAATCTTGGAGCAGCCACCGTTGGCGGCTTGTTCGCATTGATAGCAAAACATATTTTCCATAGGACGTTTCCTTTCCTGAGCTGAGTTTGAGGATTGAGAGAAACCAAAAAATTCCAGAATGCGTTTCATGCCTGTTGTCCTTAATCGAGGGGAAGGGCTGTGTTGATGAGCAGAATAGAGGAATTAAACGGTCAGGTATTTGATCCAGATCAAGAAACGGCCGTTTTGCCGAAAAAAAGCGAATGAGCCTCTTTGGAAAAGGCTCGTGAAACCCATGGAAGGGCGACCAAAATAGTTGTTTAAGCTTATAACATTTTGATTTTATAAACTTTTTTGAATGATGCTGTTTCAAGGTATGGTTGCCAAAAGCCAGGGTCGGCTTTTGGCAAAAAACTTGAATAAATAAAAAATATAAAAATCATTCAGAATGTATGGCTTTGCTATGCAGTAGTTAACCTGCTGAAAATAAAAATAAAATTGAGAAAAGCTCCGAGGTGGAAAAGAAGAGATACCTCTTGAATGCATAGCTTTTATATACAGTTGTCTGGAGTGAGAAGGTGCGGAAGATCCGTTTGTCAAAATGAAAAGTCAAATAAAACAATAGGTTATAAGCAAAAAAACTTTTTTTAAAAAGTTGGCACATCTCTCGCTATATAAGGAAGACAAGAACAACGAACACCACTCACTTACAAGTACAAGCAGCATAGATTGCATAACGATAGGAGGACATCATGAAAGCCCTGAAAAAAATCGCCACCAGCCTGATTATTCTTGCTCTCGCAGCCGTTCCGGCCTTTGCCGGTCAACAAGGGGAAAGCAGTGGAATCCTGACCTGGTTGTTCCTCGGCTTTATCGGTCTGATCGTGGTCGGCCAACTTATCCCGGCCCTGGTCATGGGATTCGGCATGGTCAAGGGCGTTCTTGGTCACTCCGACGATCACAGTCATAAGCACAACGCTTAATACTTTATTGAATGTTATTCACAGCACAAAACACGAAAGGAACCAAAACCATGAAAGCACTTAAAAACATCGCTCTGACTGCTCTGTTGACCCTGATGATGGCTTCACCTTCGCTGGCCGCAACCACCGCTGGCCGCGTCGACAACAGCGGATTTCTGGTCTGGGCATTTCTCGGCTTCTGCGCCCTGATCGTTGTCGCTCAACTGGTCCCGGCTGTTTTGGTGATGTTCGGCATCGTCAAAGCCGTTGCCAGCCCCAAAGAGCACGCCGAACAGAAATCGCACTAAGCGTGCTTTTGAGGTTAGCGTTGCACTGGATGCCCCGGCTCCCACAACCGGGGCATCGCCTCTCACACAGGAGAGCGACCCATGTTACCCGTGATTATTGCTTACCAGTCTCCTGCTGAAACCGATGCACTGATGCAGTGTGTTGAAAAGGCCGGGTGTGTTGCCAAACCCGTCGCCACCCTCAATGAAGCCATTGATGCGCTACGCGAAGAGGAGACGGCGATCATGCTGCTGGGCAAAACCTTTGACGGCAGTTGCGTGTTGGATGTCATCCCGATCTTCCGCTATCTGCAGAAGCATCTGAAAATCATTCTGCTGGCTGACGATGCACAGATGGGCTTTTTACGCCAGGCGCGGGCGGCAGGAATTTTCTATCACGCCATGGAGCCGCACGACGAAGAGGATTGCCACGAGTTGCAACTGGCCCTGGAATGCGCCCGTGAGGTGTGTGAAAAACAGGGCAGGAGTATCTGGAAGAAACTGGCGCCGGTTTTTGGTGGTGCCAACTGAGTTAAAAACCACGTTTGCCGACCCCGACCAAACTATTTTGATAATTGTTATGCTGTGATGAATGTGTCCGGCGCTCCCGATATGGAGCGCCTTTTTTTTGTTTAACCTCACCCCCTCCAAGCACGCACACGCCCGTACCTTTCGGGTTTTCACGGATTCTGGTTAACGGAAAATGAGTTGAACGTTAATCTGTTTACTTGTGCTGATGAGAATAAAAAGCTAAGTTGAAGGGGATGGTGAAATTTGTTTTTCTGTAAGATTTTAGATGCTTTCCGTGTAATTAAGCGACAGTGGTTCCTTGAAATTTTACAAAAAATGTTCTTGCTGATCTTTTTTTCATGAGGTGAACATGGTTGAACTCGCACTGGTCGACAAAGTTGTCATTGTCGTCTATCTGATGTGTATCCTTGGCGTAGGCTTGTGGGCTGGTCGTCGGGTCAAAGAACTTGAAGAATATGCTGTTGCAGACCGTAACTACAATTCATTGATTATTGCAGCAACGTTGTCGGCGTCATTTATAGGCGGTGGCTTTACCATGGGCAATGCCGAAAAAGTGTTTTCGGTGGGCATTATTAACATTGTTGTGTTGTGGGGGTTCAGTCTCAAAGAATTACTCGTCGCACGCTATATCGCACCCAATGCCGGGCGTTTCCCCAAGGCCATCTCGGTGGGGGATGTGATGGAGGTGGATTACGGCAAGATCGGCAAAGTGGTGACCGGAGTGTTTTCGGTGCTGTTGTGTGCCGGGATACTTGGCGCTCAGATCGGTGGCATGGGCTATCTGTTCAATCTGTTTCTCGGACTTTCCGTTCCCAGTGGCATTCTGATCGGTATGGGCATTATCATTATTTATGACACCATTGGCGGCATGCGCGCTGTGGTGGCTACCGATGTGCTGCAGTTTGTGGTGCTCTCTCTGGGGATTCCGTTGTCCCTGATTCTAGGTATTTACAGCCTTGGCGGCCTTGACGCCATGCAGAGCCGTTTGCCGGCCGGGCACTTGGAAGTTTTTGGTGCGATCAGCCCGGTCAAGTTTCTGTCTCTGTTTCTTACCTTTTTGCTCGGTGAAACCCTGGTGCCACCCTACGTGCGCCGGTTGTTTATCAGCAAGGATATCCGCCATCTGTGTCGGGGCACGTTTTTCAGCGGGGTGTTTTCCATTCCCTTCTTTGCCATTTCCGGTTGCCTGGGGCTGGTGGCCCTGGCGCTCAATCCGCAGATTGATCCGAATCAGGCCATTCCCTATGTGGTGCAATCCGTCCTGCCCCTCGGCCTGCGCGGTCTGGTGATCGCCGGGATTATTGCCGTGGTCATGTCGTCTGCGGATTCCTTTCTCAACAGCGCCTCGGTGGCGTTTGTCAACGATATCGTCAATCCATTACGCAAAGAAAAGCTCAGTGAGCAGCGTGGCTTGTTGTGGGCGCGACTGGCCACACTGGTGACGGGAGGGTTGGCGATTATTTTTGCCATCCGCATTCAGAGTCTGCTCGATATTTTGATCTATGCCTATAATTTCTGGTCGCCGATTATTTTGGTGCCGTTGGCAGCCACATTGCTGGGTTACCGTGCCACAAAGGTTGCCTTTGTGGCCGGTGCCACAGCCGGTCTTGGCGGTGTCTATGTATGGAATGTCATGCTGGGCAGTCCCGGCGGTTTTGATGGCCTGCTGGTTGGCGTGTTTGCCAACTTTGCCGTGTTCTGTGCGGTTAACGTGCTGGTGCCTTCGCGTGCAGTAACGGCCGATGCCTGAAAGCTGTAAAATGCACGGCTTGAAATAACAAAACGATTGCTGGTGGAGTGGTGCTACTGACGGAGGCTGTATGGTCGATTTGCTGGTAAAACGTGCTCGTCGGGCAGGGTGTGATGATCAGGTAGATATTGCCTGTTGCGATGGTCGCATTGTCGAGGTTGGCTCGGAATTGTCGATCACGGCAGCACAGGAAATTGACGCCGCCGGTCAACTGGTGACGCCGCCGTTTGTTGACAGCCATTTTCATATGGATGCGACGTTGGCCCTGCATGATCAGCAGCGGCGCAACGTCAGCGGGACACTGCTGGAAGGGATCGCCCTGTGGGGCGATCTGAAGCCGGAGCAGACCGTGGCGCGGATCAGCGAGCGGGCCATGAAGCTGGTGTCATGGTCCATCGCTCGCGGCACGTTGGCGATCCGCTCCCATGTTGATATCTGTGATCCGCAGTTGCGCGCCGTCGAAGCTCTGGTGGCCGTACGCGAGCAAATCAAGCCTTTTGTTGACCTGCAACTGGTCGCCTTTCCCCAGGACGGCTATCTGCGAGACCCCAACGCCAAAGCGCAACTGATCCGCGCCCTCGATCTGGGGGTCGATGTCATCGGTGGCATTCCCCATTTTGAACGCACCATGGATGATGGTGCTGAGTCGGTGCGTCAACTGTGTGAACTGGCTGCCGAACGTGGCCTGATGGTGGATATGCACTGCGACGAATCCGATGATCCGCTGTCGCGCCATATTGAGAGTTTGGCCTATCACACCCAGCGCTGTGGTTTGCAGGGGCGGGTGACCGGTTCCCACCTGACCTCCATGCACAGCATGGACAATTATTATGTCAGCAAATTATTACCGTTGATGGCCGAGGCGCGGATCAATGCCATCTGCAACCCGTTGGTTAACATGGTGCTGCAGGGCCGTCATGATACCTATCCGAAGCGGCGTGGACTGACGCGAGTCAAGGAGATGCTGGCCGCCGGAATCAATGTCGCTCTGGGGCACGATGACATCGTTGATCCGTGGTATCCCCTCGGCAGCCACGACATGCTCGAAGTCGCCCACATGGGCGTGCATGCCCTGCACATGAGCGGTACCAACGAGATGGAACAGCTGTTTGACGCTGTTACCACCAATGCGGCACGTATTCTCAATCTGGATGGCTACGGCCTGGAACCAGGCTGTTATGCCGACATGGTGATTCTCCAGGCGCCCGATCCCATTGAGGCGCTGCGTCTGCGTGCCACCCGCCTGAAGGTGATTCGTCGGGGCCGGGTGATTGCCGAAAGTGCACCACAGTGTTCGCGGCTGCAACTCGGTGACACGACACTGGATGTGGATTTTTCCCTCTGATTTTTTACGAACAGGACAGATTAATGACAAAAATGACTCTACGCATACTGATGTGTCTGCTGCTCTTGACCTGGAGCAGTGTGGCTTTCGCCGCTCAACCCGCTCTGGTGCAGATCTCGACCATTGATGCCTTGCTTGGCGGGATGTATGACGGTGTAACCCCCATCGGCGAACTCAAGCAGCACGGCGATCTCGGCATCGGCACCTTTGACGGCCTCGATGGTGAGATGGTGGTGGTCGATGGTCAGGTGTTCCGGGTGCCTGCCGATGGCCATGTCGTGCCGGTCGACGATGACGAGACCACGCCGTTTGCCTCGGTGACCCGTTTTACGCCAACCCGACAACAATCCGTGGCCGAAGGCACTGATCTGGCGGCTTTTACCGCACAGATGGATCAAGTACTCGGCTCACCTAATCTGTTTTGTGCGTTCCGGATTGAGGGGCAATTCAAGCATGTGCGCACCCGTAGCGTGCCCAAGCAGAACAAACCCTATCCGCCGCTGGTCGAGGTGGTCAAACACCAGCCGGTGTTTGAGTTTGATGATATTCGCGGGGTCATGGTCGGCTTCTATTGCCCGCCCTTTGTCAAAGGGGTCAATGTTCCCGGCTATCATCTCCATTTTCTCAGTGCCGATCAGCAACAGGGCGGCCATGTCCTTGCCTTTGATGTCGAGCAAGCCACCGTTGCAATACAACCGCTGCACAAATTTACGCTGCTGCTGCCGCAAGGGGGCGATTTCTCGACCATGGACCTGAATCGTGACCGGGGTGCCGAGCTGGAGAAGGTGGAAAAATGAACCAAAGGTCGCTAATGCGAGGGCTGGTGTGGAGTGCTGTTCTGCTCGTGACCCTGATGGTGGTGCCGGTGATGGCGCAAACCGTCATCAGTGGTACGTCGAACAAGGCTGTCTCCACCGAGCAGGGCGAGAGCCGTTACATTGTTCAGCTGGAGGGGCAACCTGTTGCCCTCTATCAGGGCGATATCCCCGGTTATGCGGCCACCAATCCGCGTGCTGCCGGGACGGACAAATTGGATCTTTCCAGCCCTTCTGCCCAGGCGTATGGCGAGTATCTGCAACAGCAACGTCAGTTGTTTTTGAGCCGCGCCGAGGACGTCCTCGGTGAACCGCTGAAGATTATTCACGCCTATGCCATCACCTTTCACGGTGTCAGCGTCAATTTGACGGCGGCCCAGGCCCGGCTGCTGAGCAAAGTGCCCGGTGTGGTGCGCGTGCAGCAGGAACAGGTCACCAAACCGCGTCAGCATCAGGCCAAGGGGCCGAGCCAAACCATCACCCGCCATGCTCCTCTTAACAACCGCCAACGGATGAAGGCGGTGACCTTGGTGCTGGTGGTGTGCGCCCTATGCTGGGGGCTGGCCGAGGCGCTGTGTCGACGGCGGGCGGCGACCCTGATGTGGTGGGGTATCGCTGTGGTATTGACCTTGCTGATGGCGGCCTGCGGCTCGGGTGGTGATCACAAAACCGTGACCATCGAGTGGCCGTATGCCCATGATTGTTCGCCGGGTGTGGCCTGGATCAATGCGCCGCTGGTGTGGTACGGCGCGTTGTTCAGCCCGCCGTTCGGTACCATGGGCGAAGGGGTGGTGGTCGGCATCATCGATACCGGCATCAATCCCTATAATCCTTCGTTTGCAGAAGTTGGCGGCGATGGCTATGAACACGACAATCCAAAGGGAAAATTTTACGGCGTCTGCGATCCGGATAACCCCGACTATGATGCTGATTTTCCCTGCAACAACAAGCTGATCGGTGCCTGGGTGCTGGCGGATGACCGCGAAATCAATGTCGATACTGATGGTCACGGCAGCCATGTGGCGGCGACGGCGGCGGGGAATATCGTCTATGATGCGGAGGCGACCCTGGGGTCCGGTTATTATGTGTCCGCGACCATTTCCGGTGTGGCACCACACGCCAATATTATCTCCTACAATACGGAAAAGGCCGATGGGTCACTCTCCGAAGATGCCATACTTGCTGCCATTGAACAGGCGGTGGTGGATGAGGTGGATGTCATCAATATGTCACTGGGGGGAGGGAAGGCAAATCCGTGGACAGACACAGAATACGGCCTGCCGTTTCTAGCCGCCCATGAGGCAGGCATTCATGTGGCTGTGGCCGCCGGTAATGACGGTCCTAGTGAAGAAACGGTCGACAGTCCGGGGATTATCCCGTGGCTGACGGCTGTCGCTGCGACGACTCACGACATCAGCTATGTCAACACGCTGGAATTTGTCGATGACGATGCGGATAAAGAGTCGATTACTGGACTGGCTCTTTCGTTAGGCTATGATCCAGCCGATATCGTGTATGCCGGCGATTATGGCGATGCGACCTGTACCGGCAGCTTTAATGGGTTGTTTGATGGCCAGATTGTCATCTGTGACCGTGGTGATAATGCTCGGACGGAGAAGGCCGAGCATGTCGCGGCCAACGGTGGCGGAGCGATGATTCTGGCCGAAGTGGATCCGGGGGATAAAGCTGCTCTGATGACGGATGCTTGTGTGATTCCCTCGGTTCATATCGCCTATGACGATGCCGAGCAGCTCAAAGTCTGGCTGAATGAAGCGGCTACAGCGGGGCGGACTTTGCGTGGCTTGTTGACGGGGACCGAAGCCGTCACTGATTCAATGGCTGGTGATATTGTAACGGGGTTCAGCTCGCGGGGGGCAAACAGCGTCGTGCCGGAGATTATCAAGCCGGATATTGCCGCGCCGGGAGCGAATATCTTTGCTCCGGTTGCCGAAGCAAAGGGCTATGCAGTCTACAACGGCACCTCTATGGCCAGTCCGCACGTGGCCGGGGTACTGGCTCTGGTCAAAGGACTGCACCCGGAGTGGAGCCCGGCTGAGGCGCAATCGGCGATTATGAGCACATCGTGGACCGATGTGACCACGGATTATGTTGGCACGGCGGCGACGCCGTTTGATTGCGGTGCCGGGCGTATCAATGCCCCCTTGGCCATGCGCAGTGTGCTGCTGCTTAATGAACACACCGACGCCTTTCGCCTAGCCGACCCGGCTAATTCATCCTGGGTCGAAGGTGGACTTGATTCTGCGCCATTGACCCTGAACTTGGCCGCATTTGGTGATGGGAGTTGTATCGGACAAAGCCAATGGACACGGCAGCTGACCAACGTCAGCGAGGAAGTCACCCGTTGGAATGTATCCGTTGTCAATGCGGAAAATCTTTCGCTGAGCGTGGTGCCGGACTCGTTTGAGCTGGCCGCGGGGGAAAGTATTGAACTGCAGGTAACTGCCGATGCCGCTGATGCGCCACTGAACGAGTGGCTTTTCGGACGTGTTGTGATCACGGAAGAAGCCGGACGCGTGCCGACGGAACATTTTCCGGTGGCGGTCTATCCTCAGGCCTTTTCCGTGCCCGAGACGCTGGAGGTGGTCAGCGATCAGATCAACGCCAGCGCTTCCTGGCACAATCTGCAGACATCCGGAGGGACGCAGATCACCGCCTCTGGGCTGGTCGCAGCCCAGCAGACCCAAGAGTTGATCAGTTCTGACCCAACACCCGCCGATTATACCAACGATGATGGGGGTGTCGTCTGGCTGACCGTCGATGTTCCTGAGGGAGCTCTGGCGTTGCATGTTGATGCCGATTCACAGGACTCTCCTGACATCGACATGTTTGTCGGTCAACAGGGCAGTGATGAGGAGGTTGCCAAGAGTGCGACTGGCGGTGCCGATGAGTCGGTCAACATCATGAACCCCGAAGCGGGTCAATGGTGGATTGCCGTGCAGAATTTTGCGTCTGACCGCGTTGATGATCTGGTAACCATCCGCTATGGCGTGGTCAATGAAGCGGATGCGGGGTTAGCGACCTTGACCGTCACACCGCAAAATCCAGTGGCTAATCCGTTTGTGCTGACAACCCAGTGGGATGTGCCGACACTTGAAAGTGGTGAGTACTGGTATGGAGTGGTCGGCATTGATGTGAACAGCGTCGATGGGCTGCAGGAAAAAATGATTCCGTTGCGGGTGATTGGAGAATAATCTGTAGGACAGGTCAGTCCTCTTCCACGGATTGGGCGGTGTGCAGCGGAACGCTCATCTGAGTGATGCGGCTGCGTAAATCACCGATGGAGCGCCACAAAACGTTCCGTTCCATGCCAGGTTGCAGGGTGGTGAGCACGGTTTTGCCGACAAGCCAGCGCCCCTCTTTGCCGAACAGGGAGGTTGTTTTCAATCCCCACAGCGTGTGTAGCACAATGGCTTGCCCGTCATGCTGGCCGATGTAGAGCATGATGTGACCGGGCAGACTGATAAAGGTGGCAAAAGGAATTCCCTGCGCCAGAATCATCTGTTCGCGTTGTTTCGGGCTGAGGTCCGATAACGGGATGACGTGGCCCATTTTGGCCTGCTGTGAGGAATTGCGTGGCAGCCAGACGCCAAACGGGGCAAACAGGTCGCGCAGGGTTGCCGAGCAGTCGCGTCCGTTGAACTGTTCGCCCCAGTCGTAAGGCTGTCCCATCATCGGCGCCGCCACTCTGGCCAAATTGGCCGGGGTCAACGGTATGGGAATCGGGGCAACGGCTTCGGCTGCAATGGTCGCTTCACGTAAGACCGCGCAGCGTTTTTCATCGGCGACGGCAATCAGCAGGGTTGCCGTGTGTTGACCTTGGCACAGGAGGGGTAATACCATGCCGGTGCGACAGGTGAAACGCCGCTGCTTGTCCGCATCAAAAACGCCGTGATCATCTTCAACGACGCCCACCAAAGGTAACGTTTCAATTCGTTCGATCTGATCTTTGTTCACCTTAGCAACCGCATTCGCCTGAATCCAGCCATAAATAGCGACGCTTTCAACGAACACCCATGCCCGGTCACTGGACTGATGTGTGATCAAAACCGGTGTGTTGGCGGGTAGGGCCGCATGTTGCAGCTGGTCAAACGGAAAACCCTGACCCGGACGTTGCGGGTTATGAAATAACGGTGCAGACGTCGGCAGGGCTCGCGCTGAACAACGGCGCACCGTGATGGCCGGTTGCTGACAACTTGGGTAGGTCTGTTGTTGCGCCAGAGCCAACAACGCCTTGCGCTGAGCTGGCGGCAAGGGCGACAGGGTGGCGTCATAAACCGGTTGATTGTTGATCCAGTCACTGGCCCAGAAGGGGTGTTGGGTTGTTTCCAGCGGGCCGGTGCTATGCCAGGGTAGATAGTGGCGCGTGCGCAAGGTGTCGGCTTTGCGTTGTTGATCGTTGAACGGGATCAGAGCGTGATCACCATGTGTGACATCGATAAAGGCCTGCGGATCCTGAGGGATGTGCTGCAAGTCCATGGGGGCGGGTGAATGCATCGATGCAGCGCAGGCTGACAGCAGCAGAACCATGCCGACAACGAACAGGTGGCTGAGGCCCGATTTCGTGGCACGGCTCGTCATGGCTGAATGACCTCGCGCATTTGCTCCTGATAAATCAACCGACCGCTTTTACTCTGCTTAAGATAGGGGATCAATTGGGGTAACGATAGCGGACTGCTGTAATAAAACCCCTGAATCAGGCGGCAGCCGGCGTCTTGTAAAATCTGTTTTTGTTGTTCGTTTTCCACCCCCTCGGCAACGCAGTGGATGTTAAGGGCGGCAGCCAGATTGAGTACGGCAATGACAATGGGCAAGCCGTTTTGCTCCCCCGACAGATTGCAGATAAAAGAGCGGTCGATTTTTACCGTGGACACCGGCAATGTTTGCAGGTAGCTCAACGAAGAGTATCCGGTGCCGAAGTCGTCAATGGCCACGCCAATGCCGTGTTTGGCCAACGTGGTGAGCAGGTTCGCGCCTCGATCCATATTCTTCATGATGTTATCTTCGGTGATTTCAATTTCCAGAGCATTGCTCCCCATCTCATTGCGGGAAACACTTTCGAGAATGGTCTTGGTAAAATTGGGGCGCTCAAACTGCTGAATGGAGATATTGACGGCGATCTTCAAGCCGTCTAACGCACGCTGGGAAAGGATGCTGCCATCTCGACAAGCACGCTCTATGGCCCATTGCCCAAGTTCGCAGATCAAGCTGCTTTGCTCGGCCACAGGGATGAATAACGATGGATTGAGCAGGCCCTGTTGAGGATGATTCCAGCGGATCAAAGCTTCCAGGCCGACAACGCGCTGGGCGACCGGATCAATTTGCGGTTGGTAATACAGCTCAAATTGCTCCTGTTGCAGCCCCTGGCGGATGGCCGTTTCCATTTCAAGCGCGGAAACCTGCAGGTGTTGATGCTGAGGCTGGTAAAAAAGGCAGCCATGACGACCATTTTGTTTGACCTGGCATTTGGCCAGTTCCGCATTGCGAATGAGCTCCTCTTTGCTGGCCCCATTGTGGGGGAATGTGGCGATGCCGATGCTGAAAGTCAGGCGTAGATCCTGGTTCTGGTAACTCATTGACCGCGAGAAGCTCTGATTGATTTTTTCAGCAATATGAAGGGCATCCTGAGATGTTTTGATTGTGGGCAGCAAGAGCAGGAATTCGTCGCCGCCAATGCGGGCCAGGGTGTCTTCTTCGCGCAGATTGGTACTGAGTCGCTGAGTGATGCGCTGAAGGATTTTGTCGCCGGCGAGGTGTCCCAGACTGTCATTGACCTTGCGGAAGCGGTCAATATCAAGAAACAGCACCGCCAGGTGGTGACTGTTACGGCGCGCCTGCGCCAGAGCCATGTGCAGCCGGTCGTGGAACAAGGTGCGGTTGGGCAGGTCGGTCAGGTGGTCGTGATATTGGTGATGATGCTGCAACGCTTCGGAGCGCTTGCGTTCGGTAATGTCGCGAATGACTCCGTAGGTGCCGATAAATTCTTCATTTTCACCCCGTCCGGAGCGATAGACACCCATGGAGGTCAACTCCACCGACAGACTGCGCGCTTCAACAAAACGAATTTCCTTGTTGTGACGGTTGAGTAAGCGCAGTTCAACGGCGTGAGAGGCGCGGTCGCCAGCGCGGCGTTCATTGAAGACAAACTGGGCTTTTTCGACATCGTCATCGTAGACTATCGATGAATAGTGTTGACCAATCAATTTCTTGTCGTTGTAGCCGAGCAGCGATGCGACGCGTTTATTGACAAAAGAGAAACGCCCCTCCTGATCAAGCATGTAAATGATATCCGGGGAACTGTTGACAATAAAACGGTGCAGTGCCTCCGAGCCCGCCAATTCCTCCTGAATCTGGTTGTAGCGATGCTGGGTCAGAGATTTGGCGAGTTCGGTGTTGACACTCTCCAACAGGGTTGCCGGCAGGTAAGGTTTGCGCAAAAAATCACACGCACCGTTACGTAACGACTGGGTGGCATGACCAAAGCTTGACTCACCGCTGACAACGATCAGGCGGGTGGCGATCTGGTGCTCTTGAATATAACGCATAATGTCATGCCCGGTGCCGTCGGGAAGGTTGAGGTCGACCAGAGCCAGAGTGAAATTATCCTTTTCAAGCCAGTGGAGTGCTTCTGAGACGGATTCTGCCTGTGTCAGGCGATGGCCAAGTGGTTTGAGCAGGTCACACACGCTTTGCCGGGCACGTTGCTCGTCATCGATGATGAGGATTGAGATCGGCAGTGCCTGATGGCGCGCGGCTGTGGTGGAAAATATTTCGGGGAACAGCACCGATTGATCCGGTAGTGAAAAATTAGGCATGACTCTGTTCACTCCTTTCTGGCAGCGATCGCGGGAGCAGCAGCTGGAAACGGGTTCCACTGGCCGATGAGGAACAACTGATCTCTCCCTCCATCTGATCAACGAGCTTCTTGACGATGGTCAATCCGAGGCCGGAATGTCCCTCTTTGTTGCTGGTCACCGGCTGGAACAGGCGGTTGAACACCTCACGAGGCAGGCCCGGACCATTATCGCACAGGTTGATCTCGAAAAAGTGCTGACCGTTTTTATACAGATTGTCCCGTGTGGTCAGCCAGATATCACCTTGCGGCGGCAGTGCTTCGGCGGCATTTTTTAACAGATTGACCAGAATTTGTTTAAGACTGCTGCCGCAGCATTGCACCGGTGGCAGTGATCGGTCCAGTTCAAGGTGAAGCGTCTGTTGCCGTGGCTTGTACATGGATTGTGTTAGCAAGGCGTGAAGTCTTTCGATCACGTCGTTGACATCCACGGTGTCAGAGGTCCTTGGTGTCTGCTCCGGGTTCATGAGATGCTTCAGGCCACTGACCATGGTGCCGACCCGTGCCATCTCTTCCTGAATGATGGTCATGTGAGCTGCGGCCTGCGGGTCGTTATCCAGCTTTTGCGCGAGCAGAAAGAGATAATTGTTAATGATCGACAATGGGTTGTTGATCTCATGAGCTGCGGAACGCAGTTGCAGATGGCGTTCATCATCTTCCGTCCGGCGCTGTTGTTGGGTCTGTAAGCTGTGGTGATGACTATGGACCAGGCGTTCTCCCGTAGATTGAGCGGCCATGGCCAGGAATGGTTTTTTCGACTGAAGATCCTGCCATTGCGCTTTAGTGACGCGCACCGCCGCAATGAACGTGGGCTGAACCCGGTGCGGTAATGGGATAAAACATAAGGCATCAGCATCCATCAGATGATGAAGCTGACGGTCGGCAATACTCAAATCTTCCGGGCAAAAATCGAGGCTGCAATGGATGACGCTGTGATGAAACGTCTGAACCGCCAAGCTGGTCGAATTGTCCAGCGGTAGCGTAATTCTGGCCAGTTGCGGATTGCAGCCCAGATCATCGTATCCCTGCAGATGGTCGCTTTCAGTTTTGAGAAGGCACAAGTGATCAAGGCCGAACAGCAGATGGAGATCGCGGCGTAGCCGGGTGAACGCTGCGGATTTGTTCTCAGGACCTGTGCCGTTGTTGAGAACGTTGGTGACAGAGTGCTGTTGCACCTGCTGGTGCAACAACTGTTGAAAATGATCATGGCTCGATACAAAGCCTTCTGCCGCATCTGCATCTTCTCCGCCATCAATGCCGGTCAGGCTGCAGACCATGGCATCGGTTTTTTCTTTGACTCGTTGGCGCAGCAGCTCAACCACATCGGCATTGAGGCCAAACAGCAGGTTGGCGGCACGGGCCACGCAGGGGGCGTTATCGGTGGACTCGCTCAAGAGACGTCCCAGCGCCTGCATCCGAACCAGAGGGGTCGCGTCAGTCAGCTGTTCGATTGGCAGGGTCTGAAAGGCGATGGCGTCGCACATAAACGAGTGCAGCGGCCATTGGCGCATCTCTGCTGATGCCGTGGCGGAGGAGGTGGTGTCGAACAGGTGGCGCTCCAAAGATTCTATCTGCTCCAGAGTCTTTGTGATGTCGATCTGTTCCTGATACTGCTGTGGGTGGCGACACAGCAGAGACAATTGGCCGAGGCGATGCAAAAGCCCGGTTAAGTAAGCTTCCTCCTTGGGGGTGTGACCGACAAGCTCGGCGAGTTCCTCGCTTAACTGGGCACAAAAAAGAGACCGGTACCACATGATGGAAACCGGTCGCGATAACTGGGGCTGAACCTGGCTGAAGATCTGCTCCGTGGCCGACAGCAATGTGATCTGGCGAACAGTATCCAGACCGAGTACCACCAGCAACTGTTTGAGCTGAGTGATTTCAGACCATTGACGAAAATAGACACTGTTGGCCAGTTTAATAATGCGTGCTGTGATGACAGGGTCCTGACGGATGGTGTCGGCCAGTGTGGCAAAGTCGACATCCGGTTGTTCAAACAGTCGGATGATTTTAAAAAGGATATGCGGAATCGTCAGAGTCTGGCTGGCGACAGCCGAATGTTCCGGTTGAGAATCAATCATGCTGTTTTCCCCTGCAGAGGCTTTAATGAGGCTTTTTAGTATGTCGGCAACCTGTTTGTGTGAGTTTAGAGTTTATTTGATTTTTCTATAGAAAGCGTTGTTTAATTGATAAAATCTGTAAAAATTAGACATTTCAGGCGCTTGGGCCGTGTCATTTAAACCGGCAAAGTGCTGCTGTGCTGAAAAAACACAAGGTTGTTAGCAGATCGTTGAAAAAATCCCATCTGTGGTCTTTTTTGGCGGCACACGCCGAAAATTCGATTTTCGTCTTGCGGACAAAATCAATCACTTGAAGACCTGTTCTTAATGTTGGTCGCCCGTCCATGGGCGCCTTAGGCTGTTTTCCAACAGCCTGTTAAGGGGTGTTTTCAATCAGAAAATGGGCAATTTTTTCAGGGATTTTTTGTGTCAACAAGGCACCTGGAGTCCGATGCGAACGATTAATGGCGGACGCCTGCCCGATCAAGCCGGTCCGTAAGCCGTCCTTGGCAATAACGATTATCCATCTCGCCGACCATGGCATCGACGGCACCCTGACGCCGAGACAAGCCATTGCCACAGGTGTCGGAACATGCCGTGCAGAATATGGGCGCCGTGCTCAGCGGTAATAGTGTGCAGGTCCTTTTCAAGTGCCATCCCCTTTCTTTGACGCAGACCCTATTTTAAGCACACGACAGCCAGGGCTGGCAACCGCCTACGTTCAGGTTGATAACATTTTGGGATTGTCGGAGAGAGACAACGTCTCCTCCCGCAAAGATGGAGTCAGGGAGCATGGCTATATCTAATGATGCTGGATCGGATGGTGGTGCAGGAATGAATCGATTCGGGGAACGCGTTCTGACAGAGGATTTGCGGATTAAAAGTACAAGGGGTTACGCTCGGTAAACGTAACCCCTTGAATTTCTATGGTGCCCAGAGACAGAATCGAACTGTCGACACGAGGATTTTCAGGATTTGTTAGCTGTTTTCTCTAAAGAACTTTATTATTCTTAACATACCGTTATTTATGGGTGTTCTTTGTGCTTCTTGAACTTCTAATATTCTAAGGAGTTCTAGTTGATAGTGTAATTTCTTGGCACGATTACACAAAAAATACACAGGATCACTCCGTCCATTCAAAGGATCTTATTAACCCTCTAAATGTCTTCCATTTTTGGGTCAGAAACTGGTAACGACCCGCAACGATTCCCGGAGCAATGCTCAAAGTGTTGGCAAGATCAATAATTTCAGCTTTAGTGCGAATTCGAGTAATGGCAGCGTCAAATTTCTTTGGAATCAATAAGTCTGCTGCAAATTTATCTGCGCGAAGTTCTCGTGGGTCCTCTCGGGTTCCGTCATCAATCAAAAGGTCCTTCTTGTTGTCATGCAAGACATGACCTGCTTCGTGAAAAAATGAAAACCAGAACCTGTCTTCTCCACGACCACGCAAGGATAACAATATCATTACTTTGTTTGGGGAGAGCCATTTTGTTGCACCGTTCCAAGGAACTTTTTTCATTTCCTTGACTAAGGAAATAGCAACACCAGACTCAGCACAAAGTCTTTTCATCTCAGGAAGGAAAGTTTCAGGATCTTCCCGTGTTAGTTCTCGAATTGCAACTAAATTTTCCTTGAAACGATTTCTATCAAATGGCTCACATTCAATGTCTTGGGCCTGTAATTCTCCTTGGCGGACCCAAGCTGCAGCATCTCCAGCCCGAGATTCGAAACACTTGGAGCGTCGGGCTGCAACCTTAGGTGCTTCCCAAACCTGGTTCCAAGCATCGACGCTGGCAACTCCAAAAAATTGTAAGGTTGAACGTAATTGTTCAACTTCTTCATCTTCTTGAGGTAGGCAATCTCTCTCTATCAGTTCTTTTACTGGAATAGATTTCAACCAAGCGATTTCTGCCTCTAAACGCTCACGTTCTTGAATTTTGGCAAGTTGTTCCCGGTACTCTGCCTCAAGGTTGTTCCAAAAACGAGCAGGGACAGCAGTTACCATCTCTAATCGATTAGCCGTTTCGTACGAAATTGGCTGTGTTCCAGCAAAAATCCGAATTAACGATAGCTCCGCCATCTCAAGGCGCTTGGCAAGTTCCTTCTGTGTCATGTTGAGTGATTCCATGACCTCGTGAAGAGTGTTTCCTGGCGCAATAGCGTAGTCTGGGTTGAATAAATATTTTTTTTGGGCTTTCATGGTGAACCTCTTTTTAATGCGTATCTTCTATAGCGATAATTTCTATTTCTGTGACTTGGGACAAGTCAATTCCACCATCATCGCGAAAAGGAACAGGTTCATCAGCGGGTATAAAGAGCAAGCGGTAAGGGTGTTCTAGGTCAACGGAAAATTGACCTGCTCGATCATTATTAAGCTCATGGCAACGAGGTGGGGGCAGATGTGAAATGTCAGCGAGTACTTCAGCCGCCTTTAATTCTGCCAAGCGTTGTTGAAGCTTCATGGCCATGCCCTTGCCCAGCTGCTTTTTCATGACACGTTCTTCAGAACAGGTTTTATACAATTTCTTACTTCGAAAGTATATCAGCATATGTACTATTTTCAATAAAAAGTTAACAAAATATGTAAGTCGTTTTCTGGATTGATGCTTGTCAGCTCTAAGTGTCTTGTATGTAAAGATGTTTTTGAAAACCAACAAACGTCTCTCTGATCTGTGGTATCCCCCCCAACTGCTCAGCAGCATCATTGACATTGCCGTATTTCAGCTCCAGCAGCCCTGCCAATTTTGATAAATCAAGCTCCTCCACACCGACGCGCACATACTCACCCAGCACGAATTCCAGGAACGCCTGCTGCTTGTCTTTGTACTTGGTGTAGATCTCATCCTTGTGCGCTGCAACACGCTCTTCTCGGCTGATCGGCGGCAGGGTGAAGGCGATGTAGGCCAGCACGTCGAACACGTCGCTCTGCTCAGCATTGATCATTAGCTTGGCTTCGGCCAGTTGGGCATCGCCGAAACCTTTTTCGGCCAGTCCGCCAAGCAAGCTCTTGCGCGTGGATGGGTCGCCCCAGAGGGTACGTAGCTCCTCTTCGTTTTTGAACAGCCCTGGCAGCTCGCCGAAGAGCTGTTCGACAAACTGGGCGGCCGACATCGGCTTGCCGTCGGGACTCCAGAAGCTGCTGGCCATCATGTGCTGAATCGTGCGTTCTTTGCCGTCGGCCAATTTGATTTTGATCTTCGCCCGTTTTTTCGGTTCTTCATCTGCCTCTAATTCTCTGTCGGCAGGGTTGTAATCGGCGGGCCGTTCCTTAACCGTGAAGGGACCGGAAGCTTCCGGCTCTTCCGGCTCGCCGTCCCACTCTGGATCGTTGAAGTGATGATACGCTTTAACAAAGTCATAGATGGTAAAGTAGTCCTTGCCGTCGAACAGGCGCGTTCCCCGGCCGATAATCTGCTTGAACTCGATCATTGAGTTGACCGGGCGCATCAGCACGATGTTACGCACATTGCGGGCGTCGACGCCAGTGGAGAGCTTCTGCGAGGTGGTCAGGATAGTGGGGATGGTCTTTTCGTTGTCCTGAAATGTGCGCAGCCAGCGTTCCCCTTCTGCTCCGTCTCGAGCCGTGACCCGCACGCAGTAGTTCGGGTCGGTGCTGGTTTTTATCTGATTGATCAGGTCACGCACCGCAGCGGCATGATCCTGAATAGCGCAGAACACCAGTGTTTTTTGCCTCTGATCTATTCGCTCCATGAAGAGCTTAACTCGGTGTGCTTCACGAGGTATGATCTCGATAATTTTGTTGAAGTCATCTTCGCCGTAGAGCTTTCCTTCCTCGATCTCCCCTTCAATAACTGTGTCGTCAGAAGTGTAAGTGTAATCATCTAACGTGGTAGCGATCTGTTGCACCTTGAACGGGGTCAGGAATCCGTCGTTTATTCCTTCTTTGAGCGAGTAGATATAGACCGGCTCGTCAAAGTAGCGATAGGTATCTACGTTTCCCTGACGTTTTGGGGTGGCGGTCAGACCTAGCTGTACGGCCGGCGCAAAATACTCCATGATGCCGCGCCAGTTGCTTTCGTCGTTGGCTCCGCCACGGTGACACTCGTCGATGATGATGAAGTCGAAGAAGTCGGGCGGGTAATCGCCGAAGGCGGGAGCAGGGTTGCCGGAGCCGTCGCGGCCGGTCATGAAGGTCTGGAAGATGGTGAAAAAGACACTGCCGTTTTTCGGAACCCGTCCCTTCTTGCGGATGATTTCTGGATCGATACGTACCAAGGCATCCTCAGGGAACGCGGAGAAGGCGTTGTAAGCTTGATCAGCCAGGATGTTGCGGTCAGCCAGAAAGAGGATGCGCGGCCGGCGCTTGCCATCCCTGCCCAGAGTCCAGCGGCTGTGGAACAGCTTCCAGGCGATCTGGAAGGCGATGGCGGTTTTGCCTGTGCCAGTCGCCAGGGTCAGCAGGATGCGATCCTTGCCGGCGACAATCGCCTCCAGTGCCTTGTTGATGGCGTTGTGCTGATAGTAGCGTGGCTGCCACTGGCCGCTCTTGTCCTCGAACGGCACATCGGAAAAGCGGTCGCGCCACTCGCTCTCTTCGGCATAGGTCATGGCCCAGAGTTCATCCGGGCTGGGGTACTGGTCTACATGCCCTTCCTTGCCGGTTTCCATGTCGATCTGGTAGATGCCGACGCCGTTGGTCGAATAAGTAAAGCGGGTCTGCAGCTTCTCGGCGTATTTCTTGGCTTGAGCAACCCCTTCGGTATCGGGCAGATCTCGCCGTTTGGCTTCGATCACCGCCAGCTTCTGACCGCGATAGGTCAGCACATAATCAGCAATGTCCTGCTTCGAGCGTTTACCCGCACCCTGCAGCCTGCCCAGCGTGATCACTTCACGACGGACACGACTGCCTTCGACAACGCCCCAGCCAGCAGCTTTCAGGGCGGGGTCAATCAATTCGGCGCGGGTTTCGGCTTCGTTCATGCGACGGCCTCTTCAAGTGTTTTTTCGGGCAGGCTGGTGAGTTCGCCTGCGAAGGCTTTTTGCAGGATGGATTGCTTGAGTTCGGCGAGAGCTTCGAGCTTTTGCTGGTAGATGGCTTTGAGGTTCTTTGTATTTTCTTCAAGCATGTCGAAGATCGCGACCAAGCGTTTTTGCTCTGTAATGGATGGAAACGCCACAGGGAGTTTTTTCATTGAAACGCTAGACAAGTTGGCTTGCCGGACTCCTCGTGCAGAAGCGTATAAATCATCTAAAAATGTTCTCGACCGGAGAAAATGCAAAAAGAATTTTCTGTCGATTTGTTCTTCTCTGATTTCAATAAACTTTGCTATTCGCTGGTTCAGTAAAAGCACCCTATCGGTAGCCGGAATCTCGACCGTATAACCATAGTCTTCCTTGTCTACTGTTCCAGTCAGTGAAATTATCAAATCGCCTTCAGATAGTATGTATCGTGAGTATTCGCCAGCAAAACTCTCTGGATAAAATGAAGGCTTACGATCCAGATCGAGAACATTCTGATATAGGTTGCCCATGCGAATTAGCTGAACATTTGATTCCGTGACAGCATCAGTGCTTTTGAAGGCAAAACCGCCGAGCAAATCACAAATTCCACCTAGCGCCTTCTCCACCCACCCATCACCCTTCTTGGTGAAAACGGCATTCAGATAGCTTTCAAACAGCTCACGGGCATTGGCGAGGTTCTTCTCGGTATTGGCGACTGCCGCATCGATCCCCGCAAAGGCTTCATCGAGAATGGCGACAATGCGCTTTTGTTCGGGGAGGGGGGGAGAATTATGGGATGGTCTTCAATAAACTCTTTGGTTACGCGTTTATGGCCCACAGCGCCGGTCATTATTCGCGCACCCGACACCCGGAAACTATCCTGAGCAAGGAAGTAGAATAGAAACTCAGGGTCAATTGTTCCCTTGGATCGGAAAACAATAAATTCACTCGACCCAAAGCCAATCCCGTTTGTCAGGCCTCTTGCTATTCCAAGCTTGCCATTCTCAAAGCATGGAGTGATTTTCGCCAACAACACGTCATCATCGGCAAAGTAGGTGTAGCTCCTAGAAACCTCTCCAAGCGTCTTATCCTCATCTAGCTCAATGGCTTTTGTGCAGATTCCAAGGTTGTTCATCGGCACAAAGGACACCATCTCAGAATCAGACAGTTTTTGCTTAGCTTCTTTCTTTGGCGGCTTGATTTGGCAGATTGCTCCCAGTGTAGTTTCGACCCAACCTACCATCACACCATCTCCCGAATCCCGGCCAGAATCTCCGCACTCTCAGCATCCAGCGCCGCAATCTCATCCAGAATCTCCTGCGGGTCGCGCAGCGGAGCTTCCTCCTCCTTGTTCGGATTCTTCACCGACAGATCAAAGCTAGCCTGTTCGATCTCCTGCACATCCACCGACCACGACTTATCCGAATCGGAAAAGCTGGCCTGCAGCGCGACAAACTCTTTCAGATCATCATCGTTCAGCGCATTGGTCTTGCCGAGGCTGCGGCCTGGATCAAGCTGGTAGTACCAGGTCTTGCGGGTGGGTGCGCCCTTCTCGAAGAACAGCACCACGGTCTTCACCCCGGCGCCAAGGAAGGTTCCACCGGGGCAGTCGAGCACCGTATGCAGGTTGCAGCTTTCCAGCAGCTCCTGCCGCAGGGCGCGGGAGGCGTTGTCCGAGTTGGAGAGGAAGGTGTTCTTGATCACCACCGCCGCCCGGCCACCGGCCCTGAGCGACTTGATGAAATGCTGCAGAAACAGAAAGGCGGTCTCGCCGGTCTTGATCGGGAAGTTCTGCTGCACCTCCTTGCGCTCTTTACCGCCGAAGGGAGGATTGGCCAGGATCACATCGAAGCGATCCTTCTCCTGGATGTCGCTGATGTTCTCGGCCAGGGTGTTGGTGTGGATGATGTTGGGCGCGTCGATGCCATGCAGAATCATGTTCATGATGGCGATGATATAGGCGAGGCTCTTCTTCTCCTTGCCGTAAAAGGTCTTGGTCTGCAGGGTCTCCAGCTGGCCGGTGGTGAGGTTCCCACCATCTCTCGGGTGGCGCAGGTAATCATGCGCTTCGCACAAGAAGCCCGCCGAGCCACAAGCGCCATCGTAGATGCGCTGACCGATCTGGGGCTTCACCACCTGCACCATGGCGCGGATCAGCGGCCGGGGGGTGTAATACTCACCGCCGTTGCGCCCGGCGTTGCCCATGTTCTTGATTTTCTCTTCGTACAGGGCCGAGAGTTCGTGTTTCTGGTCCTGCGAGCGGAACTTGAGCGCGTCCATCAGCTCCAGGGCATCGCGCAAACTGTAACCGCTGCGGAACTTGTTTTTGATCTCGCCGAAGATCTCGCCAATCTTGTATTCGATGGTATCGGGGCTGGCAGCGCGTTGTTTGAACCCCTGCAGGTAGGGGAACAGTTCACTGTCAACGAAAGCGATCAGGTCGTCGCCGGTCAACGCGGTATCGTGATCGAACTCACCTTTGCCGTTTTTCGGTGCAGCCCACTGCGACCACTGGTACTTGCCCTCGATGATGAAGGTGTAATCCTTGCCCTCAAGCTCGGCCCGCATGGCGCGCTCGCGTTCCAAGTCATCCAGATACTTGAGGAACAGCATCCAAGAAGATTGTTCTGTGTAGTCGAGTTCAGAAGAACAGCCAGCCTCTTTCCAGAGGACGTCATCTATGTTTTTAAAGGTCTGATGGAACATAGTTTCCTTGTTGTAATCTTGTTGTGACCTTGGGGTAAACTTGTGGTCGTTTAGACGGGGAAAATGAAAAGCCGCCGGAATAGAGATCGGCGGTTAGTATGTGTTTGCACATACATGATATCATTTCATTTTCTCATTCCATATAAATGGTAGAATTATAGGATGATTCTAATTGTTTTGCCAGAAGAAAGAAGAATCAGAATGTGATTCTAAAGGCTCTCGGGGTGACGATTGAGAGTGTGTATTTTTAAGGTCGCAGGAGCCAGTATTGGAATTATTGGGTAAGTCTTTGGTGGAGCCGCGAAGTGTTGGGGAATGGTCTTCGCAATCAGTACGGGCATGTGGATCTGCAACGGCGAATGATTTTTATCCCACAAGCTAAGGAAGGTCACGGGAGCAGCCAATAACAAAGCACCTTGCAAAATTTCTTGAATCTCATATGGCGATGTTGCCCGAAGGGAACCCCATGGTTATTTCCATCAATCGGGGCAAAGAACATTGAATCATGGTTGAACGATATGCACACCAGGATGGTGAACACATTCAGGCGGCGATGAACAAACTGGAAGGACGGGCTGGGGATATCAGACAAGTAGATGCAGTGTTTTGTGTATTGCGGAAATGGTGGCAGCTTTGCGACCGACCAAGTAACCGACTAAGTAGTGATCAAGCTGAGCCGAAAAGTTTTGACCCGATTACACAAGACAAAGAAAAAGGGGTTACGCTCGGTAAACGTAACCCCTTGAATTTCTATGGTGCCCAGAGACAGAATCGAACTGCCGACACGAGGATTTTCAGTCCTCTGCTCTACCGACTGAGCTATCTGGGCAATTGCGGAGGCAGTTATAACGTGACGGCGCAGTTGTGTCAAGCGGGAAATGTTTCTTTTTCACTAACTTTTGCGCTGATGCAAATTTTTTGTTGCGCAATGGCCGGAGGTCCTTTACATTGTTCATCATTAAAGGACAAATAACCTGATACAGCAGGGACAGTGATGCGTTTTTCTTTTTCCAGCTTTTTTAACTTTTACTTTTGGTGCGGCTTTTTTAGGTCGTCTGCCCGAGGTGGAGGTTTGCTGGCGTAACGCAAAGCAGATTTTCAACATTCAGACCACGGGCAGACGTCAGGTTTCCCGTGGTCTTTGTATTTTAAGCAGCGCACAATAAATACACAAAGGCCGTCGGGAAACCCGATGGCCTTTTTATTTGCCCTGGATAAAATGCGGATGGTCCGTGACCGTGGTAAAGTAGGTGCTTACGCACATGGAGGAAACGACAATGATTATCGTGATGGAACAAAGCAGTGATTGCAAATTGACTGACGCCGTAGTCGCACGCATTCGTGAGCTGGGCTATGAGCCGCATCTGATTCAGGGCTCTAATCGCCAGGTGATTGGAGCCGTGGGTGACGAACGCGGGAAAATGGTGCTGCAGAGCATTGAATCCATGCCCGGCGTGGAGAGTGTGGTGCCGATTCTTAAGCCGTACAAGCTGGCCAGCCGTGAAGTATGCCCTGAGCCCAGCCAGGTGGAAATCCAGCCGGGCTTGGTGTTTGGTGGTGACGAACTGATTGTGATGGCCGGTCCCTGTTCGGTGGAGAGTGAGCAGCAAATTGTCGAAACCGCTCACGCGGTGAAGCGGGCCGGTGCCAGAATCCTGCGTGGTGGGGCGTTTAAACCGCGCACCAGCCCATATTCGTTCCAGGGCATGGAAGAGGATGGTCTGAAACTGTTGGCAACGGCACGGGAAGAAACCGGGCTGCCGATCATTACCGAAGTGGTTAATCCGCGTGATGTGGAACTGGTGGCGCGTTATAGCGATATCATGCAG
Organism: uncultured Desulfuromonas sp.; assembly: GCF_963678835.1. Classification (NCBI taxonomy): domain Bacteria; kingdom Pseudomonadati; phylum Thermodesulfobacteriota; class Desulfuromonadia; order Desulfuromonadales; family Desulfuromonadaceae; genus Desulfuromonas; species uncultured Desulfuromonas sp. Next base: position 603,173 of record NZ_OY787469.1, read on the forward strand.
GTGGGGGCGCGCAATATGCAAAACTTCGCCTTGCTGAAAATGCTTGGTCAGTTGGATAAGCCGATTCTGCTCAAGCGCGGTATGTCGGCGACCATTCAGGAATTTCTGATGAGTGCCGAGTATATCCTTGCCGAGGGTAATCGCCGTGTCATTATGTGCGAGCGCGGTATCCGTACCTTTGAGACCGCCACCCGCAATACCCTGGATATCTCAGCAGTGCCGGTGCTTAAAGAGCAGACCCACTTGCCGGTGGTGATTGATCCGTCTCATGCGACAGGTCACTCTAGTCTTGTTCCTTCCATGTGCTACGCGTCTGTGGCCGCCGGTTGTGATGGTCTGATTGTCGAAGTGCATCCCAATCCGGAAAAAGCTGCCAGTGATGGACCCCAGTCGTTGCGTCCGGCGGCGTTTGCCGATATGATGATGAAATTGAAGGATTTTGCGGAGGTTTCCGGTCGGACACTGCCTGAGGTTGGCGGTTCACTTTGATGGCGTAACCTGTGAGAGCGTCGGATTGCCGGATGGATGTCCGCACCCTGTTGAAAAAACAGGAGCAAAGGAGTTATTATGTTTTTCATTCCCTTGTCGCAATTGGAGAGCGTTGAACTGGTGGTCCACGCATTGCGTGCCGCTGCCGGTGAGGCGGACTGCTCCGTGTGTCCGGCACAGAAAGTGTGCATGAAACAATGTCAGGTGATCGCCGATTCGATTCAGTCGATGATCAGTAACGGTACTCTGCCGGCGCTGGATCCTGATCCGGAACCGGAAGAGCCGGCACCGTTTCATGATGAACCGGCTCCGAAACAAGCGCCGGAAAAAAAAGCCGGCATAAAAAAGGGCCATCTGGAAATCGTCAAATAATTTCCTCACCTGCGAGGGAAATACTTCTAACAAAGCCGACAGTGCCGACTGACGGCTTTGTTGTTTCAAACGGGTTAAATCAGTGTAAACCACCTGAATTCAGGTGTTAATTGACAGATTGGCCGGATTCAATTTAGAATGCGCCGTTCACCATGGAGCGTTTATGGTGTCTACAGGTGTTTGTCGTTAATTTATATAATACTCGGGCCTTTGAGGCTGTGAAGGAGTGATGATGAAAGTAATTATTACCGACGAAATTTCCGAAGCGGGCTTGCAAACTCTTCGCGAGGATTCTCGTATCGAGGTGGATGTTAAACTGGGGCTGAGTGTGCCCGAGTTGCATGAGGTGATTGGCGGTTATGATGCCATCATTACCCGCAGCGGGACGACGGTAGATGCGGCGCTGCTCGATTGTGCGACCAACCTGAAAATTGTTGCCCGCGCCGGTGTTGGTATTGACAATGTTGATGTGGATTACGCCAGCAGTAAAGGGGTGATCGTCGTCAATGCGCCGTTTGGAAACACCAACTCGGCGGCTGAGCACACCATGGCGCTCCTGCTGTCGTTTTGCCGCAATGTCACCATTGCCAACGCCAGCCTGAAAAGCGGCGAGTGGAAACGTGCTCCATTTACCGGTCATGAACTCAAGCATAAAACCATGGGTGTCATCGGTCTGGGTAAGGTCGGTGGTCGCGTGGCGTTGCGCGGCAAGGCGTTTGAGATGGACGTGATTGCCTATGACCCGTATATCTCCGAAAAGCGCGGCACCGATCTGGGCGTCAAGCTGGTTTCTCTTGAAGAGCTGATCCGTTACGCGGATGTGCTGACGGTCCATACACCTCTTAACGACGAGACAAGGGGGATGATCACGGCAGAGCACTTCGAAAAAATGAAGGACGGCATCATCGTGATCAACTGTGCCCGTGGCGGCATCATCAAGGAAGAGGCGATATTGCAGGCTCTCGAAAGCGGTAAAGTAACCGGCGCTGCCTTTGATGTGTGGAGCAAGGAGCCGCCCGATACGGACACCCTGAAAAAGCTGATTGCCCATCCCAACATGGTGGTGACGCCGCATCTGGGTGCCAATACCTTTGAAGCACAGAAGAATGTGGCCGTGGACGTCAGCCGCGAGATCATCAACTATATTGACGGCAAGCCAATGGAAAATGCCGTGAATATTCCCAAGTTTGATCCCGACCTCATGGAGCAGATGCGCCCGTTCATGGAGTTGATCAGCAAGTTGGGCGAGTTTATCTGTCAGCTGGCTCCGGCCAATCCCGACAAAATCACCTTTTCCTACAACGGTAAGCTGGCTCGTTTTGACTGTGCACCGTTGACGGTGTGTGGTCTGGCCTCCCTGCTCAACAAGCAAACCGAAGTTGAGGTCAATATGGTCAATGCGCGCATGATTGCTCGCAATATGGGCATTGCCGTCGAAGAGGTGCGCACCACGGAATCCGATTCTTTCTCCAACCTGGTATCAATTCAGCTCGAATCTTCTGCTGGAACCCGTACCATTGCCGGGACGCTGTTTGAAGGGATGCCGAAGATCGTCAAGATGCGCGATTACAAAACCGATTTCCAACCCGAGCCACACATGCTGGTGATCAATTACGAGGATCGTCCCGGTATGCTCGGTAAGATCGGAACCATTCTCGGTGAGGCCAATATCAATATCGGTAATATGAACCTTGGTCGTCGTGAAAAAGCCGGCGAGGCCATGGTGGTCTTTTCGGTGGATACGCCGGTAGAGCAAGAGACGTTGGATAAAATCACTGCTGCCTGTGATGCCCGCTTTATCAAGGCAATTCGCATGCAGTAAAGGGAACACCGAATAAAACAAAAAAGCCCTGTCGTTGTAACGACAGGGCTTTTTAAATGCTGCTTGCAGTGGCTTCAGGCACCGAGATCGCCCTCGAAGCTGCCAAGAACTTCCTCTTTAAAGGCATCAAAGCCCATCTTTTCGATAAACTTGCCAAGACGGCCTTTCTGGTCGTTCTTAATAAACCATTGAATAAGATGGTCGACCAAGGCTTTAGCTTGCTCTGCGTCCAGACCTTCAGCCAGCGGTGTCGAGAGACGAGATGCCGCACCACCGTTACCACCGACCATCACTTTCCAGCCTTTCGGTGTGCCGATGAGGCCAACATCTTTGACACAGACTTCGGAACAGTCGTTGGCGCAGCCGGAAACGCCCATTTTGAATTTCCACGGCATGGCCATGCCGTGATAAAGCGTGTCCATCTCAAGACCGACAGTGACGGAATCCTGCTGACCGCGTTTGCAGAAGGTGGTGCCGGGGCAAATTTTGATGGAGCGAACGCACATGCCGATGGCGGCACCGGCCGGTTCATCAAGATCTTGCCAGATAGCATCCAGTTCACTTTCATTGAGCCCAACGATGGCAATGCGCTGGGCACTGGTCAGTTTCAGCGCCTGGGCATTGTATTTTTCCGCCACATCAGCGATTTTGCGCAGTTGATTCGGGCTGGTAATACCACCGGGAATATGGGGGGCAACAGCGAAGGTTTCTTTGTCGCGTTGCAAAATTGCACCTTTTTCCAAAATATCTTTTTTCATTTAATCCTCACAGTCATGAACACTTGGAAAGTTTTTATCAGCCGTTTTTCCCACAACTTGGCGCCCTTGTCAAGTTATGGGAAATGTGTATTGTATACAGTTTTGTGGTCAATTCACCGTCGCGATTCCTCAGGAGGTGGCAAAAATGGGAAGATCGATGACCGGAATCAACCGGCATTTTTCAGCCCGAGCCAGTAGCTCCTGTACGGCGGCAATTCCCTCGTCGCCCAGATTGACGGAGAATTCATTGACGTACAGCTGGATGTGCTCATGAGTGACGGAATCGGAAAGTTCCTGAGCGTGCTGGCGGATATACTCCGCCGCTTTTTCAGGATGCGCCTGAGCGAAACGCACGCTCTCGGCCAGAGCCTGATCAATCTGCACGATCAGGTCAATCGGCAGACTGCGTTTCGCGAGGATCCCGCCCAGCGGAATGGGGAGACCGGTGAGCTTTTCCCACCAGGACCCGAGATCCAATAATTGATGCAGGCCATGATCCTGAAAGGTGAAGCGCGATTCGTGAATGATCACTCCGGCAGCGGCTTCTTTGCGCTCCAGGGCCGGCATGATCTGATCAAACGGCAGCACGCGAATATCGCTGAATTTCTGGTCGTAAAGTTGCAACAGCAGATTGGCGGTGGTCAGCTCACCGGGAATCAGAATGGGTTTGTCGTGCAGATCTTTCATCTCCATGGGCTGCGTCGCGACCACCAGTGGTCCGCAACCGCGCCCCAGAGCGCCACCAGAATGAAGCAGCACATAATCGCGGCGCAGATGACCAAAGGCGTGGTAGGAGATCTTGGTCAGATCGAGTTGTGCTTTCAGGGCCAGACGGTTCAGGGTTTCAACATCCTCGAGGCGTTCGTGAAAGGTGACGCCGGGGCAAGGCACCAGGCCGTGAATCAAGGCGTTAAAAATGAACGTATCGTTGGGGCAGGGTGAGTAGCCTAAAGTCAATTCAGTCATGAGGACAATCCATTAAAGAGACCCTGGTCGACCAGGGATAAAAAAGCTTTTTGGGCATTGGTCATCGCCCGTGGTAAATCCCAGCGCGATAGATCACGCTGTTCAATAAAGTTGGACACACTGCGCAGCTCGAAAAAGCGAGTCTGGTTGAGCAGACATTGATGGGCCGCAGCTGCGCCTTCCATGTTTTCAATCATGGCGTGGGTGTGTTGGTGACGTTGGCGGCCGAGTTCGTCGGTGCCGCTGCAGGTGGACACGGTGGAAAACGGACCGCTGATACAGCGTGTTGATCCGGTGCCAAGGAGTCGGCATGCCTGCTCAGCCAGTGGTTGATCAACGGGAAAGCGGTTGAAGTAGGAGGTTGTCGCTGTATCCGCCAAAGACAGTTTAAGGTGCGCCATGTCGAGAAACCCCTCAGGCGTCATAACGCCCTCATCGGCGTAGATCTCTTCACTGGCAATGGCCAGATCGCCCAGTTGCAGGCCAGAGTCGGCAAAAGCGCCGCCACAGCCGATCATAACAACCAACGCTGGCTGCACGTGCTGAATCAGCAGCGCGGTTGCGGCTGCTGTATTGGCTTTGCCGATACCGCAGGTGGCGATGGTCAGATTGAGGTGGTTGAGTGAACCGCTCGTCAGGTTGAGGTGCGCGCAGTTGTGTTGCTGTGGCGTCGTGAGTTGCTGGCGCAGCAGGGCGTTTTCCTGATCAACAGCGGTAATAAGGGCAATCATGAGTGACGGGAGTACCAGCCTCGGCGGATCAGGTCGCGACGCAGCATTGAGCCGTGATTACGCACCACACCACAATGCCAGAAGCATTGCTGGCGGCCCGTGTCGCGGCTCGATTCCGTCGGCATCTGCTTAGAGGTTTCAATCAGCTGGCAGCGGAACAGGGCATCAGATTCGGAAATAAACCGCAACAGCTTATCCCCGGTGTCGGTCGAGCTTTGATCGATGACCCGATCAATGATGTCGCGGATCTTCAGACCCTGGCGGTACTCATCGAGGGTGCCGTTGAAGCCCTGACAACATTCATTGACAAAGTCTTTCCAATCGAGCAGCAGGTTGATGAACTCCTCGTCGCCGTTCCAGCTGAGATCGGGCTGGCAGCTGAGAAAGGTTTCAATGGAATCCTGCTCTTTGCAGGACAGGAAGAAATCATCGCTGCTGGTGGTCGGTTGCATGTCAAACAGTTCCACCAGTTCACCGCAGAAAGTGATGTAGTCGAGCTGGCGACTGTCAAATCCGCGAAGGTCGGCAGGGAGCTGAGGTTCGGTTAAGCTGACCAGTGACAGGTGATCGTGGGCAAAATCCGCCGGGAAGAGGAGCTCTTTGCGGTAGTGCAGGCCATGATGCGTCAGAATGTTCATCGTGCGGATGTGATTGGCCGTAAAGCAGGTAAAGGCTTTCTCTTCCGAATAGAACAGTTCGGCACCGAGGCGGCTGTTGGCCAGACCAAAGCCGACAAAGCCATCGTGGATCAGCCGCGACAGATAGGGTTCAATCAGGCTGAGAATCTCTTCTGTCGGCATGTAGGGCGAATAGAACACCGTCGGTTCGACGGGGGTGTCGTTTTGCGCCAGAGTAACTTTGTCTGGATAATATTCGAGAACAAAGAAGCTTTCTTCGGAAACCAGAGCGGCACAATCGTGGATCAACTGAGGCAACCTGTTGCTGTCGGTCAGAACGGCAAAGCGAAACGCGTCCTTACACTCTTCCAGAGGGGAATAGCAGAAGCCCTGATGAAGTTGAAAGTCGGGACGGCAGCGTTCTGAGGTCCAGACGGATAAGCCGCACGGCTGACTGAAAGGCAAGGTGATCACGTTGGCATCTCCGAAAGAAAAAAAGATTCGCGCTGTGCGACAGGTCACACAGATCCCAGAATAGAATAACCATCACCCCGAAGTCAACACGGTAACGGCTTGATTCCGGGGCAAAATGTCGTCGCGATCATCAATGGCGACGAAAACGTTCCAATAGCCGCCTTGAAGCCGCTCCAGGTGTGGTCTGACCATTGAGAACCGATTGCTCGACCTGGTTCAGCAAAGGCTGCACGCGGCGGTCGCGGATGAACAGATCTTTGAGGTCGTCAAGCAGCAGAGCCCACATCCAGTCACGCGCCTGCTGGCGGCGCTTGTCGTCAAATTCACCACAGCTCTCCATGGTGCTGCGATAGGTTTCGAGCATCTCCCAGACCGTGTCGATCCCCTTATGGTGCAGAGCGCTGCAGGTGTGGACCGGTACCGACCAGTGGCTGCTGCGCGGACGCAGGATATGCAGGGCGTTGATGTATTGCTGCTTGGCCAAATTGGCGCGGGCAATGTTGTCACCGTCTGCTTTGTTGATAACAATGGCGTCGGCGATCTCCATCACCCCTTTTTTAATGCCCTGCAGTTCGTCACCGGCACCGGACAGTTGCAGCAGCAGGAAAAAATCAACCATGGAGGCAACGGTGGTTTCCGATTGGCCGACACCGACGGTTTCGACAATGATCACGTCGTAACCGGCGGCTTCACACAGCAGCATGGTCTCGCGAGTTTTGCGGGCCACGCCACCGAGAGAGTCACCCGAGGGGGACGGGCGGATAAAGGCGTTGGCGTCGCGGGCCAGGTCTTCCATGCGGGTTTTATCGCCAAGGATGCTGCCACCGGACAGTTGCGAGCTGGGGTCGACGGCCAGCACAGCCACTTTATGCCCTTGTTCGGTTAGATAGAGCCCAAAGGCCTCGATAAAGGTGCTCTTGCCAGCTCCGGGAACGCCGGAGATGCCAATGCGCAAACTGTTGCCGGTGGCAGGGAGCAGGCTTTCCAGAAGCTGTGCGCCCTGTTCGATATGTTCGGGTTTGCGGCTTTCGATCAGGGTGATTCCCTTGGCCAGAGAGCGCAGCTGCCCCTGGCGGATGCCGTTGGCCAGTTGTTCGAGAGTCATGGGCAACCTTTTAACGCAAGTGAAGTGGGTTTGTGGGCCGTCGAGAGACGGTCCAGGGTGTGAAACCCCGGACCGTAGAGGGACAGTTTAACGTTTTTCGATGATGGCAGCCAGTGTTTCGCGGGCCGATTTGGTGATTGTCGTGCCGGGGCCGAAAATGCACGCCGCACCGGAAGCGTATAGCTCATCGTAGTCCTGACGCGGGATAACACCACCACAGACAATGACAATATCCTCGGCACCGAGTTTTTTCAGCTCGGCCGCCAGTTGCGGCACCAGGGTTTTGTGTCCGGCCGCCAGGCTGGAAACACCGACAACGTGGACATCGTTTTCGACAGCCATCTTGGCGGCTTCTTCCGGTGTCTGGAACAGCGGACCGACATCGACATCAAAGCCCGCATCGGCGTAGGCACTGGCGACCACTTTTGCGCCGCGGTCATGGCCGTCCTGGCCCATTTTGGCGACCAGAATACGCGGGCGACGACCTTCCTGTTCGGCAAAGTCGGCCACGATTTTTTTCACTTCGCTAAATTCCTCGTCTTGATCACACACGGACGCGTAAGCTCCTGATACCAGTTTGATTTCGGCTTTATGACGGCCAAAGACTTTTTCCATGGCGTCGGAAATCTCGCCGACCGATGCACGCAAACGCGCGGCATTGACACACAGGCCGAGGAGGTTTTCATTATTACTTTCGCAGGCTTTGGTGATGGCGTCAAGTGCGGCCTGGCACGCGTCAGTGTCACGCTCATCCCGCATCTTTTTCAGGCGGGCGATCTGGGATTCACGCACTGCCGTGTTGTCGATGTCGAGAACTTCAATGGGATCCTCTTCGGCCAGTTGGTATTTGTTGACGCCGACAATGACATCACGGCCGCTGTCGATCGAGGCTTGTTTTTTTGCTGCCGATTCTTCAATCCGCAGTTTGGGCATTCCTGATTCGATGGCTTTGGTCATGCCGCCAAGTTCGTCGATCTCCTGAAGGATGGTGCGCGCTTCTTTGATCAGCTCAGCAGTCATGGACTCGACGTAGTAGGAACCGGCCAGCGGATCAACAACATTGGTGATTCCTGTTTCTTCTTGAATGACCAGCTGGGTGTTGCGGGCGATGCGTGCCGAATGATCTGTGGGCAGGGCAATCGCTTCATCCAGGGCATTGGTGTGCAGTGATTGGGTGCCACCGAGAACCGCAGCCATGGCCTCGATCGTGGTGCGGATAACGTTGTTGTAGGGATCCTGTTCCGTGAGACTCCATCCCGAGGTCTGGCAATGGGTGCGCAGTGCTTTGGATTTGGGGTTTTGCGGATTGAACTGATCCATCAGATCGGCCCACAGATACCGGGCGGCGCGCAACTTGGACGCTTCCATGAAGAAGTTCATGCCAATGGCGAAGAAGAACGACAGGCGTGGGGCAAACACATCAACGTCCAGTCCTTTTGCCAGCGCCGCTTTGACGTATTCCAAGCCGTCAGCCAAGGTGAACGCCAGCTCGAGAGCGTTGTTGGCACCCGCTTCCTGAATGTGGTAGCCGGAGATGGAGATGGAGTTGAACTTCGGCATGTAGGAGCTGGTGTACTCAATGATGTCGGAAATAATCCGCATCGACGGTTCCGGCGGGTAGATGTAGGTGTTGCGCACCATGAACTCTTTGAGGATATCGTTCTGGATAGTGCCGGCCAGTTTGTCCTGGCTGACGCCCTGCTCCTCGGCGGCAACAATATAGTTGGCCATGATCGGTAACACGGCACCGTTCATGGTCATGGAGACGGACACTTTGTCGAGCGGGATCTCGTCGAAAAGGATTTTCATGTCCTCGACAGAGTCGATGGCCACCCCGGCTTTACCGACATCGCCAACCACGCGGGGATGGTCCGAGTCGTAGCCGCGATGAGTCGCCAAGTCAAACGCGACCGACAGGCCCTGCTGACCGGCAGCCAGATTGCGCTTGTAGAACGCATTGGACTCTTCGGCGGTGGAAAAACCGGCGTACTGACGTACCGTCCACGGGCGACCGGCATACATGGTGGCGACCGGGCCACGCAGAAACGGCGGCAGGCCGGGCAGGGTGTCCAGATGCTCCATGCCGTTGAGATCGTTGGCGGTGTAGAGCGGTTTGACGGTGATACCTTCGGGAGTATCCCATTTAAAGTCCGACAAGTCGTCGGTCTTCTTCTCTTTTTTTGCCTTGGCTTCCCAGTCGGCCATGGTGGGTTTGTTCGACATGTGTTGTCCTTTCACAAGCAATAAATATGAAAAACGAAAGCCGTCAGGATTCGATACCGATGCGGGCGGATTGCCCGGCGTCGTAATAGTGTTTGATGTCTTTCATTTCAGTGACCAGGTCTGCCGCATCAATTAAAGCTTGAGGGGCATTGCGTCCGGTGAGTACCAGCTCTGTTGTTGCTGCGCGCGTTGCGATCAATTCAAGCACCTGTTCCAGGCGGATCAGACGAAAGCCCAGCGCGTTGACCAGTTCGTCGAGGATTAACAGATCGTAGTCGCCGCTGCGCGCCAGTTCAACGGCTCGACAAAACGCCTGTTGCGCCAGTTCAATATCTTCCTTGGCGGGATTGGTAAAGGATACAAAGCCGCGGCGCCCAACCTGCTCGACACTCCAGTTCGGCCCCATCTTTTTACCGCTGTTCATCTCTCCATAGTCAGGATCGAGTTTCATGAAATGCATGATGTGCACTCGAAAACCCCGGCCCGCTGCACGAAACGCCAAGCCCAGCGCGGCGGTTGTCTTGCCTTTGCCGTTACCGGTGTAGATCTGAACCAGTCCTTTTTTCAATTGGTTGGCCATCGTTGACGGTCTCCGCGATGCTCTCGGAAAGCGATAAGCGCGTTTGTTCAGCCTGATGTGGTGCTGAGGCGATGAATCAATCCGTGGTTTAGCCCCTGTCGTGAGTCTGTGGCTGTTGAGTGCTGCGATCTTTTTAAAAGCGATTTAACCTGATTGAGCAAACAGGGGTTTACTCAATAAAATGCTTTTTTAAAGGAGCTAAAAAAATTTAGCAAGCTGAAATATATCAGCGGCCAAACAACCTTGTCAAGAAAGATGGCAGTGTCTATTGTGGCGGTTTTTAGCCACATTATGGGCTGGCAAACGCAGGTTTCTTCATGGATTTAAAGATTATTCTTTATTTTTGTGGCGGCGGGGGCGAAAATAAGCCAACGGTTTTTTCAGGAATAGCGAGGCGCACGAAAATAATTTTTGTATACATAAAAAAGATTTAACGAGACTTTAAGCTGCTGGAAAAACGGGATTAATTTTGCTAAGGTTCTGATTTAAGGCATTTATTTTGAATAAATGTTTTTACTGCTGATAAACAATTGGGTTGACAATTTTCGCCACATGTTTTATATCGTGCGAGGAAATAGAACTGTTTTTTATTTTTTGGAGAACGTCTTGGAATACAATATCGGAGCCAAAATAAAGGAGCTGCGTAAAGCACGAAAGTTGACCTTGCAGGCGGTGGCGACGGAAACGGGTTTTTCTCCGGCGTTGATTTCACAGATTGAGAACAATAATGTTTCACCGCCCATTGCCACGTTGTCAAAGTTAGCGCGCTTCTTTGATGTAAAAATCAGTCATTTCTTTGAAGAGGAAGAAGAGGTTCGTCGTTACGAGGTTGTGCGAACGATGGATCGGCGTGTGGTCAGTCGGGTTATCTCCAAAGCCGGCAAGGGACATGGCTATACGTATGAAGCTCTGTCCGTCCATAAGTTAAATAAAAAAATGGAGCCGTTCATTGTCACGGTGTCGGAACGCAGTGATGATGAAACCATGTACAACCATGACGGTGAAGAATTTTTGTTGATATTAAACGGCACGGCTGAGGTCTTGCTTGATGACGAACGGATCAAGCTGGAAGCGGGGGATGCGGTGTATTTTGATTCCTCCATGCGTCACCGTTTGCTGTCATATGATGGTGAGGAGGTTCAGGTCCTGGCCATTGTCACTCGTTAACTTGCTGGATTCGCAGCGACGATTCATCAGAGGGTAAGTAACTCATGCCTGGCTGTGCGCTGTTCAGGAGCGGCCGGGCACTGTTGTCTATACGGTTCGAATTACGTTGATCATATATGGGGTCAGCAACAGGGGAGGGTTCCCTGTTCTGACGCGTACCACTTAAAACAGTAAAGGGATGACGACTATGTCAAACAAGGTGTGCAAACCAACGCTGAAAAATCCTCTCGCTCCGCAAGAGAACGTTGAATTCACCATCCCCGGCGAGATTGCCGGTGCGAAAGGTGGCTATGAAGAGGTCATGCAGGAAGGCCATGATCTAATTCAACGTCCCGTTAAGTCGGTTGCGGTCAGTCAGATCGAAAAACAACATTTCAAGAAGCGTATGACCGTTTGGGAACGGATCAAGGTTCTTACCGAAGATGAGCCGAATATCCTGTTTCAGAACTGGGGTAAAAACCTCGATGGTGCCTCTCTGGTTACCGGCATTCTCAACATTGGCGGCCGTGATGTGGCGGTCTATGGTCATGATTTTACCGTGCGCGCCGGTTCCATTGACGCGACCAACGGTAGTAAACTGGCCAAATTGTTTACCATGGCGGGCGAAAAAGGGATTCCGGTCATTGGTATGAATGACTCAGCCGGTGCGTTCGTTCCTGCCGGTGTTGGTGGTTTGGATGGCTACGCTGAAGCGTTTACCGCTTTGCGCAAAATCAGTGGCGTGGTGCCGAGTATCATGTGCATGTTTGGTTTCAACGCCGGCGGCGGTAGCTACCTGCCGCGTCAGGGCAGCTTTGTCATCCAGCCGGAGGACACCTTTTTTGGTCTCACCGGTCCGGGGGTTGTTAAGTCTGTTCTCGGCGAAGATGTGACCCCGGAAGATCTCGGTGGTCCCAAGGTTCATGGCGCGACTGGCGTGGCTGATTTGACCGTCAGTGATGAAACAGCGGCATTGCGTCTGGCAAAAATGTTGCTCAGCTACATTCCGGACAACAATAGTGTCATGGCACCGTTCCTTGAAACCAGTGATCCGCTCAATCGGAAGACTTGGGAGATCAACACCCTGCTGAAAAAAGCCTTTAACTCGCCGACCGGCTTCAACACCCCGGTGGACGTTTCCATTATCATCCAACAGATTTGTGACCATGGTGACTACTTTGAGCTGCAACCGAAACGTGCCCGTGAAGTGGTTACCGCTTTTGGTCGTCTCGGCGGCAACGTTGTTGGTTTCTGTGCCAATAACAGCGCCGTGTCTTCAGGTCAGATTGACTGTGACTCTGCGGTGAAAATTGCCCGTTTTGTCCGTTTCTGTAATATCTACAATATTCCCATTATCTTCATTGAAGATACCACCGGCTTCCTGCCCGGTCGCGATCAGGAAGCGCGCGGCATTGTTCAGGCGGGTCGTTCGATGCTCGACTCCATTGTTGATGTGCGTACGCCGCGTATTCTGCTGATCCTGCGTAATGCTTACGGTGGCGCTTATGCCTCCTACAACAACTATCCCACCGGTGCAGATCTGGTTCTGGCACTGCCGACCACCCGCCTGGCGGTTATGGGGCCAGCGGGTAAAGAGTTTGTCTACAAAAACGAACTGCGCAAATTGCGTGGTGCGGTTAAAGGGATGATCGCTCAGGGCACTACCGACCGTGTTGCTGCCGGCATGGATGGTGACGATGCCAAGAGGGATGCCGAACGAGAAGTGGCGGAATGGCTGAAAGTGGAAGAGACAAAACTCAATACTCGTTATGAAAAAGAGCTGATGAACCCGAAAGAGGGTTTGTCTCTGGGCTCCATCTCGTCGATTGTTATGCCGACGGATCTGCGCGAAGTTCTGGCCAAGAACATGAACTTCTTCCTGCGTCATTACAAGCCCGGTCCGATGCAGTCGGTTCAACGCGAATTCCATTAATTCGTATCTGAATGATGTGATTGCTGTTGACGAGGAGTGTTGCCATTAACCCCCATGGAAGTGGAGATGAAGCCCATGGCCTATAATATTGAGAACTACCTGAACAACCCATTGATTCACCGTGACCGCCGTTTGAGCCAGTCGCCTTCGGCGTGGGTGCGGTCTTTTTCCTGTGAAGAACTCAAGCCTCTGATTGTCTGTCGCGGTCCGATCCGTAAAGAGGCAATGGACGTGTATGACGAGATGGGTATTACCCATTACGGGATTTTGCTGTCGGAAAAGGATTCGATCGTTTACCCCAATGCCCTGTCTCCGGAGTTGCGTAAACTGACCGATAACAGTCGCGTTCACCGTGTGCCCGATTATTCCGGGGCCTCCAAGGAGGAGCGTGTTGAGCGGATTGGTCAGATCATCGGCATTGCCAAGGACAACGGATACAATGCGATTTTTGCCGGTTACGGTTTCATGGCGGAAGATGATGAGTTTGTCGCTGCCATTGAAGAGGCCGGTCTGAATTTTATTGGTCCTTGCTCCGGTACCCAGCGTGCTGCAGGTAAGAAAGACGAAGCCAAGCGGACTGCGCTTCAAGTTAATGTTTCGGTGACTCCGGGTATTGACAATGTGACCGCGCGGACGCTGGTGAAAAATTATTCCACGCGTGACAGCCTGGTCTCTCTGGCGAAATCCAAGGATCTGGCCTGTGATGAAAAGGTTCTGGCTGATGAAAGCCTGACCCTTGAGGCGCTGGCAGACCATATTCTGTTTGCTTCGTATGACAAAGGGATTGACCTGTTCACTGTTGAAGAGCTGTGTGCTCAGGTTCAAGCCGAATGCGCCGAGATGTTCAAAAATTATCCCGGTGCGCGTATTCGTCTTAAAGCTATCGGCGGCGGTGGCGGTAAGGGGCAGCGGATTCTCGGCGCATCGTTGCTGGTCACCAAAGAGCCGACTCAGGAACAGATTGATGCGGCTGCAGCGGATGCTCCGAGCTTGGTCCGCGAAATCCTCAGCGAGGTTAAGGCCAACGGTGTTGGCGACAACAAAAACGTGCTCATCGAGCTCAACATCGAGCAAACCCGCCACAATGAGATTCAGCTGTTGGGTAACGGTGA